>DASRXN010000025.1:0-12000 GCA_035654135.1 Rhodocyclaceae bacterium | reverse complement strand
AGGGGTTCCTCACCGGTCCGAAGTGCGAGGTCTCATTCGACGAGCCCATGGCGAACTCGTCCATGTTGCACTTGCCCAGCGTCACCATGCCGGCCGACTTCAATTGCGAGACCACATGGGCATCGTAGGGCGAGACGAAGTTCGCGAGCATCTTCGAGCCGCAGGTGGTCAGCCAGCCCTCGGTGCAGAAGATGTCCTTGTGCGCCATCGGGACACCGAGCAGGGGGCCGGATTCGCCCTTGCCGCGGCGCTCGTCGGCGGTACGGGCGGCGGCCATCATTCCCTCGTGATCGACGGTGATGAAGGCATTGAGCGCCGGATTGAGGGACTCGATCCGGTCGAGGAACAGCGTCGCCAGTTCGACTGCCGATATCTTCCTTGCCGCCAGCGCGGCTGAGAGTTCCTTCAGCGACGCCTGAATCATTCGATCACCTTGGGAACCAGGTAGAGTCCGGCCTCGGTCTCGGGTGCGATGGCCTGAAAATCGGCCCGGCGGTCGGATTCGGTGACGCGATCTGCACGCAGCCGCTGCACCACATCCATGGCGTGGGCCATCGGGGCGACGCCGGTGGTATCGACCGCCTGCAGCTGTTCGATGAACGAAAGAATGCCGTTGAGCTGGTCGCGGGTGCGATCCGTTTCTTCAGGCGATATTTCGAGGCGGGCCAACCGGGCGATTCGGCCAACCTCGTCGGGGCTTAGAGACATGCGGGCGACAACTTATCTTGTGAAACAGGATACGTTATCATAAGGCATTTCGCCGTCCGTCCGGACCCTGCCACGCTCTCCCACTGTTATCGGAATCCTCGATGTTCAGCTTTCTCCGTTCCTATTTCTCCAACGACCTTGCCATCGACCTTGGCACCGCCAACACGCTGATCTATGTGCGCGGTCAGGGCATCGTGCTCAACGAACCATCGGTCGTTTCCATCCGCACCGAAGGCGGCCCCAACGCCAAGAAGACGATCCAGGCCGTTGGCCATGCCGCCAAGCAGATGCTCGGCAAGACGCCCGGCAACATCACGGCCATCCGGCCGATGAAGGATGGCGTGATCGCCGACTTCACCGTCACCGAGCAGATGCTGAAGCAGTTCATCAAGAAGGTGCACGACTCGCGCCTGTTCTCGCCCAGCCCGCGCATCATCATCTGCGTTCCCTGCGGCTCGACCCAGGTGGAGCGGCGCGCCATCCGCGAATCCGCGCTCGGTGCCGGCGCCAGCCAGGTCTATCTGATCGAGGAGCCGATGGCCGCGGCGATCGGCTCCGGCCTGCCCGTCTCCGACGCCACCGGCTCGATGGTGGTGGACATCGGCGGCGGCACCACCGAAGTGGGCGTCATCTCGCTGGGCGGCATGGTGTATTCCGGGTCGGTGCGCGTCGGCGGCGACAAGTTCGACGAGGCCATCATCAATTACATCCGCCGCAACTACGGCATGCTGATCGGCGAAACCACGGCCGAATCAATCAAGAAGGAAATCGGCTCCGCCTTCCCCGGCTCTGAGGTGCGCGAGATGGAGGTCAAGGGCAGGAACCTCGCCGAGGGCATACCGCGCAGCTTCACGATTTCCTCCAACGAGATCCTCGAAGCACTGACCGATCCGCTCAACCAGATCGTCGGCGCCGTCAAGATCGCCCTCGAACAAACGCCACCGGAACTCGGTGCCGACATCGCCGACAAGGGTATGGTCCTGACTGGCGGCGGCGCGCTGTTGCGCGACCTCGACCGGCTGCTGATGGAGGAGACGGGACTGCCGGTCATCGTCGCCGACGACCCGCTGACCTGCGTCGTCCGCGGTTCCGGCATCGCCCTCGAAAAGATGGACAAACTCGGCAGTATTTTCGCAAACGAGTAAATCCCTGCCCCGGTATGTTCGAATCGGCGCAATGAATGCGCCGATTTGCCATTTTCGGGAGTCGTTGCCGCCTTGATGTCCGTCGTCGGTCACTCGCCACCACCCTTCTTCAAGAGAGGTCCGGCGCCGCTCGCCCGGCTGCTCTTCTTCGTCTCCCTGTCGATCGTGCTGCTGGTGGCCGACTTGCGCTTCCACACCCTCGAGTGGGCACGGCTTGGCGCGGCCACCGTGCTCTGGCCGTTGCAGCGCTTCGCCTACCTGCCGGTAGATGCCGGCATGGACCTGGGCGACTACCTTGCCAGCCAGAGGGCATTGAAAAACGAGAACGAAAGCCTGCGCAAGCAGCAACTTGCGACAGCCAACCTGCTGCTGCGCCAGGAACATCTCGACCAGGAAAACCGCCGCCTGCGCGCACTGCTCGACATGAAGGAACGACAGCCGTCCGAGGGTCGCATCGCTGAAATTATTTATGCCGCCCGCGACCCCTTCACGCGCCGGGTCATCGTGGACAAGGGCACCCAGGCGGGGGTCGAGGCCGGCCAGGCGGTGATCGACGAGCTCGGCGTGCTGGGCCAGGTCAGCCGCACCTTCCCGCTTACCAGTGAAGTCACGCTGCTCACCGACAAGGAGCAGGCGATTCCGGTCGAAGTGCAGCGCAGCGGCTTGCGCGCGGTGCTCGCCGGTGCCGGCGCCGGCGCCATGGAGTTGCGATTCCTGGCCACCAACGCCGATGTGCAGCCGGGCGATGTGCTGGTCACGTCGGGCCTCGACGCCCTTTACCTGCCCGGACTGCCGGTGGCCAAAGTAATCAAGATCGACCGCGACAATTCCTTTTCCTTTGCCCGCATCGCCTGCGAGCCGCTGGCCGGCGTCGAGCGCCATGGCCAGGTGCTGATCCTCGGCCGTCGCACCGTGCCGCCGCTGCCCGTGGAGACCACGGCGACGCCGGACAAGCCCGCCAAGGGCAGGAAAGTCAAGAGAAAGCACTGATGCAGCCTACCCACTCGTCCCGCCGTATTCTGCTGCCAGCCAGGACCTGGTTCATTTTCCTGACCCTGGTCCTGGCACTGTTCGTCAATCTGGTTCCGCTCGGCCGTTTCGCCATCTTCCCCGATTGGGTGGCGCTGGTGCTGACCTTCTGGTGCATCCGGGAGCCGCTGAAAGTCAGCATGGGCGCCGCCTTCGTGCTCGGACTGCTCATGGATGTCGCCGACGCCAGCGTCATGGGCCAGCATGCATTCGCCTACGTACTGCTCGCCTTCGCCGCCGGCGGACTTTCGCGCCGAATTCTGTGGTTTCCACTCGGACAGCAGGCGCTGCACGTCCTGCCGCTGCTGCTCGGCGCGCAAATCGTCATGGTCGCGATCCGTCTCGCTGCCGGCGGCGAATTCCCCGGCGTGCTCTGGTTCACCGGCAGCTTCCTTGGCGCCGTTCTCTGGCATCCGCTGACCTATCTGCTGCTGCTGCCGCAGTACCAGCCGGTCGAGCGCGACCACAACCGGCCCATCTGACGCGCCGCCGTGGAATTCAAGAACCCACAGGAGGATCTGGAACGCTTCAGGAGCCGCCTCACCATCGCCGGCGGCTTCGTCCTGCTCTGCTTCGGCCTGCTGTTCGCCCGCTTCGTCTGGCTGCAAATCATTCAGCACGACTACTATCAGACCCGCGCCGAGGACAATCGCATCTCCCTGGTGCCGATCGTGCCCAACCGCGGCCTGATCGTCGACCGCAAAGGCGTCGTCCTGGCGCGCAATTACTCAGCTTACACGCTGGAAATCACGCCATCGAAGGTGATGGGCGACCTGGAAGCGGCCATCGACGAACTGGCCACGATCATCGACATCCAGCCCAAGGACCGCAAGCGTTTCAAGAAACTGCTTGAGGAAAGCCGGAACTTCGAGTCGCTGCCGATCCGCACGCGGCTCTCCGACGAGGAAGTGGCAAAGTTCATCGCCCATCGCTACCGCTTCCCCGGCTTCGACATCAAGGCGCGTCTGTTCCGCCAATATCCCTTCGGCGCCTTCGCCTCGCACCTGCTCGGCTATATCGGCCGCGTCAACGTCGGCGACCTCGACAAGATCGACGAGGAGGACCAGGAAGCCAACTACCGGGGTACCGACCATTTCGGCAAAACCGGCCTCGAACAGCACTATGAATTCGACTTGCATGGCATCACCGGCTTCGAGCAGGTCGAGGTCGATGCCGGCGGCCACGCCGTGCGCACCTTGGCCCGCACCGCCCCCGTGGCCGGCAACAATCTGAGTCTGACCGTCGACGCCAAATTGCAGGAGATTGCGGAGAAGGCTTTCGGCGACCGCAAAGGTTCGCTCGTCGCCATCGAGCCGGCCACCGGCGGCATTCTGGCGCTGGTATCGGTGCCCAATTACGATCCCAACCTGTTCGTCGATGGCATCGCCAGCCAGGACTGGGAGGAATTGAATAACTCGCCGGCGAAGCCGATGATCAACCGCGCGCTCAACGGTGCCTACCCGCCGGGGTCGACCTTCAAGCCCTACATGGCATTGGCCGGCCTTACTTACGGCAAGCGGCGGCCGGAGCAGGTCATTGCCGACCCCGGCTTCTTCAACTTCGGCAACCATACCTTCCGTGACGACAAGCAGGGCGGTCATGGCCTGGTCGACATGTACAAGTCCATCGTCCAGTCCTGCGACACCTACTACTACATGCTGGCCAACGATCTCGGCATCGACAACATCGCCGGCTTCATGCGCCAGTTCGGTTTCGGCCAGCGCACCGGGGTCGACATCGAGGGCGAGTCCGAGGGTGTGCTGCCCTCGCAGGAATGGAAGAAGAAGCGCTTCAAGAAGCCCGAGCAGCAGAAGTGGTACGCCGGCGAAACCATTTCGATTGGCATCGGCCAGGGCTACAACGCCTACACGCCCATCCAGCTGGCGCAGGCCATGGCCGCCCTGGCCAACAACGGCGTCATGTTCCGGCCCCACCTGGTGCAATACATCACCGACACCCGCAGCGGCGAGAAGACGCTGATCGAGCCGAAGCCGATCAAGACCATTCCCCTCAGGCAGGAACACATAGACGTCATCAAGCAGGCGATGGTCGGCGTAAACAAGGAGGGTACCGGTGCACGCGCCTTTGCGGGGGCCTCATATGAATCTGCCGGCAAGACAGGCACGGCTCAGGTGTACTCGCTGAAGGGCGCCCAATACAAGGAAGGCGGGGTCAAGAAGGAGTTGCGCGACCACGCTTTGTTCATCGCCTTCGCGCCAGCCGACCGGCCGAAAATCGCCTTGGTGGTCCTGGTGGAAAACGGTGGCTTCGGTGCCCAGGCGGCGGCGCCCATCGCCCGGCAGGTGCTCGACTACTACCTGCTTGGCAAGCTGCCCAACGCTCCGGCACCAACGGACGAAACCGAGCCGGAGGAAGATTAATGAACCGCTGGCATCCCCGACAGGTCTGGCGCTGGCTGCTCGCCCCCATCGACGTGCCCTTATTGGTATTGGCCGGACTGCTGCTGCTGGTGGCGCTAGCGCTGGTCGGCAGCGCTTCGCCCGAGCGTGTCACCAGTCAGTTGCTCAACATGATGGTCGCCGTGGTGGTGATGCGCCTGGCGGCCCGGATGCCGCCGCAGCGGCTGATGCATTTGGCGCTGCCGATCTACGTCGCCGGCATTCTGCTGCTGATCGCGGTGGCGCTGTTCGGCGACGTTTCCAAGGGCGCCCGGCGGTGGTTGAACCTCGGCTTCATGCGCGCCCAGCCGTCGGAAATCATGAAAGTCGCCATGCCGCTGATGCTGGCCTGGTACTTCCAGAAGCACGAGGCCCTGCTGCGCCTGCGCGACTATGCCGTGGCCGCCGTGATCCTGATTGTGCCGACTGCGCTGATCGCCCGCCAGCCCGACCTCGGCACGGCCATCCTGGTGTTCGCGGCCGGTTTCTACGTCATCTTCTTCGCCGGCCTGCCCTGGAAGATCATCGCCGGCATGGTGGCCGGCGCGGCGGCGGCGGCGCCGCTGGCCTGGGGTTTTCTCCACGACTACCAGCGCGCGCGGCTGCTGACGCTGCTCGACCCGGAGAAGGATCCGCTGGGCAAGGGTTTCCACATCATCCAGTCGACCATCGCCATCGGTTCCGGCGGCATCCTCGGCAAGGGCTGGGGCCAGGGCACGCAAGCGCAGCTGGAGTTCATTCCCGAACGCCACACCGATTTCATCTTCGCGGTCCTCTCCGAGGAATTCGGCCTGCTCGGCAATATCGTCCTGCTGGTGCTCTACGCCCTCCTGATCGGCCGCGGGCTGATGATCGCCGCCAACGCGCCGACGCTGTTTTCGCGCCTGCTGGCCGGCGCCATCACGCTGATCTTCTTCACCTACGCCTTCGTCAACATGGGCATGGTCAGCGGCATCCTGCCCGTCGTTGGCGTACCGCTGCCGTTGGTGAGTTACGGTGGCACGGCGCTGGTGACGCTGTTTCTCGGCATCGGCATCCTGATGTCGATTCACCGCCATCGCATGCTGGTGCAAAAATGAGCACCGTGCCCCGTATCCTGGTACCGCTACCGGCGGTCGGCTTTGATCCCACCGAATGCGCCGTGCCCTGGCAGCGTCTGACCGCAGCCGGGATCGAGATGCACTTCGCCACACCTGCCGGCCGGCCGGCGGCGGCCGACCCGCGCATGGTCACGGGCGAGGACTTGGGGCTGTGGGCCCCCATTCTCCGTGCGAACGGACACGGCCGCGCCGCATACGCCTCGCTCCTGGCGGACAGCCGCTTCCTGGCGCCGCTGTCCCACGATGCGGCGCATGCCGCCGACTTCGACGCCTTGATGCTGCCGGGCGGCCATGCACCGGGAATGAAGGTCTATCTGGAGTCTGCGCACCTGCAATCGCTGGTGGCGAAGTTCTTCGCCAGCGGCAAGCCCGTCGCCGCCATTTGCCACGGCGTGCTGCTTGCGGCCCGGGCGCGCCGAGCCGACGGTCGTTCGGTATTGCACGGCCGGCGCACCACCGCCCTGCCCGAATGGATGGAGCTTTCCGCCTGGCGTCTGACGCGCAATCGCCTCGGCGACTACTACCGCACCTACCCGGTCACCGTGCAACAGGAGGTCAGTGCAGCACTGGCGGGGCCGGATGACTTCATCGTCGGACCGCACTGGTCGCCGCGCGGTTTTCTGCGCGACACGCCCGACCACACCGCACTCGGCTTCACCGTCCGGGACGGCAACTATCTCTCTGCCCGCTGGCCGGGCGACGCTCACCGTTTTGCCGATGAATTACTGGAAATGTTGCGCCGCTAGCCTGGCGCTGGTCCTTGCCGCCTGCGGCACCCGCGCCCCGCGGCCGGTGGAGGAGCGGGCGGAACCACCGTCCGCAGTCGTCAAGCCGGCACCGGCCAAGCCGCCCACCTACGTCCTGAAGAAGGGCGGCGGCTTCTACCAGGACGACGGGCCGGGCGACAACCCGCCCGAGAATCTCGATGCGATTCCGGATGCGGTACCGAAGAGCGAGCCGCCGCATCGCTTCGCCAACAACCCGTACTCGGTGCTCGGCCGCGACTACGTGCCGCTGCGCGCGGGCGCGCCCTATCGGGCGCGCGGCATCGCCAGTTGGTACGGCCGCAAGTTCCACGGTCAGAAGACATCAACCGGCGAAACTTACGACATGTACGGCATGACGGCTGCCCACCCGACGCTGCCGATTCCGTCCTACGCCCGCATCACCAATCCGGCCAACGGCCGCTCGGTGGTCGTGCGCGTCAACGACCGCGGCCCGTTCCTGCACAACCGGGTCATCGATCTCTCCTACGCCGCCGCCTGGAAGCTCGGCTACATCGGCAACGGCAGCACGCTGGTCGATGTGGAAAGCATCCTCCCCGGCCAGGAGACGACAATGGCCCGGGCGCCGATGCCCGACGACGATCCCATCGCCCGCCTCGCCCTTGCCGAGCCGCCACCGCAGTCCCTGCCCGAGGTGAAGGACGCCCGCGGCATCTACTTGCAACTGGGCGCCTTCGGCAATGCGGAAAATGCCGAAGCGCTGCGCGCCCGACTGGCCCGCGAGCTTGGCAGCCTCTCCGATCGCCTCATGGTCAGGCCTGGCGGCGGCATGTACCGGCTGCAGCTCGGTCCCTGGGCCGACCGCGAGGAAGCCCGCCGCATTGTCGAAAAACTGGCCGAACTGCTGGACTTCCGGCCGGTCGTAGTGCAAAGGTAAGCCCCTATAATTCCGGTTCCTGTCCGCAACAACCTTCCCATGCGATTCCTTGTTTCCTTGCTGTCCCTGCTGGCGACGACCCTCGCCTTTGCCCAGACCGTCGCCGCGCCGCCTGTCGCCGCCCGCGCCTGGCTGCTGCTCGACCATGCCTCCGGTCAGCCGCTGGCCGAGCATGACGCCGATGCGCGCGTCGAACCGGCATCGCTGACCAAGCTGATGACGGCGTACCTGACTTTCACCGCGCTCAAGCAGGGGGCGCTGAAAATCGACCAGACCGTGCCGGTCTCCGAAAAGGCATGGAAGGCTCCCGGGTCGCGCATGTTCATCGAACCCAAGCGACCCGTGACCGTGGATGAGCTGATCCGCGGCATGATCGTCCAGTCCGGCAACGATGCCTGCATCGCTTTGGCCGAGGCGGTCGCCGGGTCCGAGGAGGCTTTCGTCCAGCGCATGAACCTGGAAGCGCGCCGGCTGGGGCTCGCCAGTACGCACTACACCAACGCCACCGGTCTGCCCGATCCGCAGCACTACTCGACCGCGCGCGACCTCGCTCGTCTCGCCCAGGCCATCGTCCGCGACTTTCCGGAGTACTACCCAATCTACTCGCAGAAGGAATACAGCTACAACCGCATCACCCAGCCCAACCGCAACCGGCTGCTCTGGCTCGACCCGAGCGTCGACGGCGTCAAGACCGGCCACACCGAAGGCGCCGGCTACTGCCTGATCGCCTCGGCCAAGCGCGGTTCCCGCAGGCTGATCTCCGTGGTGCTGGGAACCGATTCCGACGCCCTGCGCGCCCAGGAGGCGCAACGCCTGCTCAACCACGGCTTCCAGAACTTCGACGCCGTGCGCCTCTACGAAAAGGCGCAGGCACTCTCGCAACTGAAGGTGTACAAGGGCGCGCAGGCAACGGTCAAGGCCGGGTTCCTTGACGACTTCGTGCTCTCGATGCCGAAGGGCGTCGCCGACCGCCTGAAGGTGCAGCTGGTGAGCATGCAGCCGCTGCTGGCGCCTGTGCAGCAGGGCCAGAAAGTGGCGACGCTCAAGCTGTCGGTGGATGACAAACCGTGGGGCGAGTTTCCGGTGGTTGCCCTGGAAAACGTCGGCATCGCCGGTATCTTCGGCCGCGCCTGGGATACCCTGATGTTGTGGTTCAAATGAACGCCGTCTATCTCAACGGCGACTTCCTGCCGCTCGAACAGGCCAAGGTACCGGTCATGGACCGCGGCTTCCTGTTCGGCGACGGCGTCTACGAAGTCATTCCCGTCTATTCGCGCCGGCCGTTCCGCATCGCCGAGCACCTGCGCCGGCTGCAGGGCAGCCTGGACGGCATCAAGCTGGCCAACCCGCACAGCGACGCCGAATGGCGCGCGCTGGTCGGGCGCATCGTCGAAGTCGGCGAAACCGACGACCAATCCGTCTACATCCAGGTCAGCCGCGGCCCAATGGCCGTGCGCAACCATGCCTTCCCGGCGACGGTCACACCCACCGTCTTCATCATGGGCGAGCCGCTGCACACGCCGCCCGACGTCCAGCGCGAGCAAGGCATCGCCGCCGTATCGGCCGCCGACTTCCGCTGGCTGCGCTGCGACCTCAAGGTCACCTCGCTGCTGGCCAACTGCCTGCTGCGCCAGATGGCGATCGAGGCCGGCTGCATCGAGACCCTGCTGTTCCGCGACGGCTACCTCAGCGAAGGCGCCGCCTCCAACATCTTCATGATGAAGGACGGCGTGCTGCTGGCGCCGCCCAAGAACCACCTGATGCTGGCCGGCATCACCTACGACGTGGTGCTGGAGATCGCCGCCGCCCACGGCCTCGCCCACGAGGTGCGCGACATCCGCGAAGAGGAAGTGCGCGAAGCCGACGAACTCTGGATGACCTCCTCAACCAAGGAGGTGCTGCCCATCGTCACGCTCGACGGCAGGGCCGTCGGCAGCGGGAAACCCGGCCCGGCCTTCGCGCAGATGTACGGCTGGTACCAGGACTTCAAGCAGCACGTGATGCGTCATGGCTGAAACGCTGCTCGAATTCCCCTGCGACTTCCCGATCAAGGTGATGGGCGCGGCGCAGGACGGCTTCGCCCAAGCCGTTGCCGACGTGGTGGCGAAGCACGCTCCCGACTTTGATCCCGCTCGCATGGAGATGCGGCCCTCGAAGGCCGGCAACTACCTCTCGCTCACCTGCACCATCCGCGCCGTGTCGCAGGCGCAGCTCGATGCGCTTTACCGGGAGCTGACGAGCCACCCCCTCGTCAAGATCGTGCTGTGATCGTTCGGCGTCTCGCCACGGCTGACTATGTGTCGACCTGGCGCGCCATGAAGGAATTCACTACCGCGCGTACGGCCGACACGCCCGACGAGATCTGGCTTTGCCAGCACCCGCCAGTCTTCACGCAAGGTCTCGCTGGCAAGCCCGAGCACCTGCTGCGCGACATCGGCATCCCCGTCGTCAAGATCGACCGCGGCGGCCAGATCACCTACCACGGCCCCGGCCAACTGGTCGCCTACCTGCTGCTCGACCTCCGGCGCCGCAACCTCGGCGTCAAGGGCCTCGTCCATCGCATCGAAGAAGCCATCATCGCGCTGCTCGGCGAATATGGCATCGAAGGCGTGCGCCGCCCAGGCGCGCCGGGCGTCTATGTCGGCGAGGCCAAGATCGCCGCGCTCGGCCTGAAGATCAAGAACGGCTGCTGCTACCACGGCCTCAGTCTCAACGTGGCCATGGACCTCGCGCCCTTCGCCGCCATCAACCCCTGCGGCTACGAGGGTCTGGCGGTGACGCAGCTCTCGGCACTCTGCGCCGAGAACAGTGTCGAACGCGTTGGCGATAGACTGGTCGCCCAACTGGAAAGACAGCTATGAGCGAGAAGCAGAAGGGCGAGGCCAAGACTTCGCGCATCCCGATCAAGGTGGTGCATGACGAAAACTGGGCGCCGCTGAAGAAGCCGGACTGGATCCGCGTCAAGGCCGGCAACTCGGCCGCCCGCTTCGGCGAGATCAAGCAGATCCTGCGCGAGCACCACCTGCACACGGTCTGCGAGGAGGCCACCTGCCCGAACATCGGCGAGTGCTTCGGCAAGGGCACGGCCACCTTCATGATCCTCGGCGACCTGTGCACCCGCCGCTGCCCCTTCTGCGACGTCGGCCACGGCAAGCCGCTGCCGCCCGACCCGGACGAGCCGCAGCAACTGGCCGAGACCATCGCGGCGATGAAGCTCAAGTACGTGGTGATCACCAGCGTCGACCGCGACGACTTGAAGGACGGCGGCGCCGGCCATTTCGCCGCCTGCATCGCCAAGGTCCGCGAGCTGTCGCCGGGCACCAAGATCGAGGTGCTGGTGCCCGATTTCCGCGGCCGGCTGGAAGTGGCGCTGGAAGCCTTCGAGGGCCACCTGCCCGACGTGATGAACCACAACCTGGAAACCGTGCCGCGCCTCTACAAGCAGGCCCGGCCCGGCGCCGACTACGCGCACTCGCTCAAGTTGCTCAAGGACTTCAAGGCCCGCCATCCCGAGGTGCCGACCAAGTCCGGCCTGATGGTCGGCCTGGGCGAAGAGGACGACGAGATCCTGCAGACCATGCGCGACCTGCGCGCCCACGACGTCGAAATGCTCACCATCGGCCAGTACCTCGCGCCCTCCGGCCACCACCTGCCCGTGCTGCGCTACGTCCATCCCGACATCTTCGCCATGTACAAGCGCGAAGCCGAAACCATGGGCTTCACCAACGCCGCCAGCGCGCCTCTTGTTAGATCAAGTTATCACGCGGATTTGCAGGCGCATGGCGCGGGCGTGGCGTAGGACAGCGCGATGGCCAAGCAGGCAAGTCCAAGCATCATCGAGAATATCCGACAGTACAACGCCGGGCGTGACCCGGAGCGGCTGGCGATGAAGTTCGCCAAGATGCGGGAAAGCCCCTTCGTCTTTCTGCGCGGAGCTTGTCACCTGTTCTACGACGC
>DASRXN010000024.1:0-6073 GCA_035654135.1 Rhodocyclaceae bacterium | reverse complement strand
AGTCGGGCGCGGGGACAAGCTTGATCAGTTCCTCGATATCGGCGGTCGGCTCGTCGAGCAAGACAAGACAGGCATCCACCACTTCGGTCAGGTTGTGCGGCGGAATATTGGTCGCCATACCGACCGCGATACCCGACGAGCCATTGATCAGCAGATTCGGAATGCGCGCCGGCATGACCAGCGGCTCGCTCTCGGAACCGTCGTAGTTCGGCCCGAAATCGACGGTTTCCTTTTCGATATCGACCAGCAGTTCGTGGCCGATCCGCGCCATCCGCACTTCGGTGTAACGCATCGCCGCGGCATTGTCGCCGTCGACCGAGCCGAAGTTGCCCTGACCGTCGACCAGCATGTAGCGCAGGGAGAAATCCTGCGCCATGCGCACGATGGTGTCGTACACCGCCGTGTCGCCGTGCGGATGGTACTTACCGATGACGTCACCGACGATACGCGCCGACTTCTTGTAGGCCTTGTTCCAGTCGTTGTTCAGCTCGTGCATGGCGAACAGCACGCGCCGGTGCACCGGCTTCAAGCCGTCACGCACGTCCGGCAGCGCCCGGCCGACGATCACGCTCATGGCGTAATCGAGATAGGAGTGGCGCATCTCCTCTTCCAGGCTGATCGGGAGGGTTTCTTTGGCGAAGGAAGTGGTTTGCATCTAGGTGCGCCGCTAAATGGGCCCGGCGAAACGCAGGGCCGAAAAAAGGGAGCATTTTATCACGCGGACATGGCCGTTCTGCGTTGTTCCAGCCGGACGAATCTGTTTTAATCGCCGCCATGCCCACCGCCATCGACCTGCTCATCGAGCCTGGCTGGATCATCCCCATCGAGCCGGCCGGCACGGTACTGGAAAATCATGCGCTTGCCGTCGACCAGGGTCGAATCGTCGCCCTGCTGCCCATAGCCGACGCGGCGGGCCTCTATGCCCCGCGCGAACATGTGCGCCTGCCGGGGCATGTCCTGTTGCCGGGTTTCGTCAACCTGCATACCCACGCCGCCATGGCCCTGCTGCGTGGCTATGCGGATGACTTGCCGCTGATGCGCTGGCTCAACGAGCGCATCTGGCCGGCAGAGCGCCAGTACGTTTCGCCCGACTTCATCCGTGACGGCACGCTGCTGGCGGCTTGGGAGATGCTGCGAGGTGGCGTCACCTGTTTCAACGACATGTATTTTTTCCCCGGTGCCGCCGCCGAAGCCGCTCGCGCGGCCGGCATCCGGGCGGTCCTCGGGGCGGTGGTCATCGAATTCCCCACCGTATATGCCACGGACGCCAACGATTACCTGGAAAAGGGACTGGCGGTTCGCGACGCCTGGCGCGATGAGCCGCTGATTTCCTTCACCCTCGCGCCCCATGCGCCCTACACCGTCAGCGACCGGACGTTCGAGCAGGTCGCCACGCTGGCCGCACAACTGGACGTGGTGATCCACCTGCATCTGCACGAAACCAAGGCCGAAATCGACGAAAGTCTCAGGCAGCACGGCGTGCGCCCTGTCGAACGACTGCACCGGCTCGGCCTGCTCGGGCCCAATCTGATCGCTGTTCACGCCGTGCACTTGACGCCGAGGGAAATCGATCAACTGGCCGGAGATGGCTGCGCAGTCGCGCATTGCCCGACTTCGAACATGAAGCTGGCCAGCGGCATCGCGCCAGTCGTCGAATTGCTCGCAGCCGGCATCCGGGTCGGCCTTGGCACCGACAGCGCCGCCAGCAATAATCGGCTCGACATCATGCGTGAAATGCGCCAGGCAGCGCTTCTGGCCAAGGTAGCCAGCGGCGACGCCACGGCCGTCCCGTCCCATCAGGCGCTGCGCATGGCCACGCTGGACGGTGCCGCAGCCCTGGGTCTGGATGGGGTGATCGGCTCCCTCATTCCTGGCAAATCCGCCGATCTATGCGCCATCCGGCTGGACGACTGGAGCAGCCAGCCGTGTTACGATCCGGCGTCCCACGTTGTCCATGTTGCTGGCCGCGAGCAGGTCAGTCATGTCTGGGTGGCCGGCCGGTTGCGGATTCGCGACGGGCGGCCGGTCGATATGTCACCCAGCCATTTGATCGACATAAGCAATTCGTGGCATAATCGCCGCCGTTTGCGAGACCTTGATTACCCGCAGGCTCCTTGATTGCGAACAACTCCAGTCGCCAATACCTGTCCTTTTCCACGGGGAAGAAGATAATGAAATACATGACCAAGTCTCTGTTGCTCACCGCCCTGCTCGGCATCGGCGGCTCCGCCCTGGCCCAGACGCCAGGCATCGACATGAAGGATGTCGTCGGCTACGCGATCGACCAGCGCGGCGCCGTTGCCAAGAGCGGCTTCGGCTCGTGCTGGCGCACCGGCTACTGGACGCCGGCCATGGCCATCGCGGAATGCGATCCGGATCTGGTGAAGAAGCCGGAGCCTGCCCCCGCACCCGTCGCCGCCCCTGCTCCCGCTCCTGCTCCTGCTCCGGCCCCCGCGCCCAAGCCCGCCGCCCAGAAGGTGACGCTGGCCGCCGACGCTCTGTTCGACTTCGACAAGGCTGTCCTGCGCCCCGAAGGCAAGGCCAAGCTCGACGATGTCAGCGCCAAAACGAAGGACATCAAGCTCGAAGTCATCATCGCCGTTGGCCACGCCGACCGCTTCGGCACCGATGCCTACAACCAGAAGCTGTCCGAGCGCCGTGCTGCCGCGGTGAAGGATTATCTGGTCGCCAAGGGCGTCGAAGCCAACCGCGTCTACACCGAAGGCAAGGGCAGGAAGCAGCCTGTCACCAAGCCCGATCAGTGCAAGGGCGCGAAGAGCAAGAAGGTCGTCGAGTGCCTGCAGCCTGACCGCCGCGTGGAAATCGAGATCATCGGCACCAGCGAGCCGAAGTAATCGGTTCCGATCCGGCAAAAAAGCCCTGCGCCGCAGGGCTTTTTTCTTGGTTTCAACAGGACAATCTCATGACCCTCAACGCGGACCCGCAGGAACTGGCAAAATTTGGCGACTTGGCCCACCGCTGGTGGGACCCGAACTCCGAGTTCAAGCCGCTGCACGACATCAATCCCCTGCGCCTGGGCTGGATCGACCGCTGCTGCAACCTGCGCGGCAAGAAGGTCATCGACGTCGGCTGCGGCGGCGGCCTGTTGTCGGAAGGCATGGCCGCGCTCGGCGCGGAAGTGACAGGTATCGACCTCGGCGAGAAGGCGCTCGGCGTTGCCCGGCTGCACCTGCTTGAGTCGGGCCAGAAAGTCGATTACAGACACATTTCCGCCGAGGATATGGCCAAGGCAGAACCAGCCACTTTCGACGTCGTCACCTGTCTGGAAATGCTGGAGCATGTGCCCGACCCGGCCAGCATCGTGCGCGCCTGCGCGCTGTTGGCAGAACCAGGCGGATCCGTGTACTTCTCGACCATCAGCCGCAACCCCAAGGCATATCTCTTCGCAGTGATTGGTGCCGAGTACATTCTCAACATGCTACCCAAGGGTACACATGACTATGCGCGTTTCTTGCGCCCTTCGGAACTGTCCCGGCTTTGCCGCGAGGCCGGTCTCACAGTGGAGGAAGTCGTCGGCATGAGTTACAACCCATTGACGCGCACTTACTCGCTGGGCCGGGATACCTCGGTCAACTACCTGATACGCACCCGTCGCGATGCGTGACGGCAAGACCAGGGCCGTATTCTTCGACCTCGACGGCACGCTGGCCGATACCGCGCCCGACCTCGGCGGCGCGCTCAACGAGCTGCTGGAAGAATTTGGCCGTATTCCGCTCGACAGGGCTACCCTCCGTCCCCACGTCTCCGCCGGCACGCGCGGCATGCTGGGCATCGGCTTCGGCCTCATGCCGGACGACTCCGACTACCCGAATTTGGCAAAGCGCTTTCTGGACCTCTATGCCGCGCGGCTCTGCAAGGGCACACGGCTGTTCAACGGCATGGCGCCACTGCTAGATCATCTCGACGAGCAAGGCATCCTCTGGGGCATCGTCACCAACAAGCCGGCACGCTTCACCTTGCCCCTGGCCGATTGCCTCCAACTCAGCGGTCGGGCTGCGGCCATCATTTCCGGTGATTCGACGTCAAGACCCAAGCCGGCGCCCGATTCGCTGCTGTTGGCGTGCGAACAGGCCGGCGTATCGCCGTCGCTGACTTTGTACGTGGGTGACGATCTCCGCGACGTTCAGGCCGCCCACGCCGCGGGCATGCCTGCGGTCGCAGCGGCGTGGGGTTATCTGGGTGATGGCCCAGCAATAGACGAGTGGAACGCCGACGCCACCATCGCGGGCCCCCTGGAGTTGTTGAATCTCCTATAGCTTGAATTACCCACCCGCTACCACCATAATGCTGGCCATGGTCGTAATTCCGGCGACCCGGAAGCGTTCTGGACGCGGGTTCGATTCCCGCCACCTCCACCACTGGGGGGGTGTACTGGTTTCGACAGGGCGTAGAAGGTTAGCAGGCGACTCGAGAGGCGACGGACGTAATCCGCGCAAAACCACAAACGCCAACGATGAGCGTTTCGCACTGGCCGCCTAAAACGGCCTGCTGAGGATGTAGCCATCCAAGAAACAGAATGACTACCGACGGGGGCTTCGGCCCCCGTCGTCATTTCGGCTCAATGCTTCGCCGGTTGGTACTCGGGTACTAATCGCATCAACGCTTCCTTCGCTTCCGCTTCACTACGCACGGACACCTCGAGCCAGACGAGCAATTCATTCAGCCAGACCTGGTCCGGCGCTGTGGCCGGCCGGGCGATGCGCAGCTTGGGATGCGGCGTCGGCAGTGTCGCCTCGCCGTCGGCAAGCAGTTCTTCGTAGAGCTTCTCCCCGGGCCGCAGGCCGGTGAACTCGATGTGAATATCCTCTTCTGAAAATCCCGACAGCTGGATCATGTCGCGGGCCAGGTCGGCGATCTTCACCGGTTCACCCATGTCGAGGACGAATATCCGGCCGCCCTCCTCCCCGGCGCTGGCCATCAGGCCTGCCTGAAGCACGAGCTGCGCGGCCTCCGGAATCAGCATGAAGTAGCGAATGATGTCGGGGTGCGTCACCGTCACCGGACCGCCCTTCGCGATCTGTTCCCGGAACTTCGGAATCACGCTGCCCGACGACCCGAGTACGTTGCCGAAGCGAACCATGACGAATCGTGTCGTCGTAGCGTCTCCCTGCAACGCCTGACAGACCATCTCGGCCAGCCGCTTGCTGGCGCCCATCACGTTCGTCGGATTGACTGCCTTGTCAGTGGAAATCAGAACGAATTCGCCGGTGTCGTGTTCAATCGCCGCCCGCGCGACACAGTAGGTGCCGAGAACATTGTTGCGTACCGCCGCCCAGGCATTCTCGTTTTCCATCAGCGGCACATGTTTGTAGGCGGCGGCATGGAACACCACATCCGGCCGGTATTGGCGGAAAACTGCATCGAGCTGGGCCGCATCCTTAACATCACCCATCACGCACACTACCGACTGGCTGGCAAACTCCTGCTCGATAGCATAGAGTGAAAATTCGGACTGCTCATAGAACACCAGCAAGCGCGGCAAAAAACGAGCAATCTGCCGCGCCAGTTCCGACCCGATGGAACCGCCGGCGCCGGTAACCAGCACCACCTTGCCGGTCAGCAGCCGGTGCAGGCCTTCCGAATCTAGTTGCACCGGGTCGCGCCCGAGCAGATCTTCCAACTCAACCTTATGCACCTGAGAGATGGATACCCGGCCTGACAGGATGTCGGTGGACGCCGGCACCGTGAACACCGTCAGGCCATCCTGCGCGGCTCGCTCTGCAGCGCGACGGCGCTGCGCGACTGTCGCCGACGGCATGGCAATGATGGCATGCGTTACTCCCAGTCGGCGCGCGTGCTCCGCCAGGGTGTCGAGCGACCCAAGTATCGGCACATCACCGAGCCGACGAGTGTGCTTGGCGGTGTTGTCGTCCAGAAGACCGACAACACACCACTGATCGCTGCGGGCCAGTTCCTTGAGCAGATGGGCAGCGGCATCGCCAGCACCAAGCACAAGCACCGGCAATCCTTTGCCCGCAGTGCCGCCAAACAGATAGCCGTCTTTCCAGGCTCGATAAAGGTAACGATCACCACCCATCATCAGGGCCAGCAG
>DASRXN010000023.1:0-18828 GCA_035654135.1 Rhodocyclaceae bacterium | reverse complement strand
TGCCGGCCGATCCTGCCCGTGTTGATGATCACGCGGAAGCCATCGGCGAGCCCCTGGGAGCGCGCCAACTCGCCCGTCTTCGCCATCAATTTGCCGAGCACCGCCTGGTGGCTCATGTCTGCTTCGTTCAGCGACGCGATGTGCCGCTTGGGGATGATCATGAAATGCACCGGCGCCAGCGGATTGATGTCGTGGAAGGCGAACAGATCCTCGTCCTCGTAGACCTTCTTCGACGGAATGTCGCCGCGGGCGATCTTGCAGAAGATGCAGTCGCTCATTGCGGCCCCCGCGACTTCTTCTCGTCGATGCCGGAAATACCTTCCCGCCGGCGGAACTCGACCATGATGTCGTCGACGCCGATATCGAACTGGGTCAGCAGCACCATGCTGTGAAACCAGAGGTCGCAGACTTCCCGGACCAGATGCAGGCGGTCGCCATCCTTCGCGGCCATGATAGCCTCGGCGGCTTCCTCGGCAACCTTCTTGCAGATGGCGTCGGTGCCCTTGGCGTACAGGCTCGCCACGTACGAGGACTCCGGCGCTGCCCCCTTGCGCTCCACCAATGTGTCCTGGACACGATGGATGACTTCCAGATCGATCACTTGTATATCTCCTTGGGGTCCTTCAGGACCGGCTCGACGGGCTCCCAGCAACCTTCGTCCAGGCGCTGGAAGAAACAGCTCTTGCGGCCGGTATGGCAGGCGATGCCGCCCACCTGCTCGATCTTCAGCAGCACCACGTCGTTGTCGCAATCGACACGAATCTCCAGCACCTTCTGAAAATGGCCCGACTCCTCGCCCTTGTGCCATAGCTTGCGGCGCGACCGCGACCAGTACACTGCCTGGCCGATGGCGGCGGTCTTTTCAAGAGCCTCGCGGTTCGCCCAGGCAAACATCAGCACCTCGCCGCTGGCGGCGTCCTGGGCGATCACGGGCACCAGGCCATGATCGTCCCATTTGATATCGTTGAGCCACTTGCAGGTCATAACCTCACCTCTATGCCACGGGAGCGCATGTATTCCTTCGCCTGGCGAACCGTGTACTCGCCATAGTGAAAGATGCTGGCAGCCAGCACGGCGTCGGCCTTGCCCTGCTGCACGCCGTCGGCCAGGTGCTGGAGATTGCCGACGCCGCCGCTGGCGATGACAGGAACAGTGACCGCCTCGGCGACGCGCCGGGTCAGTTCCAGGTCGAAGCCGTTCTTGGTGCCGTCGCGGTCCATGCTGGTGAGCAGGATTTCTCCCGCACCGAGTTCGGCGACCTTCCTCGCCCACTCTATGGCGTCGAGGCCGACATTCTTGCGGCCGCCGTGGGTGAAGACTTCCCACTTGCCGGGGCTGGTCTGCTTGGCGTCGATGGCGACGACAATGCACTGCGAACCGACCTTGCCGGAGGCGTCGGCCACCAGTTGCGGATTGGTCACCGCCGCCGTGTTCATGCTGACCTTGTCGGCGCCGGCATTGAGCAGGCGACGCACGTCATCGACTGCACGGACGCCGCCGCCGACGGTGAGTGGGATGAACACCTGTTCGGCGCAGGCTTCGACGATGTGCAGGATGATGTCCCGATCGTCGGAGCTGGCTGTGATGTCGAGGAAGGTGATTTCATCGGCGCCCTGCTCATCGTAACGGCGCGCCACCTCGACCGGATCGCCGGCATCGCGCAAGGACACGAAATTCACGCCCTTGACCACGCGGCCGGCGTTGACGTCGAGACAGGGGATGATGCGCTTGGCGAGCATGACTATGCCCTCGCCGGGCCGCCCCAAGAGGGCATGCGCCCCCCCGTGGGGGGCAGCGAACGAATGTGAGCGTGGGGGGCCATACCTGTTACTTGGCGGAAAGCTTGTCGGCTTCCGCCTGGGCTTTCTGGAAGTCCAGCTTGCCCTCGTATATGGCGCGACCGGTGATGGCGCCAGTAATGCCTTCGGACTGCACGGCGCAAAGAGCTTTGACGTCCTTGATGCTGGCGATGCCACCAGAAGCGATCACGGGAATGCGCAAGGCCTGCGCCAATTTGACCGTCGCTTCGACATTGACGCCACCCATCATGCCGTCACGGCCGATGTCGGTATAAACGATCGCTTCGACGCCATAGTCCTCGAACTTCTTCGCCAGATCGACGACATCGTGGCCGGTCATCTTCGACCAGCCGTCCACCGCTACCTTGCCGTCCTTGGCGTCGAGGCCAACGATGATGTGGCCAGGGAAGGCCGTGCACGCGTCGTGCAGGAAACCAGGGTTCTTCACGGCGGCGGTGCCGATGATGACATAGGACACGCCATCGTCCAGACAACGCTCGATGGTGTCCAAGTCGCGAATGCCGCCGCCAAGTTGCACCGGAATCTCGTCGCCAACCTCCTTGAGGATGGCCTTGATGGCCGCCTCGTTTTTCGGCTTGCCGGCGAAGGCGCCGTTGAGATCCACCAGGTGCAGCCGGCGCGCGCCCTGCTCTATCCAGTGGCGCGCCATGGCGGCGGGATGTTCGGAAAACACCGTGGCATCGTCCATGGCGCCTTGCTTGAGGCGCACGCAATGCCCTTCTTTCAGGTCGATCGCGGGAATCAGCAGCATAGTGGTGGATTGAAAGTCAGTAGTGGTGACACGCCGAAGGCTTGATCGATTCAGGGCTGCCAGCGCATGAAGTTGCCGAGGAGTTGCAGGCCCGCCTGGGCGCTTTTTTCCGGATGGAACTGGACGGCGAAGATGTTAGCGCGGGCCACGGCGCTGGTAAAGGGGATGCCATACACAGTGGAGCCGGCAATCGTCGAAGGATCCGCCGGTTCGACGTAATAGCTGTGCACGAAGTAGAACCGCGAGCCATCGGGAATACCTGCCCACAGTGGGTGGGCCTCTGCCTGGTCGACTTCGTTCCAGCCCATGTGCGGCACTTTCAGCCCGCGGGCCACGGTTTCCTCCGCGGGGAAACGCAGCACCTGGCCGGGGAGAATTCCCAAGCCGGGCACATCGCCCTCCTCGCTGTGTTCGAACAGCATTTGCAGACCGATGCAAATGCCCAGGAACGGCTTTTCCGCCGCCGCCCGAACCACCGCTTCGCGAAGGCCGCGCGCTTCCAGTTCGCGCATGCAGTCGGGCATGGCGCCCTGGCCGGGCACCACAACGCGGTCAGCGGTCGCCACAAGGGCGGGATCGGAAGTCACCGCAACGCTGGAATCCGCGGCCACGTGCTCGATGGCCTTGGCGACCGAACGCAGGTTGCCCATGCCGTAATCGACGACCGCAACGACGCTCATGACAGGATCAGAGGCTTCCCTTGGTGGAAGGAACGCCGACGGCGCGCGGATCGGCCTCGACAGCCATGCGCAGGGCGCGGCCGAAAGCCTTGAATACGGTCTCGGCCTGATGGTGGGCGTTATCGCCGCGCAGGGCGTCGATATGCACCGTCATAGCGGCGTGATTGACCAGGCCCTGGAAGAACTCCCGCACCAGATCAACATCGAACTCGCCAACGGTGCCGCGCACGAAGGGCACCTCGAACACCAGGCCAGGACGCCCGGAAAGGTCGACCACGACGCGGGACAGCGCCTCGTCGAGCGGTACGTAGGCGTGGCCGTAGCGGCGCACGCCCTTCTTGTCGCCGACGGCCCTGGCCAGCGCCTGGCCGAGAGTGATGCCGACATCTTCCACGGTGTGATGCGCGTCGATGTGCAGGTCGCCCGTCGCCTCGACCTCGAGATCGATCATGCCGTGCCGGGCGATCTGGTCGAGCATGTGATCGAAGAAGCCGACTCCGGTGGCCAGCTTCGAACTGCCGCTGCCATCCAGATCGAGCTTGACCCGAATCCGGGTTTCCAGGGTATTGCGTTGAACTTCTGCGCTGCGCATCGCATGGGCTTCGTGGTTGAAACGAGGTGGCATGATACCATTTCATGCCCATCGCCAAGCCATTCCGCCGCCGTCATGAGCCGTTACTGGAGCACCGTCGCCAAGGGGCTGACGCCCTACGTTCCCGGCGAGCAGCCGAAGCTGCCCAATCTCGTCAAGCTCAATACCAACGAGAACCCCTACGGCCCGTCGCCCAAGGTGCTCGCGGCGATTCGTCAGGAAGTCGACGACAACCTGCGTCTCTACCCCGACCCGGAGAGTTCGCGCCTCAAGGCAGCCGTAGCCAATTACTTCGGCGATATTGAACCCAGACAGGTCTTCGTCGGCAACGGGTCCGACGAAGTGCTGGCCCATGTATTCCTGGCGCTGCTCAAGCACGAGCGACCGATCCTGTTCCCGGATATCACCTACAGCTTCTACCCGGTCTATTGCCAGCTTTACGGCATCGAGTTCGATGCCGTACCGCTGACGGAGCGCTTCGAGATCCGGGCCGAGGACTACCTGAAGCCCAATGGTGGCATCATCTTCCCCAACCCGAACGCGCCGACCGGCCGCGCCCTGACGCTGGCCGACATCGAGCGCATCGTCGCAGGCAACCCCGATTCTGTTGTGGTGATCGACGAAGCCTATGTCGATTTCGGCGCCGAGTCGGCGGTGGCGCTGGTCGGCGCCTATCCCAATCTGCTGGTCGTGCATACCTTGTCCAAGTCCCGCTCGCTGGCGGGCCTGCGGGTCGGCTTCGCGGTCGGCGACGCGAAGCTGATCGAGGCGCTGGAACGGGTCAAGAACAGCTTCAACTCCTACCCACTGGATCGCCTCTCGCTGGCCGGCGCCGTCGCCGCGCTGGACGATGGAGAATGGTTCGAGCGGACCCGGCAAGCGGTCATCCGCAGCCGACATTCGCTGACCGGGGAACTGGCAGCGCTTGGCTTCGAGGTGCTGCCGTCGGCGGCCAATTTCATCTTCGCCCGTCACCCGCGGCACGAAGCCGGTGAACTGGCCCAACAACTGCGCGTGCGCAGCATCATCGTCCGCCACTTCAAGTTGCCGCGCATCGAGCAGTTCCTGCGCATCACTGTCGGCACCGGCGAGCAGTGTCAGGCGCTGGTATCGGCCCTGAAGGATATCCTCAGCGCTTGAGGCGCAGTTCCGCTGCGCGGGCGTGTGCCGTCAGGCCCTCGCCATGGGCAAGCGTCGAGGCGATGGGGCCGAGCGTCTGCGCGCCCGCCTCGGACACCTCGATCAGGCTGGTGCGTTTCTGAAAGTCATAGACCCCCAGCGGGCTGGAGAAGCGGGCGCTGCGCGAGGTCGGCAGCACATGGTTCGGCCCCGCACAATAGTCGCCGAGCGACTCCGACGTGTAGTGGCCCATGAAGATGGCGCCGGCGTGGCGAATCCTGTCAGCCAGCGTGCGCGGGTTCTCGACCGCGAGTTCGAGGTGCTCCGGCGCGATGCGGTTGGCGATGACACAGGCTTCATTCAGGTCGAAAACGTGGATCAGCGCGCCACGCCCGCCAATCGACGCGGCGATTACATCCTTGCGCGGCATGGTCGGCAGCAGGTGCTCGATGCTGGCTGCGACCTTGTCGAGGAACGCGGCATTGGGACAAAGCATGATGGACTGCGCCAGTTCGTCATGCTCGGCCTGGGCGAACAGATCGATGGCCGTCCAGTCCGGGTCGCCCGAGCCATCCGAAATGATCAACACTTCCGACGGACCGGCGACCATGTCGATGCCAACGGTACCAAAGACCCGTCGCTTGGCCGACGCCACGTAGGCGTTACCTGGGCCGACGATCTTGTCCACCTGTGGAATGGTCTGGGTGCCGTAGGCCAGCGCGGCGACGGCCTGAGCGCCACCAATGGTGAACACCCGATCGACGCCCGCTAGGTGTGCCGCCGCAAGCACCAGTTCGTTCTTCTGGCCGCCCGGCGTCGGCACCACCATGATGAGTTCTTTCACCCCCGCCACCTTGGCCGGGATGGCGTTCATCAGCACCGAACTCGGGTAGGCAGCCTTGCCGCCGGGCACGTAGAGGCCGACGCGATCGAGCGGCGTCACCTTCTGGCCCAGCCGTGTACCATCGGCTTCCGTGTATTCCCACGACTCGAGCTTTTGCCGCTCGTGGTAGATGCGGATGCGTGCGGCAGCGTCTTGCAGCGCCTGACTTTGGACGGTCGGCAGGCTATCGAAGGCGCTCTTTAGGATGTCGCCGGGCAATTCGAGTCGCGCCATGTTCGCCACATCCAGCCGGTCGAAGCGCCGCGTGTAGTCGAGCACAGCGGCGTCACCGACGGTGCGGACGTTGGCCAGCACCTCGGCGACCGTGCGCTCGATGGCCTCGTCCGTCGAATGTTCGAACGCCAGCAGTGCGTCGAGCCGGGAAAGGAATTCGGGCTCGCGGCTGGACAGGCGGCAGATGGTCATTGCACAGCTCCAGCAAAGGCGTCGATCACCGGCTGGATCAGCGCGCGCTTCATCTTCAGGCTGGCCTGATTGACCACCAGCCGCGATGAGATGGCCATGATGTCTTCCACCTCGACCAGATTGTTCGCCTTCAAGGTGCCGCCGCTGGAAACCAGATCGACGATGGCATCGGCCAATCCCGCCAGTGGCGCGAGTTCCATGGAGCCATAAAGCTTGATCAGATCAACATGCACACCCTTGGCGGCGAAATGCTCACGTGCCGTCTGGATGTACTTGGTGGCCACCCGCAGGCGGGCGCCCCGGCGCACGGCCGCGGCATAGTCGAAACCAGCCGGCACGGCGACACACATCCGGCACTTGGCGATCTTCAGGTCCATCGGTTGGTAAAGGCCCGTGCCGCCGTGTTCTATCAGCACATCCTTGCCGGCGATGCCCAGATCGGCGGCACCGTACTGGACATAGGTCGGCACATCGGAAGCGCGCACGATGACTACCCGCACATCGGGCCGGCTGGTACCGATAATCAGTTTGCGCGACTGTTCGGGGTTCTCGGCCGGCACGATGCCTGCCGCCGCCAGCAGAGGCAGGGTTTCCTCGAAGATGCGCCCCTTGGAAAGGGCGACGGTGATTCCGCTCATGGCGCCTATTTTACCCGCCGCACACGGGCGCCCAGCGCCGCCAGCTTCTGCTCGAGTTTCTCGTAGCCGCGATCCAGGTGGTAGATGCGATCCACGAGCGTTTCGCCCTTGGCCGCCAGCCCGGCGATGACCAGGCTCGCCGAGGCACGCAGATCGGTGGCCATGACGGTGGCGCCATCCAGCTTGTCGACGCCCCTGACCACAGCGGTGTTGCCATCGATCCTGATGTTGGCACCCAGGCGGATTAGTTCCACCGCGTGCATGAAGCGGTTTTCGAAAATGGTCTCGCGGATGATGGCGGTGCCTTCGGCCACGGCGTTGATGGCCATGAACTGGGCCTGCATGTCCGTCGGGAACGCCGGATAGGGGGCCGTGCGAATGGAGACCGAGGTCAGCCGGTCCGGCGCCTTGATGCGGATGGCGTCGCGCTCGATGGCAATCTCGCAACCGGCGTCCATGAGCTTGTCGATCACCACGTCCAGATAGGCGGCGGAGGTCCCGGTCAGTCTTATCTCGCCGCCGGTAACGGCCGCCGCGCAAAGATAGGTACCCGTCTCGATGCGATCCGGCATGATTCGATGGCTGGCGCCGTGGAGCCTTTTAACGCCGCGGATGCGGATCACGTCGGTGCCGGCGCCGGAAATCTGCGCCCCCATGGCGACCAGGCAGTTGGCCAAATCCACCACCTCGGGCTCCCGCGCGGCATTCTCGATCACCGTCTCGCCGTCGGCTAGGCAGGCCGCCATCATCAGGTTTTCGGTGCCTGTCACGGTCACGATATCGGTGAACAGACGCGTGCCCCTCAACCGGGGCGACCTGGCGTGGACATAGCCGTGCTCGACGGTAATTTCTGCCCCCATCGCCTGCAGACCCTTGATGTGCTGATCCACCGGCCGGGCACCGATAGCGCAGCCACCCGGCAGCGATACCCGGGCCTCGCCGGTACGGGCAGTCAGGGGACCGAGCACCAGAATGGATGCCCGCATGGTCTTGACCATTTCGTAGGGCGCCACCGGATTGCCGAGGCTGGAGGCATCGAGAGTCACCGTATCACCGCTTCGCTCGACCTTGACACCCATCTGGGCAAGGAGTTTGAGCATGGTGGCGATGTCGTTGAGGTCAGGCACGTTGCCGAAAGTAACCGGTTCGGGCGTCAGCAGCGCCGCGGTCAGAAGCGGTAAGGCGGCATTCTTGGCTCCGGAGATCGACGCCTCGCCACGCAATGGCAGACCACCTTCGATCAACAGCTTGTCCATCTGTCCGTCCTTCCCTGACTCAGGCCAGCGGCAGCAATTCGGCCACGCCGTAGAGAGTGGCCAGCGAACGGATGCTGTCGGGAGAATGGACGATGGTAATAGCCTGATTCCGCTCCTGCGCGCTACGCACCCAGGCCAACAGAACAGCGACCGCTGCCGAATCCGCATCGGTAACGCGGGAAAGATCGACCACGGTCGCACCCGCCGACAGCGCGGACTCGCCGGCCGTCTTCAATGCTGCCGCGGACGCGATGACCATCGGTCCGGTCACCTGCAGACGACCTCCGCTGACTTCGATCATTGCTTTTGGGCAACCGGAACGTCGCCACTCTTGTTCTTGGTTCGCAGCGTGGCGATCAGGCCATCGATGCCGCCAGCGCTGATTTCCTGCGCGAACGAGCCTCGGTAATTCGTCACCAGACTGATCCCGCCGACGATGATGTCATAAACCTTCCAGCCCTGGTCGGTCTTTTCCAGGTTGTAGTCAATCTGGACCGGCTTGCTGCCGGGTTGATTGACCAGCGTGCGCACAATCACATCGGTATCCGCAGGCTGCATCTTCAGCGGCTTGAAATCGATGGTCTGGTTGCGGTATTCCGTCAGCGCCTTCGAATAGGTCCGGACCAGCAGGGACCGGAACTCGTCGATCAGTATCTTTTGCTGTGCCGGATTCGCCTGCCGCCAGTCCTTGCCGACCGCCAACTTCGTCATGTGCGCGAAGTTGAAATGCGGCAATACTTTTGCGTCGGCCAATTCGACGGCCTTGCGAGTGTTGCCGGACTGGATGTCCTTGTCCTTGCGGACGATCTCGAGCACGTCATTGCTGACGTTTCGGACCAGCGTGTCAGGGGCGATTTCCTGCGCTACCGCGCCAGCCGTGACCAACAGGCCGGCCAGCATTGCAAACAAACGCTTCATGGGGCTCCTTCGAGTTCTTGGTATTGTTCTATTGACTAGGCTAGTCCGTGTCGGGTTCCCGCGGCGGACGGCCGTCATAAACCAGATTGCGGCGCCGTTGCAGATAGGCGTCGCGCAGATAGGAATACTTGTCGAGCGCAGCTTCCTCGATGATCTTGTCGGCCGGCAGCAGCGCCGCCCGATCGCTGGCCATGCGCAGCGCCGTCAATGTATTCCGGGTCGGAACGTGGCCAACATTGCCGACTGGGTCGACAGTGAGGTCGACGACCAGCCCGACCGTGTCACGAACATCGCGCGGTCCGAAGACAGGCACTACGACATACGCGCCCGGGCCTACGCCCCAGCGGCCGAATGTCTGGCCGAAATCCTCCTCGTGCTTCTCCAGCCCCATCTCGCTGGCGACATCGAATATGCCGAAGATGCCAAAGGTGCTGTTGAAGATAAAACGGGCGGCATCGCCGACCGCATCCGCCGGCTTGCCCTGGAGCAGATTGTTCACTGCGATGAAGACATCCGCGACATTACCGAAAAAATTGATGACACCAGTCCGTGCCATGCTCGGCAGGATCGTTTCGTAGCCCTTCGCTGCCGGCCGGATTAACACGGTGTCGAGACCCTCGTTGAAAGCGAACACGGTCCGATTGAAGCCTTCGAGTGGATCCTTGTTGGTGGTCGTGGCGCAGCCGCCGAGCAGAGCTGCCATGGCCAAGGTCAACACTGCCCTCTTGAGAAGCTGTCGCATTCTGCTCGCCCTGCCTTTCACCTTCTTATTTTCGCCTATTTCTTGTCGCCGTTTTCGGCCGCCTTGCTGAACATGAACTGGCTGATCAGCTTTTCCAGGACCACGGCCGATTGCGTCTTCTTGATGACATCGCCGTTTTTCAGCACCTCGGGATCACCGCCGACTTCGAAACCAACATACTGCTCGCCAAGCAGGCCGGACGTCAGGATGGTGGCGAAAGTGTCGCGCGGAAACTTGTAGCGGCCGTCTATCTGCATACCGACCACGGCAACATAGTTTTCCGAGTCGAAACGGATTTCCGACACGCGACCGACCACAACTCCGGCACTCTTGATGGGCGCCCGCACTTTGAGGCCGCCGATGTTATCAAATTTAGCTTCCAAACGATACGTTTCGCCCAAGTTTGCCCCGCTCAGGTTGCCCACCTTGAGGGCAAGAAACAGCAGCGAAGCGAGGCCAATGGCAACGAAAAAGCCAACCCATAGGTCAAGTGTCAAGCGATTCATCAGGCACCCCGGAACATGAATGCGGTAAGAATGAAATCGGCGGCGAGAATTGCCAACGACGATGTCACCACGGTACGTGTCGTGGCACCGGAAACTCCTTCGGCCGTCGGCTCGGCGTCGTAACCCTCGAAGACGGCGATCCAGCTGACAATGACGCCGAATACGAAGCTCTTGATGACGCCATTCATGATGTCCTCGCGGACATCGACCGATGCCTGCATCTGGGACCAGAAGGATCCCTCATCGACGCCAATGAGCTGAACGCCGACTAGATAGCCGCCGAACACGCCCATGGCCGAGAACAGGGCAGCAAGTAAGGGCATCGAAATGACACCGGCCCAGAACCGTGGCGCAACAACCCGGGCGATCGGGTTCACGGCCATCATTTCCATCGCCGAAAGCTGCTCGGTGGCCTTCATCAGCCCGATCTCCGCCGTGATGGCGGAGCCCGCCCGGCTGGCAAATAGTAGCGCCGACACTACCGGTCCCAATTCCCGCACGAGCGAAAGCGCTACCAGGATGCCGAGAGCCTCGGAGGAACCGTAGCGTTGGAGCGTATCGTAGCCCTGAAGACCCAGCACCATACCGACGAAGAGGCCTGAGACCAGAATGATGATCAGCGACAATACGCCGGTGAAGTAGATCTCACGGATCGTCAGGAAGAAGCGGCGTAGCGCGGTTCCTGAATATACGAGAATCATCAAGAAGAATCGGCTGGCAAAGCCTAGCCGCCAGACGCGGTCATTGACGCGCTTGCCGAGCCAGCGGAAGCCGTTGGCCAGTCTGTCAGGCATGGCCGGCCTCCAAGTAGATTTCCTCGCCGTAGGAGCGTGCCGGATAGTGGAACGCCACCGGGCCGTCGGCCTCGCCCCAAATGAATTGGTGGACGTAGGGGGCCGTCGAGTTCCGGATGTCGTCCGCCGTTCCCTCGGCGACGATCCGGCCCTCGGAAACGAAATAGATGTAGTCGACTATCTTCAGGGATTCCTGCACGTCATGGGTCACCACGATGGAACTGGCGCCAAGTGCATCATTGAGACTACGAATCAGCTCGCCGATGATGGACAGGGAGATCGGATCGAGGCCGGCAAATGGCTCGTCGTACATGATCAACATCGGATCTAGGGCAACAGCCCGGGCCAGAGCCACCCGCCGAGCCATGCCACCCGAAAGCTCCGAGGGCAATAGATGCGCGACACCACGCAATCCCACCGCCTGGAGCTTCATCATTACCAGATCATGGATCATGGGCTCCGGCAGATCGGTATGCTCACGCATCTGGAAAGCGACATTGTCGAAAACCGACATATCCGTAAACAAGGCACCAAACTGAAACAGCATGCCCATGCGCCGGCGCAGGTCGTAAAGTTCCCGGCTATCCAGTGCCGACACATCCTGGCCGGCTACACGGACCTTGCCAGACGTGGCTTTCAACTGCCCGCCAATCAGGCGCAGGGTCGTTGTCTTGCCACCGCCGGAAATGCCCATGATTGCCACAACCTTGCCGCGGGGAATCGTTATATTGATCCCAGTCAAAATAGGACGACGATCATAGGCAAAATTGACGTCCATGAGTTCGACGAGAGGTTCGGGAGACGTGATGGCAGGCATTCTCTCAGGCGCTAGTTTGGCGAGCAATTCTATCAAAAATGCCATGGGAACCCCTGTGCGTGCGATGATATCCGGGTCACCATTTCGTCCAACCGCAAGTTTTCCGCTGACTTCTGCCACCAAGATCCCGCCCAACACTCCGGACTGCGCCCCACCTTGACCGAAGCATCCGACCAACCATCATTGCTGCTTGTCGACGATGATCCCTTGATCGCCGACACGCTCTCCTACTTCCTGAGCCGTGATTTCGCGATCGTGGCGGCGACAAACCGCAACGAAGCCCTTGCCAGGATCCGCCAAATGCCGCAATTGCCGGCCCTGGCCCTCGTTGATCTCGGCTTGCCACCAACACCCCATCGTCCGGACGAGGGCTTCGCCTTGGTTACGGAACTGCTGGCGCTGGCGCCGACAATGTCGATCGTGATCCTTTCCGGCCAAAACGACGAAGCCAATGCACGCCACGCACGTGCCCTGGGCGCGGCGGATTTCATCGCCAAACCAGCCGACCCGGAAGCGCTGCGCCAAACCTTGCGCAGCCTGCTGGCTGACGAAACCGGCCCGACAGCCGTCAGCATCGAACTGGTGGGCAACAGCCTACCAATGGAAAAACTGCGCGCCCAACTCCGGCAGTACGCAAACTCGCCGTTCCCGGTGCTGATCGAGGGCGAATCCGGCAGCGGCAAGGAACTGGCCGCCAGTGCGCTACACCGCCTTTCCGCGCGGGCCTCGCACCCATACCTCGCGCTTAATTGTGCCGCCATTTCCCCGAGTCTGGTCGAACCAACACTGTTCGGTCATGCCAAGGGAGCGTTTACCGGCGCAGTAGGCCATCGCGCCGGCTATTTCGAAGAGGCTGCCGACGGCACGCTGTTTCTGGATGAAATAGGCGAATTGCCGCTGGACCTCCAGCCCAAGCTGCTGCGCGTGCTCGAGAATGGCCAGTACCAGCGCGTTGGAGAAACGCAGCAGCGTATCTCCCGTGCCCGGGTGATCGCAGCAACGAACCGCGACCTGAAGAAGGAGGTACGCGAAGGACGGTTCCGTGCCGACCTTTACCACCGGCTGTCGGTATTCACCATTGACGTGCCGCCATTGCGGGACATGGGGCTGGATCGCTTCCTCCTGCTCGACCACTTCCGCCGCATGTACGCCACACAAGGTCGCCGCAGCTCGCTTTCCCTGACCCCGGAAGCTGAATCGCGCTGGGAGCACTATTCCTTCCCAGGCAATGTACGAGAACTGCGCAACATCGTCATTCGCCTGATTGCCAAGCATGACGGTAATCCGATCGATCGCGCCGATCTCGAGGCGGAGCTCGACTCGGACGTCACCATCACCGAACCGTCGGCGATGCCACGCAATGACGAACAACTGGCTGCCCTGGCACTTCGCCACCTGCGCGACGCCAGCAGTTTCAGTCTTGATGAAACGCTCAGACGATGGGAGTTGGCCTACATCGCCGCAGCGCAGCAACTGACTCACGGCAACGTCAGTCAGGCGGCAAAGTTGCTAGGCGTGAATCGCACCACCCTCTACAACCGCATAGACGTACTCACCCGGTTGCAGGGTGACAACCTCGAGTCCGGGAGCAGATGAGTCATGTACCTTGAGCACTTTGGCCTTGCCGAAGCCCCTTTCCGCATTACCCCCCACACCGAATTCTTCTTCTCAGGGGCAAACCGCGGCGCCACGCTGGATGCGCTGATCTATACCATCATCCATGATGAGGGCATCGTCAAGGTCAGCGGCGAAGTCGGCAGCGGCAAGACCATGCTTTGCCGGGTGCTCATGGAAAGGCTGCCGTCGAATGTGGTGATCGTCTATCTCGCCAATCCCTCGCTGTCGCGCGACGAAATCGTGTTCGCCATCGCCGATGAGCTTGGGCTGGCGATCCCGGACAACACACGCACCAGCGCCGTCGTTCGCGCCCTGCAGGCTCGTCTGATCGAGCTCCACAGCAGCGGCAACCAGGTAGTGGTGCTGATTGACGAAGCACACGCGATGCCTCTGGAGGCCCTAGAAGAAATCCGCCTGTTGTCGAACCTGGAAACCAAGCAGCACAAGCTGCTGCAACTGGTCCTGTTCGGTCAGCCGGAGCTCGACGAAATTTTGGCCAGACCGAATATGCGGCAACTAAAGGAGCGAATTACCCAGAACTTCGCTCTCGAACCGCTACGCCGCGACGATATCGCCAATTACATCGACTTCCGCATGCGCACCGCCGGTTATCGCGGGCCGAAACTGTTTTCCCCCGGGGCCATCAAGGTCATCACCACCGTATCGCAGGGCCTCACGCGCCGCATCAATATACTGGCTGAGAAGTCGCTGCTTGCAGCATTCGCCGAAGGATCGCATCAAGTCACGCCCAAAGAAGCCGGCGCCGCCATTCGCGATACCGAGTACGACTGGCCCGGCAAAGCGGTGCCGCGCCAGATTGCGATTGTGGCAGGGATAGTGGCTGTAGTTGTATTTGTCATCGCCGCGATCCTCGCCAACCTGCCAAGGGACCAGGCGCCGCAGTCGCCAACCGACGTCACTGCCGTTCCGCTGGCACCCGCTAGCGCGACGGACACGCCTGCTTCCGCGGCCGCTCCTACCCCACAAGCAACGTCCGCCGCAGGTGGCGTGTCGCCACAGCTGACTTTGGCGGCCGCCACGCCCGCCACCGAGCCCGCTCCGCCCCCCCCGTTGGCAGCGGCATTTTCGCAGCTGCGGCCGGCCGCCCAAGAGCGATTACGCGAAACACAACAGTGGGTCCAGGCAACCGACGGGCGACGCTGGTTCATTCAACTTGTCACCACCAATACCAGCCAAATGGAGTATGCCCAGAGCTTCCTGTCCATGGCCGACCGCCTGCTAAAGCCGGACCGGGCACGGCTGTATATCGCCGATAAGGGAAAGGAACAGCGCATTGGCATTATCTATGGCGAATTCCCCAGCATGGGCACAGCAACCGCCGCCATCGAACAACTGCCGCCGCAACTACGCAGCAACAGTCCTTTTCCACGGCAGGTTTTATGGTTAAAGTAGGCTTTGGTATCGCCGATAGAATGCAAGGACGAATATGACCAATCGGATACCAATGGCTGATTATTTGATATGCATAATATAGGTTGGTTGGTTTGAGCATTTTTGGCAACCAGCTACCAGAAGGCACCGAGACCTAGATGAAGCCACTATTTCTTGCCGCGTCCATGATGTCGCTAACGATAGTCGGATGCAGCACTGCGCCGGTCGCAGCGCCTTCCGCTGGACACCTGAAGGCCGAGATCGCGCCGCCCAAGACCAGTATTCCCCCGCCGGTGCAAACTACCGCGACGCTGTCCAAACCGAAACCGGCACCTAAGGTCGAGACCTACAGCGTGGTGGTCAATAGCGTTAGAGTTCAGGATCTCCTGTTCGCGCTGGCGCGGGATGCCAAGGTCAATGTCGATATCCATCCCGGCATCAATGGCGTCGTCACCCTCAACGCCATCGATCAGACACTCCAGCAACTCCTGACGCGAATCGCCAAGCAGGTCGATATGCGCTGGGAACTCGAAGGCTCCAACTTGGCGATCATGCCCGATTCGCCGTATCTACATACGTACAAGGCTGACTACGTCAATATGTCACGGGACACGAGCGGTACCGTGGCAATCACCACCCAGGTCGCATCCACAGGCGGCGCTGCGGGAGCAAGCGCCAGCGGCGGCGGAGGCAGCGCCTCGGCTGGTGGCAACAACTCGCAGACCAAAATAGACAACAAGGCCCAGCACCATTTCTGGGAAACACTGGAAAAGAACGTCAAGGACATCCTGAGGGAGACCGACAAGATCCTTCCGGAGGGTTCGTCGGAAACCATGATCGAACGAGCCGACCAGCAAGCCACAACCGGTACCGGAAGTCCGTGGCCAGGGGGGCGCGCTTCCGCAGCGACACAGGCCGGAATTGCAGGCAGCCCGAACCCGGCAACGCTACAGCAGACCGGTACCACGGTAGTCAAGCGCACCACCTTCCGGGAAGCGGCTTCGGTGATCGTCAATCCGGAGGCCGGCATCGTTACTGTCCGTGCCACCTCGCGCCAGCACGAGAAGATTCAGGAGTTCCTCAGCGCCGTAATGGCGTCGGCCCGCCGTCAAGTCATGATCGAAGCCACTGTCGCCGAAGTGTCGCTCGCCGACAATTTTCAGCAGGGTATCGACTGGAGCGCGGCGCCGCTCGGACGGGCTGGATTCACCCTGGTTCAACAGGCTGTGGGAGGTATCACCGCACCGGCATCGAGTATCGTCCAACTCGCCTACGCCAACGCTGCTTCGCGGGTTGGCAATATTTCCGCGACGGTCAAACTGCTGGATGCCTTTGGCACAGTCAAGGTGCTGTCCAGTCCGAAACTATCAGTAATGAACAACCAGACAGCGGTACTCAAGGTTGTGGACAACTTGGTATATTTCACTATCCAGGCCAATACCACAACCAACCAGACGACTACCACGACTACCTATACAACCAATCTCAACTCGGTCCCGGTCGGGCTGGTAATGAACGTCACACCCCAAGTCAGCGAGAGTGACGTGGTGTTGCTCAATATACGGCCAAGTATCTCGCGCAAGTTCGGCGAAGTCATCGACCCCAATCCGGACTTGCAGAAACTGGGTGTCAAGAACGCGATTCCAGTCATCCGCACCCGTGAAATGGAGTCGATGATCCGCGTCGAGAACGGCAATATCGCCGTGATGGGCGGCTTGATGGAGGATTCGCTCGAAAACAACGATAACACCGTGCCGGGCGTTTCTGGCATTCCCCTCATTGGGAAGCTATTCCAGAATCGCGACGACACGCGGCGCAAGACCGAACTCGTGGTATTCCTGCGTCCGATCATAATCAAGGACGCCAGCGTCGACGGGGACTACGCCAGTTTCCGAGACAAACTTCCAGGCCAGGATTTCTTCGACAGGAACCTTGGGCCAAATCAGCGCATTGGCTCTGATGGAGGCGGTCAGTGAGCCTGCTGATGGATGCCCTGAAGCGGGCCGAACAGGCCAATCAGCAGGGCCAGGTGAAGCCCCCATCGGTAGACACACCCGCACTTTCCTTGGAGACGGTGGTGGGACCGGCCGAACCAAGCGCACTGGAGCAAACCCCACCGCCAACTATGGCACCCTCCGCACTGCCGCAGCTGCCTAGGCTCGAGGACCTGGACAAGGAATTCATTGCCCACGCGCAGCAGAAGGAGATACCTCGGGGCCAGGCAGCTTCGACTGACCGAGCCGCGCCGCAAGCAATGCCGGCTGGTCGCCCTGCTGCCGTACAACAATTGGGGAGCAAAGCACAGGTACCCGCTGGCGAGGCTGCCGAGCGTGAAGCCGTCCGCAACGCCTTTGCGATGAAGAGGGCAGGAAAGAGCAACAGGACTCCCGGTTTGATCGTAGGTGCCATCAGTTCTCTCACCATCGCCGCGGCCGGAGTCTACTTTTGGCTGCAACTAAGACCAATACAAGGGCCGACTGCCCTTATGGCGGTAAGACCGGCAGAGCGGGCCATTGCTACAGGGGCAACCGGGGCTCAAGCCATACCGCCTTCCGGTGTCCCGATCCCCTCTCCTGCCGACGGTATGCCGCGGCTAAAGGAGGCCGAACTCATTGCTCACACGAGACCACGGGAATTACCGCATTCTCGTGTGGCCATACTTCCAACTGTGGCAGATCCGATTCGCATCACCACATCACGGATCGCGGTCAATCCGGCATCAGACGAGGGTTATCGGGCCTTCCAGTCGGGGAACCTGACAGGTGCCAAGACTGCATACGAACGCCTGTTGCAGGCAGAACCTAGGAACATCGAGGCCCTGCATGGCCTCGCCGCTATTGCGCTGAGCGAAGGGCGTCTGGATGAAGCTGAAGCCGGTTATCTGCGCATCCTGGCGGCCGACCCCCGCGATGCGGCAGCAAATGCTGGACTGGTTGGCCTCCGCAGCCAGGACGACCAAGTAGCCAGCGAGAGCCGCATCAAGTCACTCTTGGCCGCGCAGCCGAACACGTCGGTGCTGCACTTCGCCCTCGGCAATCTATACGCCCACCAGAATCGCTGGAGCGAAGCCCAGCAGGCTTATTTCAATGCAACCAGGGCCGACCCGGACAATCCGGACTATTTGTTCAATCTTGCGGTCAGTCTGGATCAACTGCACCAGCCAAAGCTGGCCGCCCATTATTATCGGCAGGCATCAGCGGCTGCAGAAAGCCAGCCAGCCAGATTCGATCGAGCGCTGGTTGCCAACCGCCTGCGTGATCTCCAGCCTTGATGCTGGAGCACTGACAACGGCTGCCCGCTAGAAATATGAGCCGATGAACTCACCCAATCCCCTTCGTCGCCCCATCGGCCAAATCCTGATCTCGCAGGGAGTGATCAGCGAAGACCAACTGCGCATCGCGCTGCTGGAACAGTTGAAGTGCAACCAGCCGGTAGGCAAGCTGCTGGTATCGTTGGGCTTTGTCTCGGAAGCAACGCTGCGCGATGCTCTGGGCGAATCCCTGGGCCAGAAGTCGGTGGACCTGGCCCATGCCATCGTCGATCCTGCCGCCCTGCGCCTGGTGCCGCGTGAGGTAGCCAAACGCCACGGACTCCTGCCGATGGATTACGCGCCGGAACAGCGGCGGCTGACCATTGCCATCGCCGATACCAACGACATCGTAGCCCTCGACAAGCTGCGGGCGCTGGTGCCACACGAACTACTGATCGAGACATTGCTGGCGGGCGACTCGGAAATCGCCCGGGCCATTGACCAATACTACGGCCACGAACTGTCCATCGACGGCATCCTCCACGAGATCGAGACCGGCGAGATAGACTACCGCTCGCTGGCGGTCTCGATGGACGAGTACAGCCAGCCGGTAGTACGGCTGGTCGA
>DASRXN010000022.1:0-4526 GCA_035654135.1 Rhodocyclaceae bacterium | reverse complement strand
TCGATGCTCATCCCGCTGCGGAATGCATCGGCGACGTACCAGATTCGATCGGCGCCGGCGACGTTGAGCTCGCGTACCAGTCGCGTCATGTCGTCTTCGTTGGTCGGATCGACCAGCTCGTTGAGGCCGGTGCGACCGATCTCGAGACCGCGCAGTGCTTTCTGAAACGATTCCTGGAACGTGCGGCCGATCGCCATCACTTCGCCGACCGACTTCATCTGCGTCGTCAGGCGATCGTTCGCCGTCGGGAACTTCTCGAAGGCGAAACGCGGCACCTTGGTGACCACGTAGTCGATCGACGGCTCGAAGGAAGCCGGCGTGGCGCCGCCGGTGATGTCGTTCTTCAGTTCGTCGAGCGTGAAGCCGACGGCGAGCTTGGCCGCGATCTTGGCGATCGGGAAGCCGGTTGCCTTGGAGGCCAGCGCCGACGAACGCGACACGCGCGGATTCATCTCGATGACGATCATGCGGCCGTCGTCCGGATTGATCGCGAACTGGACGTTGGAACCGCCGGTATCGACACCGATCTCGCGCAGCACCGCAATGCTGGCGTCGCGCATGATCTGGTATTCCTTGTCGGTCAGCGTCTGCGCCGGTGCGACGGTGATCGAGTCGCCGGTGTGCACGCCCATCGGGTCGAAGTTCTCGATCGAGCAGACGATGATGCAGTTGTCGTGCTTGTCGCGCACGACCTCCATCTCGTATTCCTTCCAGCCGAGCAGCGATTCCTCGATCAGCAGTTCCTTGGTCGGCGAGGCTTCGAGGCCGCGCTTGCAGATCTCGACGAACTCTTCCTGGTTGTAGGCGATGCCGCCGCCGCTGCCGCCCATGGTGAATGACGGCCGGATGATGGCCGGGAAACCGAGCGCCGCCTGCACCTGCTGCGCCTCTTCCATGCTGTGGGCGATGGCCGAACGCGCGCTGCCCAAGCCGATCCTGGTCATGGCTTGCTTGAACTTCTCGCGGTCCTCGGCCTTATCGATCGCTTCCTTGGTGGCGCCGATCATTTCGACGCCATACTTTTCGAGCACGCCATGCTTGGCAAGGTCGAGCGCACAGTTGAGCGCCGTCTGGCCACCCATGGTCGGCAGCACCGCGTCGGGCCGCTCCCTGGCGATGATGTTCTCCAGCACCTGCCAGGTGATCGGCTCGATGTACGTCACGTCGGCCATATTCGGGTCGGTCATGATCGTGGCCGGATTGGAGTTGACCAGGATAACCTTGTAGCCCTCGTCGCGCAGCGCCTTGCAGGCCTGCGCGCCGGAGTAGTCGAACTCGCAGGCCTGGCCGATGATGATCGGGCCGGCGCCGATGATGAGGATGCTGTGGATGTCGGTTCTTTTAGGCATTCGCCATCATCCTGATGAAGCGGTCAAACAAATAGGAAACGTCATGAGGGCCGGGGCTGGCCTCCGGATGGCCCTGGAAGCAGAACGCCGGACGGTCGGTCCAGGCCATGCCCTGCAGGCTGTTGTCGAACAGCGAGACGTGCGTCACCTTCACATTGTTCGGCAGCGTCGCCGGATCGACGGCAAAGCCGTGGTTCTGGCTGGTGATCAGTACCTGGCCGGAATCGAGGTCCTTGACCGGATGGTTGGCGCCATGATGGCCGAACTTCATCTTCAGCGTCCGGCCGCCGGCCGCCAGGCCCATCAACTGATGGCCGAGACAGATGCCGAAGGTCGGCAACTTGCGGTCGAGGAACTCGCGGATCGCGGCGATGGCGTAGTCGCAAGGCTCCGGATCGCCTGGGCCGTTCGACAGGAAGACGCCGTCGGGATTCAGCGCCAGCACGTCCTTCGCGGACGTCTGCGCCGGCACCACGGTCAGCTTGCAGCCGCGCTGCGCCAGCATGCGCAGGATGTTGCGCTTGACGCCGAAGTCGTAGGCGACGACATGGAACTTCGGGTTCTGTTGGGGCACAAAGCCCTTGCCGAGGCACCACTCGCCTTCCGTCCAGTCGTACGGTTTGTCGACCGTCACCACCTTGGCGAGATCCATCCCCGCCAGACCTGGGAAGGCACGTGCCTTGGCGATGGCAGCATCGGCATTCAGGTTGTCACCAGTTGCGAGGCAGCCCGCCTGCGCACCCATTTCACGCAGGATACGGGTCAGCTTGCGGGTGTCGATATCAGCGATGGCGACGACGTTCTCGGCCTTGAGATAGGCATCGAGGCTTAGTTCGGAACGGAAATTGGAGACCAGCAACGGCAGGTCGCGGATGACCAGGCCGGCGGCATACACCCGCGGCGCTTCGCAATCCTCGCGATTGACGCCGACGTTGCCGATATGCGGATAGGTCAGGGTAACGATCTGCCGCGTATAGGAAGGGTCGGTGAGGATTTCCTGGTAACCCGTCATGGCGGTGTTGAACACCACCTCGCCGACGCTCTCGCCAACGGCCCCGATACCCTTGCCCCGAAAAACGGTTCCGTCTGCGAGGGCGAGGAGGGCAGGCGGGAACTGAGGCACGATCGGGCTCCTGAGGTCATTGAGGCTTCGGGGAACAGGACGGACCCGGTGCTGCAAATGCCCGGCCTGACAAACTTTTTGATTATATCCTGCCGCAGCGCAGCAGGCAACGCCGATCGACCCTAGCGCAGCCCGAGGACATCCTGCATGTCATAGAGGCCGCTCGTCTTGCCTCTTAGGAAGCGGGCGGCGCGAATCGAGCCCAACGCATAGGGCATGCGGCTTGCCGCCTTGTGGGTGATCTCGACCCGTTCGCCCGTGCCGGCGAACAGGACGGTGTGATCGCCGACGATGTCGCCGCCACGCACGGTGGCGAAGCCGATCTGCGTCGCCGGCCGCTCACCGGTGTGCCCCTCGCGGCCGTAGACCGCACATTCGTCCAGGCTGCGGCCAAGGGCTGCGGCCACGACTTCGCCCATGCGCAGGGCGGTGCCTGAAGGCGCATCGACCTTGTGGCGGTGATGGGCCTCGACGATCTCGACGTCATAGCCCTCGTTGAGAATGCGGGCGGCAGTATCGAGCAGCCTGAAGACCAGATTGACGCCCACGGCCATGTTCGGCGCGAAGACGATGGGAATGTCGCGCGCGGCATCCTGGATCGCCAGCTTCTGCTCGGCATTCATGCCCGTGGTGCCGATGACCATGTGCACGCCGCGCTTGCGGCAGACTTCGAGGTGCCTCATGGTGCCCTCGGGTCGGGTGAAATCGATCAGGCAATCGGCCTTGCTCAATGCCGCATCGATATCGTCATCGATATCGAAAGCGGCGGCCAGTTCGGCAGCCGGCGTGGCCTGCACTGCCTCGATCAGGGTGCGACCCATGCGCCCGCTGGCACCGGCGATGGCGAAACGTATCGTGTCCATGTCGAGTATGAGAAAGCTATTGCTTGACGGCATCGGCCGCCGGTGCGATTTCGATCACGCGACTGGCCGGCTTGGCCGTCGCTTCGGCAGCACCCGCATTGTCGGCCGCCACGTCACCGCCCAGTCGGATCAGTTTGCCATCGGTGAAATGCACGATCAGTCGACGCTGCTGAACGTCCTTTTCGTCGCGTCCAGGCGCGAACCGGTACACGTAGTCCCATCGGTCGCCGTGAAACATGTCGGTCACCAACGGCGTGCCCAGGATGAACCGGACCTGGTCCTTGCTCAAACCCGGCTTCAATTGCGCGACCATCTCCTGAGTCACCATGTTGCCCTGGCGAACGTCGATCCGGTACGGCGTCAGGTAAGACGTGATCGAGGGCGTGTTGGAACAGGCGATCAGCAACGGCAGAACCGAAAGGGCGAATAGGCGTTTCATGCGTGAAAACTATATCATAAGCGCTTGACCCGGCCCCGTATCCACACGCACCCAAGCCATGTCCAAGTCAGACGAACTCAGGAATATCGGCCTTAAGGCCACCATTCCACGGGTCAAGATCCTCGACCTGTTTCAGAAGGCCCATAGTTCCGGCAAGCCCCACCTGACCGCCGAAGAGGTCCAGCACAACCTGGCCGAAGACGATGTCGACATCGGGCTGGCAACGGTTTATCGCGTCCTCACCCAGTTCGAGCAGGCCGGCCTGCTGACACGGCACTACTTCGAGTCGGGCCGGGCAGTATTCGAGTTGAACGAGGGCGGCCACCACGACCATCTGGTTTGTCTGCAGTGCGGCAAGGTGGAGGAGTTCTACGATCCGGCGATCGAAAAGCGTCAGATCAAGGTTGCCGAAGACCGTGGCTACAAGGTGGTCGAGCATGCCCTTTATCTCTACGCCGATTGCACCAGGCCGAATTGCCCGAACCGGAAGAAAGCCTGACCCTTGGAGGTATTCCTGACCTCGACCGCACTCGTCGCGCTGGCCGAGATCGGTGACAAAACGCAATTGGCTACCGTCGCCCTGGCAGCGCGCTTCGATGCTCTGCTGGTCGTGGTCATGGGCACAACGATTGGCATGATGGTGGCCAATGTGCCAGCGGTCATCATCGGAGAAAAACTGGCTGCTCAACTGCCGCTCACGACCATCCGCTGGATCGCCGCGACAGTATTCATCGTCACGGGACTGGCAACGA
>DASRXN010000021.1:0-8578 GCA_035654135.1 Rhodocyclaceae bacterium | reverse complement strand
ACGCACCACGTCCAGGAACACCACATCGAACACGGCCGACCGCAGGCGTAAGCCATGCTGGGCGCGCTGACCCTGTTACTGATCTACCAGCTCGCCGGCGAGGTGATCGTCCAGTTCTTCGCGCTGCCGGTGCCCGGCCCGGTGATCGGCATGGCGCTGCTGTTCGCCACGCTGCTGGTGCGCGGCGGCGTGCCCGAGAATCTGCGCAGCACGGCATCGAACCTGCTCCAGCACCTGTCGCTCTTGTTCGTGCCGGCCGGCGTCGGCGTCATGGTGCATTTCTCACGGCTGGGCGACGAGTGGCCGGCCATCGTCGGCGCACTGCTCGTCAGCACCTTCGTCACGCTCGCCGTCACCGGCCTGCTGCTGTGCGCTTTCGTGAAGCGCGGCAAGAGTCAGTCATGACGCCACGCCTCGCCGAGATCTGGGTCTATCTCGCCGCATCGCCGCTACTGGGCCTGACGCTGACGCTGCTCGCCTACCAGGGCGCCTACTGGCTGTACGAGCGCTTGGGCATGAATCCGCTGGCGAATCCGGTGGCCATCGCGGTCGCCATCATCGTCGCCCTGCTGACGCTGACCGGCACCTCCTACGCCACCTACTTTGACGGCGCACAGTTCGTGCATTTCCTGCTCGGCCCGGCCACCGTCGCGCTGGCCGTGCCGCTCTACGCGCAGCTGCCGCGCCTCAAGCGCATGTTCGGCCCGGCGCTGCTGGCGCTGACCGTCGGCTCGCTGACCGCCATCGTCTCGGCCATCGCCGCCGGCTGGGCGCTCGGCGCCAGCCGGCCGACGCTGATGTCGCTGGCGCCCAAGTCGGTCACCACGCCGATCGCCATGGGCATCGCCGAAAAGATCGGCGGCCTGCCCTCGCTCACCGCCGTGCTGGTGGTCACCACCGGCATCATCGGCGCGGTCGTGGCGCAGTGGCTGTTTCGGCTGCTGCGCGTGAAAGACGAGGCGGTGCAGGGCTTCGCCATCGGCGTCGCCGCCCACGGCATTGGCACCGCGCGCGCCTTCCAGATCTCCGAAACCACCGGCGCCTTCGCCGCGCTGGCCATGGGTCTCAACGGCCTCGCCACCGCCCTGCTGCTGCCTATCCTCATCAAGGCCTGGGGCGGGCCGTAGGGTGGCGTACCGCCACGGCTGACTTTTTCCCGGCAGCGAACTCAGCCATTGCCTATAGTGAAATCGCTAGGCGCCCTTTGCGCTTGGCGGGATGGTGTATTGGAGGCTGCGATGTTCGATTCTCCCATCGCTCGTTGTGAGATCATCCACGAAATGGTGCTGATCGACGAGACGCAGACGGAATGCGCCTGCGAGCATGGCTGCCCGCCAGACCGGATCTGTCCGCTGGCCCGCTATTTCGTCGAGCCGAACCGGATGTGCTGCAGGAAAGCCAGCAGCGCAGCGCCGGTGCTCCATTGACGCGCTTGCTCGCTAGGTAAAGTCAGCCGTGGCGACACGCGTCGGCTGACGGTGCCGGCCGTCAGGGCAGGCGGCCGATATCCTCGATGGCGTCCACGACCATGGCCGAACCGACTGCGATCAGGAGGATGTCCGATGCAACGCGGACATAGCGATGGCGCGGTGGCGGCGGCGGCAGGTATCCCACGACTGCAGGCGGCAGGTCGTAATAGACGACGCCGCGAGGCAACGGCCGGCCGCGCTCCCACTGCCTCGCCTGTCCGGGCGGCATGCAGCCGTTGTGCTTCTTGGCCAGGCCCGGCGGGCAGTGGCCGCGGCGGAAGCGGTCACCGTAATAGTCGTTAACTGCGCCGCGCGAGCGATCGTCGAAGCGGAAATCGATCGGCGCGCCACGGTAGTCATCCCGCCGGCGCTCCTGACGGTGCTCGCGGCGGCCTTCGTGGCGGTCGTATCGGTTCTCGTAGCGATCCTCGCCCCGCGAGTCATACTGGCCATTGCCGGCCCACGGTGGCCTGTCAGCCAACGCTTGGCCGGCGGCAAGCATCGCGGTCAACGCCAGCGCGGCAAGTCGTGGGCGAATTTGGCAAACGAGGTTCATGCGGGTCCTCCTTTCCATTTCTGAGCAAGGGCCAGATTAGCGCACAATCGCCGTTGACTTGCGTCAAGTCTCCAAAAGGAGACGCTGCTTATAGTCCAACTCCCCGTTTTCCGGATTGCCCATGAACGCACCTTCCCCCATCGAGCTGGTCTGCCCCGCCGGCGGCCTGCCGGCGCTTAAGGCTGCCGTCGACAACGGCGCCAACTGCGTCTACGCGGGCTTCAAGGACGACACCAACGCCCGCAACTTCACCGGCCTCAACTTCGACGACGCCGGCCTGAAGGAGGGCATCCGCTACGCCCATGATCGAGGCGTCAAGGTGCTGATCGCGCTCAACACCTATCCGCAGAGCGAAAACTGGTCGCGCTGGACGGCCGCCGTCGACCGTGCCGCCGATTACGGCGTCGACGCCATCATCCTCGCCGACATCGGCCTGATGGATTACGCCCATCGCACGCATCCGCAGCTGCGCCTGCATCTGTCGGTGCAGGGCTCGGCCACCAATTACGAGGCGATCAACTTCTACCGCGAGCGCTTCGGCATCCAGCGCGCCGTGCTGCCGCGCGTGCTGTCGATGGCGCAGGTCGAGCAGGTGGTGAAGAACACGCCGGTGGAAATCGAAGTATTCGGCTTCGGCGGCCTCTGCGTCATGGTGGAGGGACGTTGCGCACTCTCGGCCTACGCGACGGGGACTTCGCCCAACTGCAACGGCGCCTGCTCGCCGGGCAAGGCGGTGCGCTGGGAACAGACGCCGCAGGGCATGGAAACGCGGCTCAACGGCATCCTGATCGACCGCTTCGCCGACGGCGAGCGCACCGGCTATCCGACCATCTGCAAGGGCCGCTTCGAAGTCGATGAAGAAACTTATTACGCCATCGAGGAACCGGCCAGCCTGAACACCCTGGAGTTGCTGCCCGACCTCCTGCGCATCGGCATTCGCGCCATCAAGATCGAGGGCCGCCAGCGCAGCCCCGCCTATGTCGCACAGGTGACGAAGATCTGGCGCGACGCCATCGACAACTGCCTGCGCGATGCCGGCCATTTCGCTGCCAAGGCAGCCTGGATGGCTGAGCTGAACAAGGTTTCCGAAGGGCAGTCGTACACACTCGGCGCCTACAACCGTCCCTGGAAATGAAGCTCTCGCTCGGCCCGCTCCAGTACTACTGGCCCCGGCAGCAGACACTCGACTTCTACGCGTCGGTCGCCGACATGCCGGTCGATATCGTCTATATCGGCGAGACGGTGTGCTCGCGCCGGCATGAGCTGCGCCTCGACGACTATCTCGACGTGGCCGCGAAGCTCGCCGAAGCCGGCAAGGAAGTTGCGCTGTCGACGCTGACGCTGATCGAGTCCGAGTCCGACCTCAAGGCGCTGCGCCGCATCGTCGACAATGGCAAGTTTGCTGTCGAAGCCAACGAAATGGGCGCGGTGCGCCTGCTGGCCGAAAAGAAGATTCCCTTCGTCGCCGGACCGACGCTCAACGTCTTCAACAGCCACACCCTCAGCCTGCTTGCCGGCATGGGTGCGCAGCGCTGGGTGATGCCGCCGGAAGCCAGCCGCGATCTCCTCGCCGGCATCGAGAAATCGAAGCCGGCCGGCATGGCAACCGAAGTTTTCGCCCACGGCCGCGTCCCGCTCGCCTACTCGGCGCGCTGCTTCACCGCCCGGCGCTACAGCCTGCAGAAGGACAACTGCGAGTTCAAGTGCATCGATTTCCCGGACGGCATGATGGTCAGGACCCGCGAACATGAGGACTTCCTGTCCCTCAACGGCATCCAGACGATGTCGGCGAAGGTATACAATCTGCTTGCCGATCTGCCGGAGCTGGCCGCGGCGGGCGTCGATATCCTCCGCATCAGTCCGGAGCCGAACGGAACCGGCGATACGCTGAACGCCTTCCGGGATCGACTGGCAGGAGGCAAGGCGACACTCGCCGGCGACTTCTGCAACGGCTTCTGGCACGGCCGGCCCGGACTGGAACTGATAGGGAAAGCCGCATGAACAGACCATTCAAGCTGCCGGATTTCACTCTGCCCGCACCGCTGACCCGGCTGGGCGAGCGCCTGCCGCAGTTGCCGCCGACACTGGCATTGATCACCAGCCTCAACCTGGCGCTCGGCCGCATGATTCCGCGCGAACCGCTGGAGCCGCTGATCGGCAAGCGCTTCGCCATCCGCGTACTGGACGCCGGCCTGACGCTGCGTTTTGCCTACGGCAGCCGCGGTTTCCGGCCGATTTTCGACGCCGCGCCGCCTGATCTGACCATCTCGGCCAGGAGCCGCGACTTCATCGCCCTGCTTGCGCGCGAGGAGGACCCCGACACGCTGTTCTTCAGCCGTCGCCTGCTGATGGAAGGCGATACCGACCTTGGTCTGCTGGTCAAGAACACCCTCGACGGCATCGAGCTGCCACGCTTCGATCCGACGCGGCTGGCGCCGGCCGAGATCCTGCGCCGCCTGCGCGAACGGCTGGCGACGCCGCGCACGATCTGAGCCATTGCCGAAAGCGACCTCGCCGCTTTCCCTCTATCTCGCCGGCGCCTACTCGCTGCTGGCGATCTACGGCAGTCTCTACCCCTTCGCCGGCTGGCACGATTCAGGCGCTCCCTTGAGCGCTTACCTGACCGCCGGCTGGCCACGATACGTCACGGTTTTCGACATGGCGAGCAATGCCACCGCCTATCTGCCGCTGGGCTTTCTCTGGGTAGCGGCCCTGCGGTCGTGGCTGGCGCCCATCGCCGCAGTCGTCGCCGCGGTGCTTATCGGCAGCGGACTCAGTCTGGCCATGGAAACCCTGCAACACTTCCTGCCCAGCCGCGTGCCCTCGAATCTAGACCTGGCCTGCAACTCGGCGGGCACATTGGCTGGCGCGCTGGCCGGCGCCCGCTGGGGCCACGCCTTGCTCGACGGCGGCCGGCTGCATGCATGGCGCACTCGGCTGTTTCGTTCCGGCACCATGGCCGATGCCGGCCTGCTGCTGATCTGGCTCTGGCTGCTGACCCAGGTTAACCCGGACACGCTGCTGTTCGGCAACGGCAGCCTGCGCGAGCTGCTGGAAATTCCCGCGCCGCTGGTGTATTCGGCAGAAGGGTTCGTCCGCATCGAGGCCGCGATTGTCGCCACCCACGCGCTTGCCATTGCACTCATCGTCACCTTGCTGTCGCGCCGCTGGCGTCCCGAACTGGCACTCGCCATCGTGGCGGCCGGGCTGCTGCTGAAAAGCTTCGCCTTCCTGCTGATGATGAGCGGCAGCGCCGGCTTCGCCTGGGCCACGCCGGGCAGCCTGACCGGGCTGGCCGCCGGGCTGCTGTTCTGGTTACTGGCAACGCCCTTGCAGGCACGCTGGCAGCGAGCGCTGGCGGCCCTGGCGCTGCTGTTCGCGACCACTCTGGTCAACATCGCTCCGGAAAATCCCTATCTGGCCAACACCATGCAGATGTGGAATCCCGGCCAGTTCCTCAACTTCCACGGCCTGACCCGGCTAGCGTCCAACCTGTGGCCCTTCCTTGCCCTGCCGTGGCTGATCCTGCTGCGAGAAGAAAGATGAGCATTCACGACCTGACAAGCCTGCGCGATGCCCTGCGCAAGTTCGCCGCCGCCCGCGACTGGCGGCCATTCCACACGCCGAAGAACCTCGCCATGGCCATGATCGTCGAGGCGGCGGAGCTGGTCGAACACTTCCAGTGGCTGACGCCCGAGCAGAGTCTCGACCTGTCGGCGGAGAAGCTGGCCGAGGTACGCGACGAGGTCGCCGATACCCTGATCTATCTGGTGGAACTGGCCGACGTGCTGGGCATCGACCCGATCGCCGCCGCCCGCGATAAGATTGCGAAAAACGCAGTCAAGTATCCAGCCCCGGAGAGAGAGCCATGAGTTACTTCAAGTATCACGTCTTCTTCTGCACCAACCAGCGCGAGCCGGGCGAGACGTGCTGCAACAACCATGGTGCCACCACCATGCGCGACTACTGCAAGCAGCGCGTCAAGGCCCTCTGCGACCGGATTCCCGGCAACGTTCGCATCAACAACGCCGGCTGTCTGGACCGCTGCGACCAGGGGCCGGTAATCGTGGTCTACCCGGAAGCCATCTGGTACACCTATGTCGACCAGGAAGACATCGACGAAATCATCGACCGTCATTTGGTCAATGGCGAGATCGTCGACCGCCTGAAGATCTGACATGTCCCGCCACGAGCATATCCTGCTCGAAGGGCCGGCAGGCAAGATCGAGGTATTCGTCGAGCCGCACGACTCGGCCACCGGCGTTGCCCTGATCGCCCACCCGCATCCGCTGTTCGGCGGCACCGCCGACAACAAGGTGGTGACGACGCTGGCCAAGGCCTTCCGCGAACTCGGCTGCCACACACTGCGGCCGAGTTTTCGCGGCGTCGGAGGCAGCGAGGGCGCACACGATCGCGGCATCGCCGAGACCGACGACCTGCTGGCGGTGCATAATTACGCGCGCAGTCGCTTCGGCAACTTGCCGCTGTATCTTGCCGGCTTCTCGTTCGGCGCCTACGTCGTCACACGCCTGGCGACACGGCTGCAAGAGTCAGCCATGGTGGCACGCCGGCTGGTGCTCGTCGGCACCGCCGCCGGCTTCATCGAAGGCGACCGGCAGTACGAAACGGGGGCCGTGGCGCCGGACACCATCGTCATCCACGGCTCGGATGACGAAACCGTGCCGCTGGCCAACGTGCTCAAATGGGCCGAGCCGCTGGGCCTGCCGGTGACGGTGATTGCCGGCGCCGACCATTTCTTCCACCGACGGCTGCACATCATCCGCAACATCATTCACGACGCATGGCGCCCCTGATCGTCGACAACCTGCATAAACGCTACGGCGACCGCGAGGTGGTGGCGGGCATTTCGTTTACGCTCGGCAAGGGTGAATGCTTCGGCCTGCTCGGTCCCAACGGCGCCGGCAAGACCACCACGCTGCGCTGCTGCCTGGGCCTGACGGCGCCCGATGCCGGCAGCATCACCCTGGTCGGCGAAGAAGTGCCGGCGCGCGCGCGCGAAGCGCGTGCGCGTATCGGCGTGGTGCCGCAGTTCGACAACCTCGACCCCGATTTCTCCGCCGCCGAGAACCTGCTGGTCTTCGGCCGTTATTTCGGCCTGCCCGACGCCGTCATCAGGGAACGCACGCCACGCCTGCTCGAATTCGCCGGTCTGGCCGGCAAGGCCGGCGCCAACATCAAGACGCTTTCCGGCGGCATGAAGCGGCGACTGACGCTGGCCCGCGCACTGGTCAACGATCCCGACCTGCTGGTGCTCGACGAGCCGACCACGGGCCTCGACCCCCAGGCCCGCCACCTGATCTGGGAGCGGCTGCAAGGCCTGCTCGCCGAGGGCAAGACCATTCTGCTGACCACGCATTTCATGGAGGAAGCCGAGCGCCTCTGCCAGCATCTGGCGATCATGGACGAAGGCCGCTTCATCGCCGAAGGTACGCCGGGCGAACTGATCGCCGAGCACATCCCCGTCTCGCCCTCGCCGCTACGGCCGGCCAACCTGGAAGACGTATTCCTCAAACTCACGGGCAGGGACTTGCGCGACTGATGAACCACTTCGGCCCACCCCAACTGTCCTGGCGCGCCATCGCAGTATGGCGGCGCAACTTCCTGGTCTGGAAGAAGCTCGCCATCCCTTCGGTGCTGGGCAACCTGGCCGACCCGATGATCTACATGTTCGGCCTCGGCTACGGCCTCGGCAGCCTGCTGCCGGCAACGTTGCCACAATTCGGCGGCGGCTCCTACATCGCCTTCCTCGCCGCCGGCACCGTCTGCGCCTCGACCATGAACGCCGCCTCTTTCGAGGCGCTCTATTCCGCCTTCTCGCGCATGCATGTGCAGAAGAGCTGGGAGGCGATCATGAACGCGCCGGTATCGCTCGACGACGTGGTGCTGGGCGAACTGCTCTGGGCCGCCGCCAAGTCGACGCTCTCCGGCGTCGCCATCCTGATCGTGGTCGCAGCGATGGGACTGACCGCATCGCCGCTGGCCCTATGGACCATCCCGGTCATCTTCCTCACCGGGCTGGCCTTCGCCGCGCCGGGCCTGATCATCACGGCGCTGGCGCCGTCCTACGACTTCTTCATGTACTACTTCACGCTGTTCATCACGCCGATGACGTTGCTGTCGGGCGTGTTTTTCCCCCTCGAGCAGTTGCCTGCCGGCTTCCAGACCGCCGCCCAAGCACTGCCGCTGACCCACGCCGTCGCCCTGATCCGGCCGCTGCTGTTCGGCCGCATTCCCGAAGCGTCATTGCTGCACGTGGCTGTGCTGGCGGCGGTGACAGTCGTCTCCTACTGGATCGCACTGGGCATCACCCGCCGCCGGCTGCTTTCCTGATCCTTTCAAGGCAGGTGGATTCCAGGGTGCCGGCTGAAGGCTTCGACATCGGCATCCAGACGCAGCGTCGGCACGGGTAGGGCCGCCGGCAGTTGTGCGGCCGGTCGTTCCGACATGATGCGCGGCCCGACCCACCAGCCCAAGCCGATACCCACGATGAGTGCCGCAATCGCCGGCACCCGCAGCCAGGACCGCGACGCCC
>DASRXN010000020.1:0-7586 GCA_035654135.1 Rhodocyclaceae bacterium | reverse complement strand
CGCGCCTTGTCCAGGTTGGCGTTGTCCGGCCAGGAATTGAGCGGCGCGAAGCGCTGGTTGCCCGTGCCGCCGCCGCCGCGCCCGTCGGCGATGCGGTAGGTGCCTGCAGAGTGCCAGGCCATGCGGATCATCAGGCCGCCGTAGTGGCCCCAGTCCGCCGGCCACCAGTCCTGCGAATCCGTCATCAGCGCCTTGACGTCGCGCTTCAGCGCCTCGACGTCCAGCTTCTTCAGTTCATCGCGATAGTTGAAGCCCGCGCCCAGCGGGTTGGTCTTGGTGTCGTGCTGGTGCAGGATGTCCAGGTTCAGGGCCTTCGGCCACCAGTCCTGCGACGACATCGCCGACGACGTGACACCCCCGTGCATGACGGGGCACTTGCCTGAGTTGCTCATGGTGTTCTCCTCGTGATTCGTTGCGACACGAGTCATGCTAGGCGCGCAGCGACCATTAAGCCAATTGGATGTTTCGAAGAGAGGGATAGCCGGTGGCTATTGCTGGGCGGCTACGGAAAGTCAGCCGTGGCGACACGCCACCCGACGCCTACCGTTTGCATATCGGACAGACTATTCCACCCCTTCTACGACGGCAACGGCCGCACCGAAGCCGAAGGGTCGGAACTGTTCGCCGCCCCCGGACTCTCATGCCCATAGGATGTCGAGCGGGACGCCCCGGCGGGCGCGTCCCTTTTCTTCGGTGTTTCAAAGGAGGAGCGCCATGTCCGAGAAGAAGATCATCACCGTAGTGGGCGCCACCGGCGCACAGGGGGGCGGGCTGGTCCGCGCCATTCTTGCCGATCCCGAGCGTCGGTTCGTGGCACGCGCGCTTACCCGCAAGCCGGACTCGGACAAGGCCCGCGCCCTGGCCAGGCTGGGCGCGGAAGTCGTGGCCGGCGACAGCGACGATCCCGCGAGCCTGGAGCGGGCTTTCGCCGGGGCCCACGGGGTGTTCTGCGTCACCAACTTCTGGGAACACATGTCGCCCGAGCGGGAGGGCGCCCAGGCCACGGCCATGGCGCAGGCGACCCGCAAGGCCGGCGTCCGGCACGTCATCTGGTCGACCCTCGAGGACACGCGCAAATGGATTCGCCTCGATGATAACCGCCTGCCGACGCTGCAAGGCAAGTACAAGGTGCCCCACTTCGATGCCAAGGGCGCGGCGGATCATGTCTTCGCCGAAGAGGCGGCGCCGACCACCTACCTGCTGGCCTCGTTCTACTGGGAGAACTTCATCCACTTCGGCATGGGGCCGCGCCAGGGCGCCGGCGACGACCTCGTGCTGGCCTTGCCGCTCGGCGGCGCCAGGCTGCCGGGCATCGCCGCGGAAGACATCGGCAAGTGCGCCTACGGCGTGTTCCGCCGGGGCACCGACACCATCGGCCAGCGGATCGGCGTTGCCGGCGAGGTGCTGTCGGGACCGGAGATGGCGGCCAAAATGGGGCGGACGCTCGGGCGCAAGATCGGCTTCGCCGACGTGCCCTTCGACGCCTACCGCGGCCTGGGCTTTCCGGGCGCGGAAGATCTCGGCAACATGTTTCAGTTCCAGGCCATCCTCGGCGACGAGTTCCTGCGCAGCCGCGATCCCGGGCTGTCCCGCGACCTGAACCCGCAGCTGCTGTCGTTCGACGCCTGGCTGACCGCCAACGCCGGCCGCATGACGATCGCCTGAGCAGAGCTTCCGTCAGAGTCAGCCGCGGCGGGACGCCACCTGATGCCTACTTGGCGGCCTGGTCGGGCACGAACTTCAGGACGTTGCCGTTGATGCAGTAGCGCTTGCCGGTGGGCGGCGGGCCGTCGTCGAAGACGTGGCCGAGGTGGATGCCGGAACTGGCGCTGCGCACTTCGACGCGGCGCATGCCGAGCGTGGTGTCGGTATGCTCGACGATGGCGCCGGGCACGGGGTTGAAGAAGCTGGGCCAGCCGGTGCCGCTTTCGAACTTGGTGTCGCTGCGGAAGAGCGGCGCGCCGGTGATGGGATCGACGAAGGTGCCGGGCCGCTTTTCGTCGAGGTGCGAGCCGGTGCCGGGGCGCTCGGTGCCCTGCTCGAAGGCGATCTTCTGCTGCGCGGGGGTGAGCAGGTGGAAGCCCAGCCATTTCCAGAAGCGCTGCCGGGTTTCCTCGCCGCCGTTGTAGCCGGTGTAGCGCGAGACTTCCTTGCCGTTCTCGAAGAGGACGATGGTGGGCGTGGCGAACAGCGCCTTTTCCAGCGCCCAGCCGGCGGGCGGCTGCGGGCTGAGGGTGCGTACGACGGGCACTTCGGATTGCCAGTGGTCGAGCACCTCGGCCTTGAACTTCCTGCAGTAGGGGCAATCCTTCGCTTCGAAGATGACGAGCTGGCGCTTTAGGTTGAGCGTTTTGGGATCAAGCACCTTTGCGTCGAGCATCTTGACGTCCTGGTTGGCGGCTTGCGCCGCTTGGAATGGCATCGACACGGCGATGCCCAGCAAGGCGAGGAGGAACAGGGTGCGCATGGCCGATTGGATGGGCGCGGCGGGAAAAGGTTCGCCGCGCTTCGGTCGTTTCCGGCGCTGGCTCAGGATGCAGCGAATGCCTCGGTCTGGCCGGGCCTGCGCAACATCTTGTCGACCTCGTCCTGGTGCGCCACCTCGGCCGCGATCATGTCGCGGGCGTATTCCTCCAGGCGGACGTTGCGGTCCTTGACCAGATCGAGCAGCGCCTCGTAGGCCTTCAGCGATTCCGCCTCGTGGTCCATCGATTCGCGCAGGATGTCGCCGATGTCGTGCTTGTGCGATTCGAGCAGGGGACCGATGCCGAGCGAGGGATGGCCGCCCATCCAGGTCACCAGGTCGCCGGCCGACCGGGCATGAAGGAGGCTTTCGTCGGCCTGCTTCTGCAGCCAATCGACGATGGGAATCCGGTTGTAGCCGTAGATCATGAGCGCGTAGTGCGTGTAGCGCACCACCCCCGCCAGTTCGAGTTCCATGATCCGGTTGAGGATCGGCAATACCTTGTTCTTGTCCATGTTCGTCTCCTGTTCATTTCGTTGGCCAGTTGGCCTCCCGCTTACCTTCGACAGCGCGTCTGCGTTCAGGTGCCCGTTACCGGACATGGAAGACATTGGTCCAGGTGGCGGCAACCACGCCGACCGGCACCAGCCAGGCGATGCCGGCCGCATGCCGATCGCCTGAGCAAGGCATCCGTCCCAATAGTCAGCCGTGGCGGGACGCCAGCAGTTCCAGCGTCCTCGCGTCATGCTCGCCCCCGTAATAGCGGTCGAGCACCTGCGCAAACGCCGGGTCGGCGCCGGGCAGGGCGGCGAACAGGGTCATAGAGGACTGCAGCTTGAGGTTGTCGGGGAAGCCGAGGATGTCGTCGATAGACGATTCGCTCACGGCCAGCAGCGCCTGTGCGCATTCGACCAGGCGCGGTCCGAGCACCGGGTCGGCCAGGTAGGCGGCGGCTTCGGCGCGGCTCCGGATCGCGTAGTAGCGCGCCATGTCGCTGCTGCCGAGCCCGTCGAGCTGCGGGAAGACGAACCACATCCAGTGGCTGCGCTTGCGGCCGGCGCGCAGTTCGGCCAGCGCCTGCGCGTAGACGGGCGCCTGGGCAGAAGCGAAGCGGGCGAGGTCGTCGCTACTTCGGCTGATAGCTCATGCCACCGGTTCGGCCAGCCATCCCGGGCTGGCTGATCGCATTACCCGGCTGGGTCTCCCAGAGTCCGTTGGCGGTCAGCGGATCGGTGTCGCGGATGGAGGGATCGGTACGCGTATCCGGCCGTGGGTCCGCACGGATCGGCCCCTGGAGGCCGCGCGGCGGCAGCCCGGGGGGAGCGGCGGGCATCGTGCCCGCAACCACTTCCCCGGAACCGAAACCAATGGAATCGTTCGTCCCTGCGCCGGCGACCGGCACCAGCATCGCCAATCCCAGGAACGTCGCACAGGACCCCGAAATTACCAGCTTGAATTTGGTCATGGCAGGTCTCCTTCGCCCGATGTTTATCGAATCGATCCCGCTCAGATAAATAAGCGCTGCATCCTCCACGCGGGTCGTGAGCAGTTGACCGCTTGGAAATGCAAATGGTTTCCAATTGCGCTGTCTGCCACCGACGACAGTCAGGGCATTCCACCCGCCCACGCTAGGCTGGCGTCAATCAGGGAGCCGCAGCAAGTTCACCAAATGGAGGTACCGCACCATGCTCAACAAGGGATCGATTTTCTCGGCGCAGCGCGACTTGAATTCTCCTGCCGGCGGCGCCGGCAATACGCCGGCGTCCACTTCCCCGTCTGCCGCAAGTTCAGGAAACACCATGCCGCTGGCGGGTCGTGCGCTCGAAACGGCCGGCAAACAGGAACCGCAGGGAGCCAAGCTGGTGGTGGGTCCCGGCGTGAAGCTCAAGGGTGCCGAAATCCAGGATTGCGACACGCTGCTGGTGGAAGGCCGCGTCGAAGCGACGATGGACAGCCGCTTCATCCAGATCGCCGATCAGGGTTCATTCGACGGCACGGTAAACATCGACGTCGCCGAAATCCGCGGCCGCTTCAGCGGCGAACTGACGGCGCGCGAACAGATCATCATCCATTCGACCGGCCGGGTCAGCGGCAAGATCCGCTACGGCAGGATCGTGGTGCACGAAGGCGGCGAACTGTCCGGTGACGTCAAGTCCATCACCACCGCCGAGGCTGCCAACGCTACCGAAGCAGGTGCTACCGGAATGGCCCGCCTGCTGGCAGCGAAGACGGCATAGCCATGGCCGGAAAGCCTTGCCGTCAGACTTTCCGGCGGTAACGTCCTACTCTTCGAGCAGGCTGCGCAGCATCCAGGCAGTCTTTTCGTGGATTTCCAGCCGCTGCGTCAGCAGGTCCATGGTCGGCTGGTCGTTGGCCTTCTCGACGACCGGGAAGAGGCTACGCGCGGTGCGCGCGGTGGCTTCCTGGGCGGCGACGAGGTTGCGGATCATGTCGGTCGCCTTGGGCACGCCCTCGATCTCCTTGATCGAGGCGAGCTTGACGAACTCCTTGTAGGTGCCCGGTGCCGGATGACCTAGGGAGCGGATGCGCTCGGCGATCATGTCGAGCGCATTCCACTGTTCGGTGTACTGGCCCATGAACATGAGGTGCAGGGTGTTGAACATCGGCCCGGTGACGTTCCAGTGGTAATTGTGTGTCATCAGGTAGAGCGTGTAGCTGTCGGCGAGGAAGCGCGACAGCCCGCCGGCGATAGCGGCCCTGTCCTTGTCGCTGATGCCGATGTCGATGGCGGGTGCCTTCTTCGTCTTCATGTGATTCTCCTCTTTGTCAGGCAAGGTCTGCAATCAATGACTCGCGAACCGCGGTGGACGGCGTCACCGTCGCCCGGTAGGCCGGATGGTCGATGCCCATGGCCAGTACAGCACCAGCCTTGAGCGCCTTGATCATTTCCGGCGTCAGCTCGAAGCGCAGGAAATGCACTGACGAAGTCTTGTCCTCGGTTTCGCGATCGAGATCCTCGTTGGCGATGGGCGTGACGCGGGCAAAATCGGCCACCTGTACCCAGACCGCCTTCTCGATGCCGATCAGGCGCGCGAGCTGCACCTTGCGTTCTTCGGGATCGGGATACTCGACCATGAAGGTTGCTTTCCAGTTGCTGCCGTCGGGGATCAGCGGATTGTAGACATCAAGTTCATCCTGGATCAGCTCGGGTTCGAAGATTCGCTCCAGGCGCAGCATCTCCTGCACCTGATATTGCATGGTCAGGGCATCCTCGAAATAGAGCGCGGCGTGTTCGCCCAGAGCGACGCGCCGGTCCTTCTTGTGCGCCATGACCCTGACGCGGAACTCGGGCCGCATGCGGGCATACTGTTCGAGGCTGTAGAGATTCTCATGGGTCAGCATCTTCAGACTCCGTAGGCTTTTCTCATCAGGGTGATCGGGTGCTCGGGCGCGCTGCCATCGGCGCGGGCATGAGCGATGTGGTGGCCGGCCATGGCACAGTCCGAGCCGTAGTGGTCGGGGTTGGCGTCATTGACGCGATTGACGACCGGCCTGACGATCTTCATCGCGAACTGGTGGAACTCCTTCTTGACTGCGTAGGTACCGTCGTGGCCCGAGCAGCGCTCGATGATGTCGACCTCGGTACCCGGCACCAGCGACAGCGTTTCCTTCGTCTTCGGGCCGATGTTCTGCACCCGCTGATGACAGGCGGCGTGATACGCGACCTTGCCCAGACCCTGCTTGAAGTCGGTCCTGAGCTTGCCTTCCTTGTGGCGCAGCATCAGGTATTCGAAGGGATCGTAAAAGGCGTTCTTCACCTTCAGCACGTCCGGGTCGTCGGGGAACATCAGCGGCAGTTCCTGCTTGAACATCAGCACGCAGGAGGGGATCAGCGCGGTCAGGTCCCAGCCTTCATCCACCAGCCTGGCCAGCACGGGAATGTTGGCATCCCTGGCCGCCTTCACCGATTCGAGGTCACCCAGTTCCAGCTTGGGCATGCCGCAGCAGCGCTCCTTCTCGGCGATGGTGACGGGGATGCCGTTGTGCTCGAACACCGCCACCAGGTCCTCGCCCGGGCCGGGTTCGTTGCGATTCATGTAACAGGTGGCGAACAGCGCCACCTTGCCGGTGGTCCTGCCGGCGGGCTCGCCGGGAGTGGCCGGATCGAGTTCACGGAAGCGGCTGCGCATGGACCTCGACGAGAACTCCGGCAGCCAGGCTTCGGCATGGATGCCGGCCACGGCCTCCAGCGCCTTGCGCATGGGACCGACCTTGTTGACCGCATTGACCACCGGCGCGATGATCGGAATGCCGACGAAGCGGCCGACGATGTCGGTGCTGGTCAGCACCTCGTCGCGCAGTTTCGAGCTCTTCTGATAATGCACCGCCTTGGCGCGCAGCATCAGGTGAGGGAAATCCAGATTCCACTCGTGCGGCGGCACGTAGGGGCACTTGGTCATGTAGCACAGGTCGCACAGATAGCAGTGATCCACCACCTGCGCATAATCTTCCTTCCGGACGCCATCGACTTCCATCGACTCGGAAGCATCGACCAGGTCGAACAACGTCGGAAACGCCTGACACAGGCTGACGCAACGGCGGCAGCCGTGGCAGATGTCGAAGACGCGCTCCATCTCTTTGTGAAGTGCTTCCTCGCTGTAGAACTCCGGATTCCGCCAGTCCAGCGGATGCCGTGTCGGAGCCTGGAGGTTGCCTTCGCGTGCCATATTGTTCTCCCTGTGGCGAAAGTCAGCCGCTGCGGTACGGCGGCTGACGATCGCTGCTGTATCAGCCCAGCTCGTTCAGTGCCTTGGTGTAGCGGTTGGCGTGCGAGCGCTCCGCCTTGGCCAGGGTCTCGAACCAGTCGGCGATCTCGTCGAAGCCCTCGGCGCGGGCATCCTTGGCCATGCCCGGGTACATGTCGGTGTACTCGTGCGTTTCGCCGGCAACGGCCGACTTCAGGTTGTCCTTGGTCTCACCGAAGGGCAGGCCGGTGGCGGGGTCGCCGACCTTTTCGAGATACTCCAGGTGGCCGTGGGCATGGCCGGTTTCGCCTTCGGCGGTCGACCGGAACAGGGCGGCGACATCGGCATAACCTTCAACGTCGGCCTTGTTGGCGAAATACAGATAGCGGCGATTGGCCTGAGATTCGCCCGCGAAG
>DASRXN010000019.1:0-16901 GCA_035654135.1 Rhodocyclaceae bacterium | reverse complement strand
GCGCGAAACCGCGCTGCTGCGCGCCACGGCCGACGGCGCGGTCTGGATCGGCCATGTGAAGAGCCAGGACGGCATCAAGCTGCCGGCTGCGATCGCCTTCGCCGAGCAGGCGGCGGCGCTGCCGGAACTACCGCTGGACGGCTGGCGGTCGGCACCGCACGCGACCTGGCAGGACATCCGCTACGAGGAAGCGGACCAAGTGGGCTTCCTGCACTTCGAGTTCTACAACGGCGCCATGGGCACGGCGCACTGCGCGCGCCTGCGCACGGCCTTCGAGTGGGCGCGCAGCCGGCCGACCCGTGTGCTGGTGCTGATGGGCGGCGCCGACTTCTGGTCGAACGGCATCCACCTCAACCTGATCGAACAGGCGGCGAGCCCGGCCGACGAGTCCTGGGCCAACATCAATGCCATCGACGACCTGGCCGAGGCCATCCTGCGCTGCGACGACAAGCTGACGGTGGCAGCCCTGCGGGGCAACGCCGGCGCTGGCGGCTGCTTCCTGGCGCGCGCCGCCGACCAGGTCTGGGTGCGCAACGGCGCCATGCTCAACCCGCACTACAAGAACATGGGCAACCTCTACGGCTCCGAATTCTGGACCTACCTGCTGCCGCCGCGGGTGGGCGGCGCAGGTGCTACCGCGATCATGCAGCACCGCCTGCCGATGACGGCGCAGGAGTCGGTGGGTTCGGGCTTCTACGACGCCTGTCTGGCCAGCGACCAGGCAGCCTTCCTGGCCGATGTCGCCCGCCGCTCGGCGGAACTGGCGGCCGCCCCCGATTTCGCTTCGCGCCTGGCGGCCAAGCAGGGCCGCCGCGCCGCCGACGAAGCCGACAGGCCTCTCGCTGCCTGGCGCGCCGAGGAACTGGCGCACATGCGGCGCAACTTCTACGGCTTCGATCCGAGCTATCACGTCGCGCGATGGCATTTTGTCAACAAGTCGCCGCAGTCCTGGACGCCGCGCCATCTGGCCCGCCATCGCGATCTCGGCTGGAAGATTCCCGCCTGACGGGATAACATTCCCAGGCTCAACTTGCGTGCGGAGATTTCGATGCCCTGCCGGATCATCATATTGTTCAGCGATGGCCAGGAACTGGAAACCCTGGTGGCCGATGCCGACATCGCTCGTTTCAGCCATGGCTCGGCCCACCAATGGCTGGGTCGCGAGTTCGAGGAGGCCGGTTGCGTTCCCAGCAATCCGATGGGCAAGCTGCTGGTGGCCGACAAGATCGTTGGCCTGGCCAAAAGCCGGACGCGCGCCGTGTTCGAAAGCGGCTCGCCATGGGTCAGGGATTATCTGGCGGCCACCGCGGCCGGACTCGGCCGGCCGACGGTGACCATCGACCTGGCGAACCACACACTCGGGTATTGAGACAGTGGAACGCTTCACCATTTCCATCGACGAGGATCTGGCGCAGGCTTTCGATGCCCTGATCGCCCAACGCGGCTACAGCAACCGCTCGGAGGCGATTCGCGATCTCCTGCGCAGCCATCTGGAATCCGCCCGCCAGGCCGGCGCGGAAGGCACGTACTGCGTCGCCAACCTGTCCTACGTCTACAACCACCACGAACGCGACCTGGCGGAGCGCCTCACCGAACTCCAGCACGGTCACCACGACCTGACGGTGGCCACCCTGCATGCCCACCTGGATCACGACAACTGCCTGGAAAGCGTGATCCTCAAGGGGCCGACGCAGTCCGTGCGAAAGTTTGCCGATGCCCTGATCGCAGAGCGCGGCGTTCGTCACGGTGCGATCAACGTCGTGTCGGTGGAAGTCGACCAGGGCCGCCACAGCCATGGTTATGCCCCGCGGGGCAAGGCTGCGCCCCACCTGCACCTGAAGCCGAAAACCTGATTGGCGACGGCTCGTCGGGCCCTTGCGGCCCGGTTTGGAAGCGTCGCTTGCCGGCGACATCTGCCGAAAAGCGGGTTTTCTTTCTATTTTATCTGCATAGCCGGCCCGAAACGGTAGCGTAGCATCCTCCTTCAGTCTCGAGATGTGGCCGCCGGGCTGTCGGCGCCCCGGGCTATTGGGAGGAGAGGAATTGAGCGATAACCTGCCGGTTCGCCTATGGTCGCGGCTGACCTTCACGGCGCGTCTGATGTTGAGCGCCGCCATTGTTCTGGCCGCGGCGACGGCGATCCTGCTGGTAACGTCGACCGTACGCGATGCGTTGACCATGAACGGTGACTTGGAGCGGCAGCTTCAGTCCGAACTTTCATCCCAAGTGGCAGCCATAACCAGCCAGGTTGCCGCAGCCGACAATGCCGCGATCGGGCGAACTCTTACCGCCCGCATTGGTCAGCCCAATATCCGCCGGGCGACCTGGCGGGCTGTCGACGGCAGCGTCATCGATGCGGCGGCGCAGCCTACCGCTCGACTCGCTCCGGCCTGGTTTGTCGCTGGTGTCGGCATCACCGAGCCCCTGGGTTCACGCGCACTGAGTATCGACGGACGGGAATTCGGCGTGCTGACCGTAGTGATGTCGACCGCCGCGGGCATCGACCGGCTGTGGACAGCCTTTCTCAGTCACCTCAATCTTCTGGCACTGGCGGTAGGGTTACAGTTTTTGGGCATCGTCCTGATCCTGCGTTCGGGCCTGCGCCCGCTCGATACGTTGATCGCAGGTGCCCGTCGATTTGGCGACGGCGAACTTTCGGCGCGCATCGTGCCGCGCGGCGGTCCGGAAATGCGTGAGACGATCATGGCCTTCAACGGCATGGCCGAGAACCTGGACAGGACCCTGACCGAACTGCAACGCAGCCGGGAGGAACTGCGCATCGCCGCCACCGCCTTCGAGTCGGAAGAGGCGATGGTGGTCACCGACCCGGATCAGGTGATCCTCCGAGTGAATCGCGCCTTTATCGACACCACCGGCTTTCAGTCCGACGAGGCATTGGGCCAGACGCCGCGGATACTGCAATCCGGCCCCCCTGACGATGCCTCGTACCGGCAGATGTGGGAGGCGGTCGCCTCCGACCGCTTCTGGCAGGGCGAGATATGGAACCGCCACCGCAGCGGCCGGGTGTATCCGGTGTGGCAGAGCATATCCGCCGTCATTGCTCCCGACGATGGACGCATCACTCATTACATCCTTGCCTTCAGCGACATTTCCCAGCGCAAGGAAGCGGAAGAGCAGATCCGCAACCTGGCGTTCTTCGATCCGCTGACGCAGCTGCCCAACCGCCGTCTGCTGATCGATCGTCTGGGCCTGGCGATCGCGACCGCGGCGCGCCATCATTTCCATGGCGCGTTGTTGTTCCTCGACCTCGACTACTTCAAGCTGCTCAACGACACCGAGGGCCATGACGCGGGAGATCAGCTGCTCATCGAGGTCGCTCGACGACTGCGCGCCTGCGTGCGCGAGGGCGATACCGTGGCGCGACTGGGCGGCGACGAGTTCGTGGTGATGCTCGAGGACCTGAGCGAAGACGAAAGCGAAGCCGCCACGCAGGCGGAGACAGTCGGCCAGAAGATTCTCGAGACGGTCGCCGAGCCCTACACCCTCAAAGGCCGCGATTATCACGGTACCCTCAGCATCGGCGTCAGCCTGTTCAACCATACGCACCAGGGTGTCGACGAGCTGTTGAAGCGGGCGGATGTCGCCATGTACCAGGCCAAGTCCGGTGGTCGCAATACCCTGTGCTTCTTCGATCCGGAGATGCAGGAGGCGCTGCTGGCGCGCGCTTCGATGGAGAGCGATCTGCGCCGGGTCGTCGCCCAGGGACAACTGGTCCTCTACTATCAGCCGCAATTCGACTACGAGAACCGCGTGCTCGGCGCCGAAGCCCTGCTGCGCTGGCAGCATCCGCTGCGCGGCTTGGTACCGCCGGCCGAATTCATTCCCCTGGCCGAGGAAACCGGCCTGATCATCCCGATCGGCGCCTGGGTGCTGGAAACGGCCTGCAAGCAATTGCGGACCTGGGAGGACAATCCGGTCATGTGCAATCTGCGACTGGCGGTCAACGTCAGCGCCAAACAGTTCCACCAGCCGGACTTCGTCGAACAGGTACGCAGCACGGTGGAGCGGACCGGTGCCAATCCGCATCGACTCAAACTCGAACTGACGGAAAGCGTCATCATCGACGATATCGCCGACACAGTGGAGAAAATGAAGACGCTGAAATCCATGGGCGTCGGCTTTTCGATGGACGACTTCGGTACGGGCTATTCGTCGCTCTCCTATCTGCGGCGTCTGCCGCTCGATCAGTTGAAGATAGACCGTTCCTTCATTCACGAAGTCGAAAGCAACTCGGGCGATGCCGTGATCGTGCAAACCATCATCGGCATGGCGCGCAGCCTCGGCCTCGACGTGATCGCCGAGGGAGTCGAGAAGGAGGGGCAGCGCCAGTTTCTGAATCGCAACGATTGTCCCGAGTTCCAGGGCTTCCTGTTCAGCCAGCCGGTGCCGGTATCCGTGTTCGAGACATTGATGAAGTAGTCCGTGCCTGGCAGCGGCCCCTTCGGTAGTTCGGGCCGCATCAAAGCTGTGAATCGGCGTTTAGGCCTTCTTATTTTCCAATTCCGCGTCGGGCGCTTATCCTTCGTCGTTTCTCCCAGACAACGAAGCCGGATTCCCTACCCGTCATGTATCAAAAGAATAGTTCCAACCGCCTCAAACCCTTGCGCGTCAGCCGGCCGACCCCGGAGCTTTTTCAGGTACCGTCGCTCGGCATGGACGGGCAATCGCTGGCCCTCGACATCCGCCGGTATTTCGGCAACTTTCTCGGTCGCGACAAGTACTGCCGTTCTTCCCATTACCCCTATCAGTCATTGGTACTGGCGCTGCGCGACCGCCTGATGGAGCGCTGGAAGCGAACCCGCTACGCCTACGAGGAGCAGGGCGCCAAGCACGCCTACTATCTGTCGCTGGAATTCCTGATGGGCCGCACGCTCAACAACGCACTGCTCAACCTGGGCGTTGGCGAAACCGCCGACTCGGCGTTGCACGGCCTCGGCCTCGATCTCGAGGAACTGATCGACAACGAGCACGACGCGGGCCTCGGCAACGGTGGCCTCGGCCGCCTGGCGGCGTGTTTTCTCGATAGCTGCGCCACTCTGCAACTGCCGGTGATGGGTTACGGTATCCGCTACGAATATGGCATGTTCCGCCAGCGCGTGGAAAACGCCCGCCAACTCGAAGAACCCGATCACTGGCTGCGCGAGGGCAATCCCTGGGAACTGGAGCGGCCCGAGCACACGCGACGCATCCAGTACCACGGCCGCACCGAGTTCTACCGCGATGCCCGTGGTCAACAGCGGGTCCGCTGGGTAGGCAGCCACGATGTGCTGGCAGTCCCCTTCGACGTGCCCGTGCCGGGCTACCGCAATGACACGGTCAACGTGCTGCGGTTATGGAGCGCGGCAGCCACCGACGAGTTCGATCTCGGCGAATTCAATGCGGGTTCGTACACCGAATCGGTGGCGGCGAAGAATGCCGCCGAGAACATCACCATGGTCCTGTATCCCAACGATGCCAGCGAGAACGGCAAGGAACTGCGGCTCAAGCAGCAGTATTTCCTGGCCTCGGCGAGCCTTCAGGACGTGCTGGAGCGCTGGGAGTTGCATCACGGCAACGACTTCAGCCGCTTCGCTGAGAAGAACTGTTTCCAGTTGAACGATACCCATCCAAGTTGCGCAGTGCCCGAGCTGATGCGCCTGTTGGTGGACGAATACGGCCTTGGCTGGGACGAGGCCTGGCAGATTACCCGCCGAACCATGGCCTACACTAACCACACGCTGCTGCCGGAGGCGCTGGAACGATGGTCGGTGCGGCTGTTCGGCCAACTGCTGCCACGCCTGCTGGATATCATCTACGAGATCAACGCCCATTTTCTCGCCGACGTGGCGCGGCGCTGGCCCGGCGACAACGAGCGGCTGGCGCGCATGTCGCTGATCGAGGAGGGGCCGGAGCCGCACGTGCGCATGGCCTACCTCGCCATCGTCGGCAGCTTTTCGGTCAACGGCGTTGCCCAGTTGCACTCGGATCTGCTCCAGCAAGGCCTGTTCCGGGACTTTTTCGATCTCTGGCCGTGGAAGTTCAACAACAAGACCAACGGCGTTACGCAGCGCCGTTGGCTGGCTGCCGCCAATCCAGGCCTGGCCCATTTGATCACCGAGACTATCGGCGACCGCTGGATCACCCGGCTGGGCGAGTTGCGCCGGCTCTCGGCTCATGCCGATTCCGCCTTGTTCCGGGCACGCTGGCAGGATGCCCGACGGGCCAACAAGGTTCGATTGGCCGACCTGGTGCGGCGCGATTGCGGTGTCACCTTCGACCCCGAAGCGCTCTTCGACGTGCAGGTCAAGCGCATCCACGAGTACAAACGCCAGCTGCTCAACATTCTGCACGTCATCCACCTCTACGCCCGTCTCAAGAGAGGCGACGACGCCAACTGGACGCCGCGCTGCGTGCTGATCGGCGGCAAGGCGGCGCCCGGCTACTTCATGGCCAAGCGCATCATCACCCTGGTCTGCAGGGTGGCCGAAGTGGTGAACACCGACAGCGAAGTCGATGGCCGTCTCAAGGTGGCCTTCCTGCCCAACTATCGGGTGTCGGCGATGGAAGTGATCGCACCCGGCACGGACCTCTCCGAACAGATATCCACCGCCGGCAAGGAGGCTTCGGGTACCGGCAACATGAAGTTTATGATGAACGGAGCGGTGACCATCGGCACGCTGGACGGCGCCAACATCGAGATACGCGAGGAAGTCGGTGATGACAATTTCTTCCTCTTCGGCCTGACTGCCGCGCAGGTGGAAGAAGCCCGCCGGCACTACGATCCGAACGCACTCATCGAAGCCGATGCCGACCTCAAGCGGGTCATGGCGCTACTCGAATCAGGCCATTTCAACCACTTCGAGCCGGGCCTGTTCGATCCCATCATCAAGGCGATCCGCAGCCCGCACGACCCCTGGTTGGTGGCGGCGGACTTCCATTCATTCGTCGCCGCCCAGCAGCGTGCCGCGGCCGCCTATCAGGATCGTGAGCGCTGGACTCGCATGAGTATTCTCAATACGTCGGCGAGCGGCAAGTTCTCCACCGACCGGACCATGGAAGAGTACAACGCCGGGATATGGAAGCTGACGCCGGTAGCTCCGATTAGGCAGTCCGCGGCGCCATGAGTTCCCCGGACTCCCTGCCGTGCCGGTCTGCTGCCGAACAGGAGCGACTCGAAGGCATGCTGCGGGAGATTTTCGAGCATCGTATTCACTTCAATGAACTGCTCGGCCTCAGGGTTGCCTCGCTGGCACCGGACCAGCCGCAAATTTCCTTTGCCATGCGCAAGGACCTGGTCGGCAATTTCGTCCAGGGAAGGCTGCACGGCGGCATGATCTCAGCTACGCTCGATACCGTGGGTGGTCTGGCGGTCGCCGTCGCGATTGCCGAAAAGCACGGCAATGAAACAGCGGAGCAAATCGGCCATCGCTTCAATCGTGTCGGTACCATCGACCTGCGAATCGATTACCTGCGTCCGGGCATGGGCCAGACCTTCGTGGCGACCGGCAAGGTGATCCGGCTCGGCGGCCGCATCGCCTCCGTTCAGATGACTCTGGAGAACGAAACCGGCCAGATCATCGCCACTGGCGCCGCTGCCTACGTTATCGCCTGACCCCGGTTGCGGGTAACATGATTTCGATGATTACCATCGAAATCGTTTCCGACATCGTTTGCCCCTGGTGCTTCATGGGCAAGCGTCGACTCGAGGCCGCAACTGCCGAGGTGAGGCGGCAAGTGCCGGACTTTGTCTGCCGGAAACTCTGGCGGCCATTTTTCCTCAACCCGGATACGCTGCCCGAGGGCGAGCCCTACCTACCCTTCCTGGTGAAGAAGTTCGGTGGTCAGGAACAAGTCGAGGTGCTGTTCGAGCGCGTCCGCACCGCTGGCCGGGCCCATGGCCTCGAATACGCGTTCGAGAAGATCCAGCTGCGGGCCAACACCCTGATGGCCCACCGCCTGCTGCATTGGGCCCAGGAGCGAGGGGATGCCGATCGCCTCGTCGAACGGCTCTTTGTCGCCCAGTTCCAGCGGGGCGAGCATGTCGGCGACCTGGCCGTGCTGGTGACGATCGCCGCAGAATGCGGTTATGACGCCAAGGAAGTCGAAGACTATCTCGCGTCGGATCAAGACGAGCAACTGGTCATGGCGGCGGAGCGCAAGGCACGCGAGCGGGGCATCATCATGGTTCCCACGTTCGTCATCGAGGGCCGGCATGTCATCGTTGGCGCCGAAGATCCCTCGGTCCTTGCAGAGGGTATCCGGCGGGTTCTGGTGTGAGGAAGCAATGAACCAGCGCCAGACCACAAAGATCAACCCACGGCAGCGCAAGGTGCTCATCACCGGCGTGTCTCGCGGGCTTGGGCAGGCCATGGCCGAGGAGTTTATCCAGCTGGGGCACGTCGTCATCGGCTGCGCCCGCTCCGAGGCTGCTATCAAAAAGCTGCGCGCCAGCCACGGCACGCCGCATCGCTTCGATGTAGTCGACGTTGCCGACGATGATCAGGTTGGGAAGTGGGCCGCCGCAGTCCTCCACACGCATGGCACGCCCCACCTGCTGCTCAACAATGCAGCCGTGATTGCCCTCAATGCGCCGCTCTGGAAGGTTCCGGTGGATGACTTCGACCGCGTCATCGACATCAACATCAAAGGCGTTGCCAACGTCATTCGCCATTTCCTGCCGGCCATGGTCGAAGTCGGCTCGGGTGTCGTCGTGAACTTCAGTTCGGGCTGGGGAAGAGCAACCGATGCCGAGGTTGCGCCCTACTGCGCCTCGAAGTGGGCAATTGAAGGATTGACCCGTGCCCTGGCGCAGGAACTGCCCTCGGGCATGGCGGCGGTGCCGCTCAATCCCGGCATCATTGATACCGACATGCTGCGCAGTACCTTCGGCACCGGGGCAGGCCAATATCCATCAGCCGAGGAATGGGCGAAGGGAGCGGTGCCCTACATTCTTGCCATTGGCGCCAAGGACAACGGCAAGCCGCTGGCAGTCCGTTAGCGGACGGTATCCCGGGCCGCGTGGCCGACGTCTACAGCCGTTTCCTTCACCGCGTGACCGACTTTGACAGCGGCATCCTTGGTCGCCTGGCCGACCTCCACTGCCGTTTCCTTCACGGCGTGACCCACCTTGACGGCGGCGTCCTTGGTACCGTGGCCAACTTGCAACGCAGTTTCCTTCATCGCGTGGCCGACCTGCACCGCAGTTTCCTTGACGGTCTGCCCGGACTTGCCGGCAGAGTCCTTTTCGGCAGGAGCCGAGACCGGCTGCTTGACCGATACGGCAGGATCGGCCGCGCTGTCCGCCGCCCTGCCGTGACTGACGCCGTTCAGCATTACCAGCAATGCCATGGCGCCAAGAATGCGGTTTCTCATATTCGCTCCGTGTGTTCGCGGTTAGTGGTTATTTTACTGCCCTGCCTATGAGCGGGAGCTGCGTGTCGCCGAGCGGCGACAGACGTCCTGCATGGCCGGGCTACGGCTCCCAGTCGTGGCCGTGGACGTGAATGTGCTCTGCGCCGCCATGGCGATGGCGATGCCGATGGGCAAGGCCGGCGTTCTCCAGCAGCGACATGCCGGTGAGCGCCATGCGCGCCGGGCCGTCGAAAAGAATTTCGCCGGCTCGGCCGAGCACGATGCAGCGGGCGCCCAGTTCGGCGGCCATCGACAAGTTGTGCGTGCTGACGACGACTGTCCTGTCGGATTGCACCAGCGTGTCGACCAGCCAGCCGACAGTGGCCGGGTCGAGGCTGGCAGCGGGTTCGTCGAGCAGCAGTAGTTCCGGATCCAGCGCCAGCAGGCAGGCCAGCGCCACCTTCTGCTTCTCGCCACCGGACAACACGAAGGGAGCCTTGTCGAGCAGCGGCGTCAGGGCGAGCTCGTCCGCCCAGCGGCACACACGCTCGTCGACACCGGCAAGTCCCAGCCGACGCGGGCCGTAAGCGATCTCTTCGCGCACCGTCGGATTGAAGAGCATGGCCTCGGGATGCTGGAACAGCAGCACACAGGCCTGCCTGAAGCGGCGGGCCAGTTCGCGCCCCTTGAGGCTTTCCTGCGTCAATGCCTCGTTTCGCCAGCGGATTTCGCCTCCCCCGGGAAAGATCAATCCGTTCATCACCTTGAGCAGGGTCGACTTGCCGCAGCCGTTGGCGCCCAGCAGCACCACCTTTTCGCCGGCAGTGATCTTCAGGGAAAAGCGACTCAGGACAGGCGGGCCGTCCGGCCAGCCGAAGGAGATGTTGTCGAGTTCAAGCATCGAAGGCACCGCGAGATTTCATGGCCATGGCCGATTCTGTCGCGGCGGCCATGGTCTTGTCCATGAGCGCGATGCCCTGCGCGGCGGCGTGGTGGGCGCGGTCGAGGGTCCGTGGCGGAGCGGGGTTGCGGCTGGCGAAGGCGAGCGTGAAGTCGCTGACGATGCGCTCGAAGGCGCGCAACTGACCGAGTGTCAAGGTGGCCACCAAAGTCAGCGTTGGCGACACGCCGAGTGCGGCGACGACATCGATGCGGGCGGCGAACCACATGCCCAGGAAGACCAGCAACAGCACGCGCAGGTTGACCAACAGCAGATAGCCGGCACTAAAGTCACCGCGCCAGACGGCGACGACTACGTAGCCGAGACTTACCGTGATGTTGAAGGCGAGGATGGCGACAAGCGTCCGGCGCAGCAGGCGCCAGCGGTCGCGGCCGGCCGCGCTCAAGGCCAGCGCAAGCGCGGTCGCGAGGACAAGAGGTTCGTGGATAAGTGTCGCCGCCACGACGGCGGCCAGATAGGCGAGCAGCCAGCCGCGCGCGCTCACTTGCACCAGCCCCGGCTGTTGGCGTAGCGCCAGATCACCACTGTCAGCGCCGCCTCGCCGATGCCGATGATCAGGTGCGGAATGAGCACTGCCGGCAGCGTGATGTCGATGCCGAAAGGAAAGAACAGCGGCGTGCCGTCGGGCTGATGGGCGATGGCGGGTTGTATGCCGAGCACCAGCGCGACGATTGCCGCTGGCAGCACCACGGAGAGCCATGCGGCGACGGCGATGGCCGCCATTTCATTGATGCGCGCCAGCAACCCCTTCGCCGCCGCGGCGGCTGTCGCACCCACGAGCCCCATGGCGAGCGCGTTGATCGGTAGCGCCGTGATGCCACCGGCGCCGAACAGCAGTGCTTGCAGCAACAGCACCAGCGAATAGGCAAGAAACGCCAGGCGTACGCCGAAGGTCAGCGCCAGCAGGGCGATGCCGAGCATGTGACCCGAGGTGCCGCCGGGTACGGGCACCATGACGAGGCCGAGGCCGTAGGCCAGCGCGGTCAGCATCGCCAGCCGCGGCACCGTGGTTTCGTCGAGCCGATCCCGTAGTCCCCGTGCAGCCCACGTCCAGGCGCCCGCCGCGACGGCGTAGGCGGGCAGGTAGGTCTGTGGCGAGAGGAAGCCGTCGGGGATATGCATCAGAAGAGGACGGAACCCGAGACGATCAGCCGGTACTTCTCCTTGCCCTCGGCGCCCTGCTGAAGGTCGCTCTCATTGAGGTGCGTCCACGCAGGCTTCTTGAAGCCGATGGCGAAGCTCATGTTGTCCTTGTAGAGCCGGATGCCCGGTAGGAGGTAAATCATCCTGCCACCCGTCGCCTGTGCGCCGACGCCGTTCTCGACATCGCGACCGATCGTCAGGTATTGGGCTTCGAGTACGCCGTCCACGCGGAGACGGCTGTCGAGGTTGGTGTAAATGCGCCAGGCCAGGCTGCTGTTGAGGCGGCTCTCGCTGCCGAATCGCATTCGGTTGCCATCGGCGTAGGTGTACTCCTGGAAGTGGATCGTCGACACTTCGAGGTTGGCGGTAAGGTCGCGGCTGAGTTGCTTGGTTGCCGTCAGCCCCATGGAGTAGGAGGGCTTGCCGAAGCCGAGAGACTTGCCCGGATCGATGCTGTCGTCGGTCAGCCGATGGTTGGCATCGCCAGTGGGCAGGCTGCCACCGCCGAAGACGGTGAAATGCCAGTCCTCCATGTCGTCGAGGCTTTCGTTGGCCGGAACGAGTTTGAGGCCCTGGCCCGGTTCCAGCTTGAAGCCGATCTGGCCCATGAACGAGAGGTCAGCCCAGCCCTTGCTGTCGAGGCCGCCCGGTTCGTCCTGCTTGATGTTGTAGGGCACGAACAGGTAGGCCGAGAACCATGGCGTGAAACCGTGACCGATGCCCAGCATCCAGAACTGGCTGTAGCGGCTTTCTGGAGCGCTCGGATTGCGGTCGTAGGTCTTGAATTGAGCGTCGTCGATCTTCGCGTAAAGAAGTGTTCTGTCTTCCGGCAGCACGGCTGAGCTGGCGGATTCCACCGGGGCACCCGGACCTTCGAGCGCCGCGGCGCCGACGCCGGCGACTCCGTGGTGGGCGAGGGCGGGAAGGGCAGACAGCAGCGGCAGCAGGGCCATGCGCTTCATCGGCGCCGGAACAGTTGATAGAGACCGAACAAGCCGAACAGAAGTGCTAGACCCGTAACCAGGCGCCAGAGCCTGCCAGGTTCCGAGGCGTCGGCCGCGGGCGTTGCCGACTGCACGGTCGGTGCATCGAAGCGCGTATCGACGCCGTGGCCATCGGCCGAATAGGCTTTCAGCCGCCATTGCTTTGTCATGTCGGGGACGAAGACGACCCGGCCGGCAGCGTCGGTGTTGCCTACTTGGACCGGTACGTCCTTGCCTTCGGAATAAAGCTCGTATTTCTCGTAGGCAAAGGGGCTGCCGTCGGCGTAGTTGAGGCTGACCATTACAGCGCCAGTCGAGGCAACGACATGATGTACTTCATGGGCGCCGGCGCTGCTGAACCACAGCACAAGTACGATTGCGAAGATTCTCATTTCGGCAACTCGAATTGCAGGATGGCGCCGCGGATGGCCACGTCCGCCTTGCCGTCGTTAAGCGGAGTCTCGACGCTGGCGGCGATCAGCTGCATGCCACCTTGACGCAGGCGGATGGCGATGCGACCGTCCTCGCCGGTCGCGCCGCGAGTGTCGCCGCCGTAGGCAACGGGTACGCCGGGCTTCGGTAGCCGGTTCTCGGTGACCAGCACGACCAGCTTGTCGCCGGGCTTGAGCACCAACGGGTCGGTGGCGGGCGTGATCTCCAGTCCGTCGGACAGCGGCCGGTCGGCGCCCGGCGTCCAGCGATCGATGCGCTTCACCGATTCCTCTGACAGCCAGCTCCTGATTACGCCGGCGATGTCTGTCTTGGGGACGTTCTTGGTCTCCCATGGTGTCTTGGTCCAGTAGCCGGAGGAGGCCGCAACGCGGATGGCCGAACAGTCAGTCGTGGTGGTACGCCAAGGTGCGGTCTTGGTGAGTGGCAGTGTCTTGCTGCGGCCGGTGGCGTCCAGGCAACGCGCGTCCTTGACGAAGCCGACATCGTAGGCAATGGTCTCGGCGCCGCCGTGGGTCGAGTGCTTGTGGCCTTCGAAGAGGGTGACGGCACCGCCGTCGCGCTCGAGCCAGAGGTCGTGCGCAGCGGCGGGCAGGGATGCAAGAAGCAGCAGGACGGAGGCTCGGCGCATGGCAATCCCGTATGACAAATCCTGGAAAGGAGCATATCACACGAATATGAAAAACTATCATATCGTTATTCGGCGGTGATAATGCCGGTCATGGGCCAATCCTTCGATCCCGGCAGCGTGGTGGCACGGCTGACTTTCGTGGCCGGCCGTGTCGCCAGCACTGCCGTTTCCTGTAAGCGGCCCGATGTGGCGCGCTTGTTGTGCGGCCAACCGGCGGACAGGGCGGTGGCGCTGGTGCCGCTGATCTATTCGCTATGCGGCAAGGCGCAGGGCGTGGCCGCGCGGGCGGCGCTGGCGGCGGCGCGGGGCAACGGCGTCGAGGCGCATGTCGATGCCGAGGTACTCGCCGAAGCGGAGCGTGAGCATGCCTGGAAGCTGCTCGTGGATTGGCCAAGACAATTGGGCATGAGTCCGGATGAAACGACCTTCGTACGCCTGGTGCGCGCGCTCACGCCAGAGCGCGCCGCGCTGGCGGCAGAACTGCGCGCCAACCCGCTGATCATGACGTTGCGCGAGTCATTGCGCCCGAGCGGGCATGGCATCGACCAATTGTTGCTGGAACAGCTGGAGGCGCGGCTGGTGGAATTGCTGGATTACCTGCTCGGCAGGCCGCAATCGCTTGGCTCGGTGAGCGCCACGCCGACTACTGCCGGTGTCGGCGAGGCGAGCGTGGCAACCGCGCGTGGGCCGCTCGTGCATCGGCTGACTCTGCGCGGCGATGAAGTTGCCGACTACGTCATCACCGCGCCGACCGACAGGCATTTTGCCGCCGACGGTCCGGTTGCCTGTTGCCTGACGAGCCTGGCGGGTCTGCCGAAAGACGAGGCCGGCAGGCTGGCGGAGCACGCGATCATGGCCTTCGACCCTTGTGTGCCGTGGACCTGCGACTTCGATTGACTTTCAGGCGAGGTCGTCCGGTTCGAGCATGCGCTCGATCACGGCGATGCGATCCTTGATTTGCAACTTGCGTTTCTTCATCCGCCGCAGCAGCAGCTCGTCGTAAGGCGGCGGCGCCGATTCGAGGCGCGCCAGCGCGTCGTCGAGGTCGCGGTGCTCCAGGCGCAGTTCGTGGAGTTGCGCGACCAGGTTCCGGGGCTCGTCGTTGGCCGAATCGGTCATGGCAAGGCTATGGTAGCCGCAGTGCGTTACGTTGGGAAGACTATAAGCCGTATGCCTTGAGGGCCGCCATCATTTCGTCGCGCACCGTTTGACGCAGGGCGTCCGGCGCCAGCACTTCGACACCGGCACCGTGACGCAGGATGTCCATGACCAGTTCGGTCGGATTCGAATAGGGCAGTTCCAGCAGGTAGCAGCCGCTTTCCTCGAATGCAGCCTTCTGGCGCGGGTGCCATTGCTCGGCCGCCACCCAGCGCGCGGCCTCGGGCGTGAAGCGCAGTTTGGCCCATTCGACTCTGGCGCCGGCAAAGATGCCGTAGCCAGCGCCGAGCACGCCATCCAGGCGCTTTGCCGAAACTTCCTTCGCTTTCCGTTCGACCGGCTCGGCGTGACGGATGGCATCCACGCCGAAACTGCGAACTTCGTCGCGCAGGTGGCACCAGGCGTCGAGATACCAGTTGTCGCGATAGAAGACCAGGCGCTGCGGCGAGACCTCGCGCCGGGTTTCCTCGTCGCGGCCACGGTTCCAGTGGCGGATCGACAGGCGGTGGCGCTTGAGCAGCGCTGAGGCAATGACCTCGAAGTAGCGGAGATTGGCCTTGCGCTTGGCCGCATGGACGATGCGGATGCGCCGGGCCACTTCGTCGGGCGCATCGTCCTGACTGCCGAGCAGGCTCTTCAGTCGCGTCTGCAACGGCGCGATCTGCGGGCCGAGCAGGCCCGGCTGCACTTCTTCCAGCAGGTTCTGCATCATCAGCAGGGCGTGGATTTCAGAAGCGTTGAACCACAGCCCCGGCAGTTGGAAGGCCGGGCCCCCAGCCGGTGCATCGAAGCGATAGCCACCGGCCTCGCGGTCGTAAGCGATGGGGGCGTTGAGCCGGTCGCGCAGGTACTGGAAGTCGCGCTTCAACGTGGCGCGCGAGACTTCCAGCGCCGACTGGATGTCGTCGAAGCTGGCGACTTTGCGGTCGTGGAGCAGCTGCTCGATGCGGTAGAAACGTTCGCTACGATCCATCAGCGATGCTTCTGGTACGTGCCCATCAGATGGGCCTCGGCCAGCACGTGGCCGGCTATTGCTTTCTCCAGAACGGCCTTCGTCGGGCGTTTCAGATCGGGCAGGATGACGTCGAGCGCGTACAGCTTGTGGAAGTAGCGGTGGCGGCCGATGGGCGGGCAGGGGCCGCCCCAGGCGGTACGCTTGAAGTCATTGAATCCTTCGAGTGTACCGGCCGGCAAGGCGCCGACGTCTTCCGGCAAACCGCCGATGTCGGCGGGCAGGTTGTAGAGCAGCCAATGCACCCAGGTCATCTTCGGTGCTGCCGGATCGGGCGCGTCGGGATCGTCGACGATCAGCACCAGGCTCTTCGTTCCGGTCGGCACGCCGCTCCAGGCCAGCGGCGGCGAGCGGTCGCCGCCCTCGCAGGTGTAAACGGCTGGAATCGTACCCTGGTCGGCGAATGCGGGTGAAGTAATGGCAAGTGTCATGGCGAGCTCCTATTCGATGCGGCAGACCTCGGTGAAGTCGAAGCGCGGGCCGCGCGGATAGACCTTCGCCGGATCGCCGTGGCCCATGTTGATCAGCACGATGGACTTGACGCGGGTACCGGCGAAGAAGGCCGCGTCGACCATATCCCCAACGAAGCCGCCCATCGGCCCGCAGTCCAGGCCCAAGGCGCGCGCGGCGAGGATCAGGTAGCCGGCCTGCAGGGTGCCGTTCACCATCGCCGTGTGCTCGATCAGCGGCAGGTTGCCGACGAACCAGCTGCGGGCGTCGGTCGCCGGATAGAGCCACGGCAAGTGTTCGTAGAAATCTAGATCGCGGCCGACGATGGCCGTCACCGGCGCCTTCATGGTCTTGTCGAGGTTGCCCGGCGACAGCGCCGGCCGCAGTCTTTCCTTCGCCTCGGCCGAACGCGCGAACACCACGCGCATCGGGCAGCCGTTGGCGCTGGTCGGCCCCCATTTCATCAGGTCGTAGAGGGCATGCAGGGTTTCGTCGGTGACCGGTTCGTCGCGAAAGCCGTTGAAGGTGCGGGCGGTGCGGAACAACTGGTCGAGAGCGGCATCCGGCAGATGGGGGTGCATGGGGTCTCCTTGGCGACGGACCAACCACGATTCTAAGCGCGGGTAGAATCCTCCGCCATGCATCGGCGACTTTGCCTAGGCTGGCTGACTGCCGGGAGAGCGGCTCGGCCAGTCACCACGACTGACTTTGGCTGAGGAGCAGGCCGTGCTCGACGACTTGTCGGTTCCGGCGGACGTCTCG
>DASRXN010000018.1:0-18835 GCA_035654135.1 Rhodocyclaceae bacterium | reverse complement strand
CGTCCTTCGCCAGCGGCACCACGCCATCGAGATGATCCGCCGCCATTGCCGGCAGGCTGAGCGCCGTGGCACAGGCGAACACCAACAGGGAAAACAGCCGTCTCATATTGACCTCCTTGTGTTGTCTTCTGTCTATGACGTACCACGGCCAGCAATTATTCCATGGGGCGGCGGCCCGCCACGGCTGACTTTCGCCAATGGCCGCCCGGCGCCATAATCGCTTGCCGGTCGATTAGACTGCGGCCTGATGCGATGACTTCGGGATGTCATGGAAACCGGGCGACTGGATAAACGAGAGGTGGCGCTGTTCGCGCTGACGGTTTTCCTCAGTGCCTACCTGCTGTTTCAGGTCCAGCCGCTCATCAGCAAGTTCATCCTGCCATGGTTCGGCGGCAGCCCGACGGTCTGGACCACGGCGATGCTGTTCTTCCAGTCCGTCCTGTTCGGCGGCTACGTCTATGCGCACCTGATCACCAGGCACGGCTCGCCGCGCGTGCAGGCCGGCGTGCATGTGACGCTGCTGGCGGCCGCGGCGATGCTGGCCGTGTTCGTCATTCCCGATGCCTCGCTCAAGCCAACCGGCGACGACAGTCCGATCGGCCAGATATTGCTGCTGCTCGGCTTGAGCGTCGGGCTGCCCTATTTCTGCCTGGCCACCACCGGGCCGCTGATCCAGTACTGGTATGCGCGATCCGGCACCGGCGGCTCGGTGTTCCGACTGTATGCGCTCTCGAATGTCGGCTCGTTCCTGGCGCTGCTTTCCTTTCCCTACGTATTCGAACCGTTGTTTGAGTTGCCGCAGCTGGGCCGTTTCTGGACGTGGGGCTTCTGGATCTTCGCGCTGCTCTGCGCGGCCGTGGCATTGCGTGTGCCGCGCATGGGACAGGCGCCGGTCGCCAGGTCGATGGCGACCGATATCGATACGACCGACCTGTTCGCCCAACCAACGCTGATCCAGCGCATGCGCTGGATCGCGCTGCCGGCGCTGGCGTCGCTGGCCTTCATCGCCACCACGGACCACGTCAGCCACAACATTGCCCCCGAGCCGAGATTGTGGATTGCCGCGCTCGCCCTTTATCTGCTGACCTTCATCATCTGTTTCGATCATCCACGCTGGTACCGGCGCGCCTGGATCGCGTCCATCGGCCTGATCGCCATCCTCTTCGTCGCCGGGCGCAAGGAGATTCCCGGCTGGTTCGGCCTCGATTGGGACTATGGCGTTGCCGAGATGCGCTGGATACACCTCACCGCGATGTTCCTCGTCTGCCTGATGAGCCACGGCGAGTTGTACCGGCAGCGTCCCGGCAATCCGCGTTACCTCACCGAGTTCTATCTCTGGATGTCGTTCGGTGGCGCCTGCGGCGGGCTGTTCGTCGCCCTGGTTGCGACCAACTGGTTTGCCGACTATTACGAGTGGCCGCTATTCCTGATCGCGTCCATCGGCCTAGCCAGCTTCATCCTGGCCTCGGCTTGGGGAAAGTCAGGCGTCGGAGCACGGGGCGCGGCCGGTTTGGCGTGCCTGGTGCTGGGCGGCATGACGCTGTATTGGGAAGACCCGCTGAACTGGCGTCGCGATGCGAACGCGGATTACACCGACATCTACCTGCATCAGTCGCGCAATTTCTATGGCACGGTCTCGGTCAAGGAACGGCGCTTTTTCCAGGAGCCGTCGCAAGGCTACCGCGTGTTCTACAGCGGCAGCGTCACGCACGGCGTTCAGTACCTCGATCCGGCCAGGCATCGCTTGCCGGTTTCCTATTACTCGGAAGGCAGCGGCGTCGGCGAGACGCTCATCTACGCTCAAGCGCGTCAGGCGAGCCTGCGCGTCGCCATCATCGGCCTGGGCGCCGGCACGCTGGCGACCTATGCCCGCGCGGCGGATGAATACGACTTCTACGAGATCAACCCGGAAGCCGTGCGGGTGGCCAGCCGCTGGTTCGACAATGTGCCCAGCTGCCGGGCGAGAAGCAAACAAGTGATCGTCGGCGACGCCCGCCTCAAGCTGCAGCAGCTGGCCGACGACGTGCGCTATGACGTCATCGTGCTCGATGCCTTTACCGGCGGCTCGGTGCCGATCCACCTCCTGACCCGCGAAGCCTTCCGGATCTACCAGCGCCACTTGAAGCCGGATGGTTTCATCGCCGTGCACATCACCAACGGCTACCTGAATCTCTATCCGGTGGTGCGGCGGCAGGCGGAGGCGCTGGGCATGGGTTTCCGCAACAAGTACCTGCCTGGAGACGCTGATCGGCAAATCCGCCACAACCAGTACTTCATCATCACCAACGATCGCCAATACTTGCACCGCTATCCGTCAGTGAATCGGAAATACTTCGACGACAACGGCGTCCTGATTCGCGAGGAAGATCCCAACCTGCCCGGCGTCCCGCTCTGGACAGACCACTTCAGCAGCCTGAATCCGATCGAATTGCGGGATTGAAGCCGCTGTGGGGGAAGCCGGCTTCAGCGGCCGCCTGTATTCATTGCCCGCGCGACAACCATTTCAGTACCGTCGCCAGCAAGACCTCCGGGTAGACGGGCTTGGCAACGAAGTCATTCATGCCGGCGGCCAGGCACTTTTCCTTGTCCTTGCTGAATGCATTGGCGGTCAGGGCGAGAATCGGCACCGTGGCGCCCCAGGGCAGCATGCGGATCCGCCGCGTCGCTTCCAGACCATCCATGCGCGGCATCTGTATGTCCATCAGGACCAGGTCGTACTCGTTCTTGCCGGCAAGTTCGACTGCCTCGACCCCATCCTCGGCAATATCGACCGCCTGTCCGGCGTCGTCGAGGAGTTGCAGCGCGACCTCGCAGTTGGTCATGGCGTCGTCGACCAGCAAGATCCGGCTGCCGCCGTAATCGCGCAGCAGGATGGCCCCGGCGGCGGACGGCTCCGTCGGCCTGGCGGAATCTGCCCCCTTCTTGAGCCAGGCCGTGAACCAGAAGGTGGTGCCGACACCGGTCGTGCTGACGAAGCCGGCATTGCCGCCCATCAGTTCGGCGATCTTCTTGGTAATGGCCAGGCCCAGGCCGGTACCACCGTACTTGCGGGTGGTCGAATTGTCGGCCTGCTCGAAGGCTGAGAACAGTCTGGCCGCTGCCTCCGGGGCAATGCCGATGCCGGTATCCTCGACCTCGAAACGCACAAGCACTCTGTCACCGCATTCTTCCTCCACCTTGGCGCGCATGACGATGGTGCCGGCATCCGTGAATTTGACCGCGTTGGCGGCGTAGTTCAGCAGGGCCTGCTGAAGCCGGGTGGCATCGCCCAATAGGTGGGGCTGCACCCGGCTATCCACGATCAGCTTCAGCTTCTTGGCTTGCGTACGCTCGGAAAGAATGGAGACCACGTTGGCCATGATCGTGTCAAAGCTGACTTCGGTTTCCTCGAGCACGAACTTGCCGGCTTCGATCTTGGAGAGGTCGAGAATGGCGTTGATGGTTTCCAACAGATGCTGTCCGGCCGTGTCGATCTTGTTGAGTCGATCCGCCTGTTCAGGCGTGACGCCGGCCCGCCGCATGAGGTGGACCATGCCGGTAATGGCATTGAGCGGGGTCCGGATTTCGTGGCTCATGTTGGCCAGGAAGGCGCTCTTGGCAATATTGGCGGCCTCGGCGGCTTCCTTGGCCAAAAACAGCTCGTTGGTCCGTGCCGTGACAAGGTCTTCGAGATGCCGACGGTATTCTTCAACTATGGCTTCCGCCGCCTTGCGTTCGGTGATGTCCTTGCCGAAAACCGAGATGCCAAAAACCACACCATCCCGCTTGAGGACGTTGAAATTCAATTGAAGGATATTGGTTCCGGCATACACCAGATACTCGGAGGTATACCCGCCATCCCTGAGCGCCCGTCGGTAGAAATCGCACCATTTCCCGGCGTACTCTGCAGTCGGCAGGAGATCTTCCGGGCGCATGCCTTTCTCGATGCGCAAACCCTGAGTACGGAGAAAGTGGTCACGGAGACCGTGATTGAACGAGAGCAGGCCAAAGGACTCGGGATCGACGGACCAGATCATGTCGGTCGTGCTGTCGACAATGGAGTTCAGCAGCGCCTGCGATTCCGCCAGCGCCTCCTCGGTCTGCCTGAATGTCATCTTCCTCCCCCACGCCCGGTGGCTGCGCACATCGCGACGTCGATGGCCGACAGCTACCGTTGCTTAGCGTACCATCACGGCTGACTTTTGTGGCTATCCGCCCGGCATGAACAGCAGGTTGGGGCCGGCGCGGGCGTAGCCGGCTTCGTCGACGAGGATGTCGAGGGCGAGGGTGGCGAGGTCGTCGGCGACAGGATCGACGCCGCCTTTTTCCTGATAGACGATCTTGAGGTAGCTCTTGCAGCTATCGCAGGTTTCGGCACGCAAGGCGCCGGGCTGCCTGATGCCTTCGCCTTCGAGCTGGCGGTAGCTGATCCCCTCGGTGGCGTCGCAGGCGGCGCATTTCACGCGCACGAGGTTCCACTCGGTGTTGCACAACGCGCAGTGCAGGTAGCGCAAGTTACCGACTTCGCCGACATTCTTGACGACACTGGCGACGGGCAGGAAGCCGCAGCAGGGGCAGACGCCCGGCACGTCGAGCGGCGTGATGCCACGACTGACTTTCCGAGCGAGCCCGGTCCATAGCACTTGCAGTGCGGCCGCCACGTAGGGCAGCAGGGCCGCATCGTCGCCATAAAACTCGGTGTGCAGCACGCGCTCGGCCATGGTTTCCAGCTTGTCGGCGGACAACGTGGCGATGCGGGCGAGATCGGCGCGCGCCGGTTCGGGGGCGGCGGACATGAGGGCAGCGGCGATGCTGCGCAGCGACTGGTGCCAGGCGGCATCGCGCGGCCACGACTGTGCGGGCAGCGGCGGCATGCGGTGCTCGCGGGCGCGAGACAGCGCGGCGGTGTCGGGCACGGGCAGGTTCGGCAGCGCTTGCAGTGCATCGTCCTGGGCGCGGGAGAGGGCGCCAAGGTAGCGCAACCAGTCGCCGAGGCTGTGGCCTGCGGCCAGTTGTTCGAAGCGCGCGGCGCGGCGGGCGAAGAGGTCGGCCTCGGGCGCGAGAATCGCGGGCGGCTGGCTGGCCGACTTGATCGGGATGATGGGGGCTTCGGTTGTCATTGCATAAAAAAGCCCGCAGGAAGAACCTGCGGGCTTTCAGATTAACACTCCTCGGTTATGACTTGCCGGTCACCTGACGATACCAGGCGCGATGATGCTGCTTGGCCCAGGCGCGCGTCACCGTGCCGTACCACATGGCGCGGATGGTGCCCTTGACCCAGATGGCGGCATAGATGTGCACCATGATCAGGCCGATCATCACCGCCGCGGTGGCGGCGTGGATGACGACGCCAAAGCGCACCATGCCGACCGGCAGGTTGAACCAGGCGCGCCACATGACGAGGCCGGAGACGACGAGCAGCAGCATGCACACGGCCAGTGCCCAGAACAGCATCTTCTGGCCGCCGTTGTACTTGCCCTGTTCCGGCATGTTGTGGTCGTTGCCGTCCACCATTTCACCGACCCGCGACAGCCACTCCTTGTCCGCCGGCGTTACCTGGTTCAATGACCTGAAGCGGAAGAACATCGCCAGGAACGACAGGGCCATCAGCACCCCGATGTAGGGATGCAGAATGCGCGCCCAGACGCCGCCGCCGAAAAGCTGCGCGAGCGGGAAGAACGCGGGGTGGAAGAAAGCCAGCCCCGAGAGCGCGAGCAGGATGAAGCAGATGCCCACGACCCAGTGGTTGGCACGCTCCTGCGCCGTGTAGCGCGTGAGGTCTTTTGGATTGCGGATCATGTCAGGCCTCCTCCTTTTCGAGCTCGTCTTCCAGCTCCTTGCTGACTTCGTTCGGCCCCTTGGTGATGTAATGGAACAGGCTGCTGAGCGCGACACCCGCCAGCGCGAGCGTGGCCAGCGGCTTGGCGATGCCCTTCCACAGCGCGACCATCGGGCTGATGCTCGGATTGTCGGGAAGGTTGTTGTAGAGCTGCGGACGGTCGGCGTGGTGCAACACGTACATGACGTGGGTGCCGCCGACGCCTTGGGGGTCGTAGAGGCCGGCATCCTTGAAGCCCCGTTCCTTGAGGTCGGCAACGCGCTCTTCGGCATAGTCCTTCATCTGCTGCTTGCTGCCGAATTGCAGCGCGCCGGTCGGGCAGGCCTTGATGCAGGCCGGTTCCTGGCCGACAGCGACGCGATCGGAGCAGAGCGTGCACTTGTAGGCCTTGTTGTCCTTCCTGGAAATGCGCGGGACGTTGAACGGACAGCCGGTGATGCAGTAGCCGCAGCCGATGCAGTATTCCTCGTGGAAATCAACGATGCCGTTGGCGTACTGGACGATGGCGCCCGGCGCCGGGCAGGCCTTGAGACAGCCCGGTTCGGCGCAGTGCATGCAGCCGTCCTTGCGGATCAGCCATTCCAGCTTGCCGTTTTCCTCGACTTCCGAGTAGCGCATGACGGTCCAGGATTCGGCGGACAGGTCGCGCGGGTTGTCATAAATGCCCGCGTTGCTGCCGACTTCGTCGCGGATGTCGTTCCACTCCATGCACGCCGCCTGACAGGCCTTGCAGCCGATGCAGGTGGTGACGTCGATGAGCTTGGCCACTTCCGTCGTCTGGCGCACCGAAGGACTCTCGGTGGTGGTGGCCGAGCGGCGCGCGATGTCTAGCGATTGCAGTGCCATGTCGGTCTCCTTAAGCCTTCTCGATGTTCACCAGGAACGACTTGAACTCCGGCGTCTGGGTGTTCGCATCGCCCACGAACGGTGTCAGCGTGTTGGCGATGTAGCCGGGTTTGGTCATGCCCTTGAACCCCCAGTGGATCGGGATGCCGATGTGATGCACCTTCTTGCCATCGACCGTCAGCGCCCGCAGGCGCTTGGTCACCACCGCCACGGCGACGATCTGGCCGCGGTTGGAGCGCACCTTGATCTTGTCGCCGGCCTTGATGCCTTTCTCGGCGGCAAGCTCTTCGCCGATCTCGACGAACTGCTCTGGCTGGAGGATGGCATTGATCCGGCAGTGCTTGGTCCAGTAGTGGAAATGCTCAGTCAGGCGATAGCTGGTGGCCGCGTACGGGAAGTCCTTGCTCTTGCCGAACACCTCCATGTCACCCTTGAACACGCGCGCGGCCGGATTGCTCACCGCCTTCGGATTGGTGTTCATCGGGTTGCTGTCGATCGGCGTTTCGAAGGGCTCGTAGTGCTCGGGGAACGGGCCTTCGTTCATCTTGTCGAGCGCGAAGAATCGCGCCACGCCTTCCGGGTTCATGATGAACGGACCCATGCCGTCGGCCGGATTCGAATCCGGCTTGAAGTCGGGCACGTCCGAACCGGTCCAGGCCGTGCCGTTCCACCAGACCTGCTTGCGCTTCGGGTTCCACGGCTTGCCGGCGGGATCGGCGGCGGCGCGGTTGTAGAGGATGCGCCGGTTGGCGGGCCACGCCCAGGCCCAGTTCAACGTCTGGCCGTTGCCGAAAGGATCGGCGTTGTCACGCCGGGCCATCAGGTTGCCGGCCTGGCTCCAGCAGCCGGAGAATATCCAGCAGCCGCAGGCGGTGGAACCGTCATCGCGCAGCTGCGCGAATCCATCCACCTGCTCCCCTGCCTTCTTGATGAGCTTGGTCGGATCCTTCGGGTCCGGCAGATCGGCCAGCGCTTTGCCGGAATACTCCTTCGCCAGTTCTTCCGCGGAGGGTGCGCCGGGAATCCGGTACGGCCAGGTCAGGTTGAGGATCGGATCGGTGAATGCGCCGCCATCCTTGCGGTAGAGGTCTCGCAACCGGGTGAACAAGCCGGCAATGATCTCGACGTCGTTCCTGGCCTCGCCAGGCGGCTCCGCCCCCTTCCAGTGCCATTGCAGCCAGCGCCCGGAATTGACCAGCGAGCCATCCTCCTCGGCGAAGCAGCCCGAGGGCAGCCGGAACACGGCGGTCTGGATCTTCGTCGGATCAACATCGTTGTACTCGCCGAAGTTCTTCCAGAACTCGGAGGTCTCGGTGGCAAGCGGATCAATGACGACCAGGTACTTTAGCTTGGCCAGCGCGGCGCCCAGCTTCGCCTTGTTCGGGAACGAGGCGAGGGGATTGAAGCCCTGGCAGACGTAGCCGTTCATCTTGCCCTGGTACATGTCCTCGAACACCTGGAGCACGTCGTGCACCTTGTCGAGCTTGGGCAGGTAATCGAAGGCCCAGTTGTTCTCCTTGGTGGCCGCGTCGCCGAACCACGCCTTCATCAGGCTGACGTGGAACTTCTCGTAGTTCTGCCAGTAGGAAAGCTGGTTGGGTCGCAACGGCTTGGTGGCGCGCTTGTCGATATACGTGCGGTAGTCGGTCTCCTTCTCGCCCGGCAGGGTCATGTAGCCCGGCAGCAGGTTGGAGAGCAGGCCGAGGTCGGTGAGCCCCTGGATGTTGGAGTGGCCGCGCAGCGCGTTCATGCCGCCGCCGGCGATGCCGATGTTGCCCAACAGAAGCTGCACCATCGCACCGGCACGGATCATCTGCGAGCCCTGCGAATGCTGGGTCCAGCCGAGGGCATACATGATGGTCGTGGTGCGGTCGGGCGTCGACGTCGAGGCGAGCGTCTCGCAGACCTTGATGAACTGGTCCTTCGGCGTGCCGCAGATCTTCTCCACCATTTCCGGCGTGTAACGGCTGTAGTGCTGCTTCATCAACTGGAACACGCAGCGCGGATCCTGAAGGGTCGGGTCGGTCACCACGTAACCGTCCTTGCCCATCTGGTAACCCCAACTCGACTTGTCGTAACTGCGCTTGTCGGAGTTGTAGCCCGCGAAGAGGCCGTTGTCGAATGCGTACTCGCCCTTCACCAGGAAGCTGAAGTCCGTGTAGGCCTTGACGTACTCGTGCTGGATCTTGTCGTTGGTCAGCAGGTAGTTGATGACGCCGCCCAGGAAGGCGATGTCTGTGCCGGTACGGATCGGTGCATAGTAGTCGGCCAGCGATGCGGAGCGCGTGAAGCGCGGGTCCACGACAACGAGCTTCGCTTTGTTGTGCTTCTTCGCTTCAACGACCCACTTGAAACCGCAAGGGTGCGCTTCGGCGGCGTTGCCGCCCATGATCAGAACCACGTCGGCATTCTTGATGTCGACCCAGTGGTTGGTCATCGCACCTCGGCCAAACGTCGGAGCCAGACTGGCTACCGTCGGGCCGTGTCAGACACGCGCCTGATTGTCGAATGCGAGAGCGCCCAGCGAGCGGACGAACTTGTGGGTGATGTAGCCGGATTCGTTGCTCGATGCCGAGGCCGCCAGGAAGCCGGTGGAGAGCCAGCGGTTCACCGTCGCGCCATCGGCGTTCCTGGCGATGAAGTTGGCGTCGCGATCCTCTTTCATCAGCTTGGCGATACGGCCGAACGCTTCATCCCAAGAGATGCGCTTCCACTCGTTGCTGCCCGCTTCCCGTACCTCCGGGTACCTGAGGCGGTTGGGGCTATGGACGAAATCGAGCAGCGCGGCGCCTTTCGGGCACAGCGTGCCACGGTTCACCGGGTGGTCCGGGTCGCCTTCGATATGAATGATCTCGGCCTTGGCGTTCTTCGCCTTGTCGCCGAGGGAATACATCAAGACGCCGCAACTCACCGAACAGTACGGACAGGTATTTCTTGTTTCGGTGGCACGGGCGAGCTTGAAGGTCCTGACTTCCGCCAAGGCTGCGGTCGGCGAGAAGCCCATCAGGGCTATGCTCGATCCCCCCATCCCGGCGGCGCAGACCTTGAAGAACTGTCGCCGTGTGACTTGCATGATTGTTTTCCTTCCTCCATGTTGAACCTCAGTCCCCACAACCAAGGATAAAGCGTTTCTACTATGGCATAAGGAAAAAGCTTATGCATTTTGCAGTGCGGGAAAAATGGTTATCAATTGTCAATTGGCTATTGCCAGCATAAGTCGATTGAATCGGTCGCTCCCGCCTCCGGGCGCAAAATCCGGCGTTCTTTTCATTTCCCTGCCCTGATGTTGCGCCTTATTCGTCAAATACTTGCCTGCAGCTTGCTGTTGATGGTCCTGGCTACCTCGGCCCAAGCCGGCGTCGGCCTCGGTGACGAGGTGCCAGCCCTCGACGTCCGCCTGCTGGACGGCAAGACGCTGAGCCTGGCTACCCTCAAGAAGCGGCCCGTACTGGTCACCTTCTGGGCTACCTGGTGCCCGCCCTGCATCAAGGAGATGGCCGACCTGCAGCAGCTCTACGAGCGCTACCACGGCCAGGGGCTGGAAGTCATCGCCATTTCGGTCAACACCGAGCGCGCGCAGGTCGAAGATTTCCTGAAGAGCCGTGGCTATACGTACCCAATGGCCATGAGCGTGCCACGGCATACCGAAGTCTTCGGTCCGATGCTGCTGCCGCCGCGCCTGTTCCTGATCGGCCCAGATGGCAAGATCGCCCTCAGCCACTGGGGCCCCGTGCGCCTCGAAGCACTCGAAGCCACCGTAAAAGGGATGCTCTGACATGAAAGGCGTCGTCGCTGCTCTCGTAGTTCTGCTGCTGCCGGCTGCCGCTCAGGCGCAGCAAAGCTGGAACGCCCAGGCCCGGCAATGCCTGGCCGGGCTGGAAACGACGGCCAAGCAGTCCGAATCGCTGTGCCAGCAGGTCCTTCAGCGCGCCGAGAAGGCCAGCCTCGCCAACGAGACAGTTGCGACCGTTATGAACCGCCTCGGCATCTTCTACGACGAAAGCGGCCGCTTCGACGAGGCGGAACGCATGTACCGCCGCTCGCTGCAGGTCAAGGAGAAGGTGCACGGTCCGGACAGCCCGGAACTAGCCAAGGGCCTCAACAATCTGGCGCAACTCTTCTGGAGCCGCGGCTGGTTCGACTACACCGAGCCGCTCTACAAGCAGGCGCTGACAATTCGCGAAAAGGCTTTCGGCCGCGAGCATCCGAGCGTCGCCAGCAGCCTCAACAATCTCGGCCTGCTCTACTGGAACCAGGGCCGTTACGGCGAGGCTGAGCCCCTGTTCCGCGAGGCGTTGGCCATCCGAGAGAAGAACCTCGGCCCCGAGCATCCAGACGTTGCCACAGCCATGAACAATCTGGCAGTCCTCTGCGACAGCGCCGGCAAGACGGCTGAAGCCGAGGGCTTCTATCGCCGCGCACTGGAAATCCGCGAGAAGGTGTTGGGCGCCAACGATCCGGCAGTCGTCGACAGCCTGAACAACCTGATTCTCTTCCACCGGGGCCACGGCAAGAACGAAGAGGCCGATCGTCTGGCCAAGCGACTCGCCGACACCACCGCTGCCCGGCGTTAGAATCCATTTCCGTCATCTCGGAAATGGAGCCGAAAATGCGCACCCTGATCTCTATTATTGCGGCTTTGCTGCTATCCACTGCCGCCCACGCCTTTTCCCTCGACCAGCTGAGCAACAAGGATACGGCAGGCGGCCTCAAGGAAGCGCTGACCCAGGGCGCCGGCAAAGCCGTGGACATCCTTGGCAAGAACGACGGCTTTCTCGGCAACCCGAAGGTAAAGATCCACTTGCCAGGCAACCTTGAAAAGGCCGCCGACCTGATGCGCAATTTCGGCATGGGCAAGCAGGTCGATGAACTCGAGACATCCATGAACCGGGCTGCCGAGGCGGCGGTGCCGGAAGCGAAGAAGCTGCTGGTCGAGTCGATCAGGAAGATGTCGGTCGACGACGCCAAAGGCATCCTTGCCGGTGGCGACAACGCTGCTACAGAGTACTTCCGCCGTACCACCTCGACGCAACTGGGCGAGAAGTTCAAGCCCATCGTGCAAAAGTCGATCGCCAAAGTGAAGCTGGCCGAGAAATACGACCAGTTTGCCGGCAAGGCCACGAAGTTCGGCCTGGTCAAGGAACAGGACGGCCACCTCGACAACTATGTCACCGGCAAGGCGCTCGATGGCCTCTACCTGATGATCGCCGAGGAAGAGAAAGCCATCCGTGCCAACCCCGTCGCTGCTGCCGGCAGCCTGGCGAAGAAGGTCTTCGGCGCCCTCGGCAATTAGGTTTGACGGCTGATTCACTCAACGCCCCGCAACGGGAGGCGATTCGCTATCTCGACGGCCCGCTGCTGGTGCTGGCCGGCGCCGGCAGCGGCAAGACCCGCGTCATCACGCAGAAGATCGCCTGGCTGACGAGCGACGGCGGCATCGAGCCGAGCCGGATCACCGCCATCACCTTCACCAACAAGGCGGCGAAGGAGATGAAGGAGCGGGCAGCGAAACTGTTGTCCGGTCGCAGCGAAGGGCTGACCATCTCTACCTTCCACGCGCTGGGTGCCCGCATACTGCGTACCGAGGCGCGTCATGTCGGCCTCAAGCCCGGCTTTTCCATCCTCGATGCCTCGGACACCACGCAGTTGTTCCAGGAGATGCTCAAGGACGCCGACAAGCTGCGCGTGCGGATGATCCAGAACCGGATCTCGCTGTGGAAGAACGCGGTAGTCAGTCCTGACGAGGCGGCAAAGATCGCCGAGGACGATCTCGAAGCCGGCGCGGCCAGAGTCTATGCGGAATACGAGCGAACACTGCGCGCCTACCAGGCGGTTGATTTCGACGACCTGATCCGCCTGCCGGTGGTGCTGTTCGAGGCCGACGAGGAAGTCGGCAGCCGCTGGCGCAGCCGCATCTGGCACCTGCTGGTCGACGAATACCAGGACACCAACCGCTGCCAGTACCGGCTGATGAAGCTGCTGACCGGCCCGCGCGCCAGCTTCACCGCCGTGGGCGACGACGACCAGTCGATCTACGGCTGGCGCGGCGCCGACATCGGCAACCTGAGCCTGTTGCGCGACGAGTATCCGCAACTGAAGATCATCAAGCTGGAACAAAACTACCGCTCTACCACGCGCATTCTTGCCGCCGCCAACAGCGTCATCGGCCACAACCCGAAGCTGTTCGAAAAGCGCCTGTGGTCGGACAAGGGCCACGGCGATGCCATCCAGGTGGTGGCCTGCCGCGACAACGAACACGAGGCCGAGTGGGTGGTGTCGCGCCTGCAGGCGCACCGCTTCGAGCATCGCGGCAAGTGGCGCGACTACGCCGTGCTCTATCGCGGCAACCACCAGGCGCGCGCCTTCGAGCAGCAGTTGCGGGCGCACAAGATTCCCTACGTGCTATCCGGCGGCCAGTCCTTCTTCGAGCGCGCCGAGATCAAGGACCTGACCAGCTACCTGCGCCTGCTGGCCAACCAGGACGACGACCCCGCCTTCATCCGCGCCGTGACCACGCCGAAGCGAGGTATCGGCGGCACCACGCTGGAGGCGCTCGGCCACGCCGCCGGCCGCCGCCACCAGAGCCTGTTCGCGACGATCTTTGCGCCCGGCGTCGAAACCGAGATTGCCGCCAAGCCGCACGCGGCGTTGCGCGAATTCGGCAATTTCATCAACCGCATCGAATTTCGCGCCGGCAGGGAGCCGGCCCGCCAGGTGCTAGCTGATCTGTTGCAGGCCATCGGTTACGAGACCTGGCTGTTCGCGACGCTGGACCCGAAAGAGGCCGAAAACAAGTGGGGCAATGTCCGCGACTTCGTCGACTGGCTAGGGCAGAAGGGCGACGAGGAAGGCAAGACCCTGATCGAGCTGGCCCAGACCGTGGCACTGCTTTCGATGCTCGACAAGCAGGAAGGCGATCAGGACTCGGTGCAGCTGGCGACGCTGCACGCCGCCAAGGGACTGGAGTTCCGCCACGTCTTCCTCGTCGGCGTCGAGGAGGGCATCCTGCCGCACCGCGAATCGCAGGAGGCAACCAAGCTCGAAGAAGAGCGGCGGCTGATGTATGTCGGCATCACCCGCGCCCAGATGAGCCTCTTCGTCACCTGGTGCGAAAAGCGCAAGCAGGGCCGGGAAGTGTCGGAGCGGGAAATTTCACGCTTTGTCGCCGAAATGGGTGGCGACCTGAAACGCGTGGGCCGGAATAGCGAGGCGGCACCCGAAGACAAGGCGGCCGGCCGCGCCAAATTGGCCCAGTTCCGGGCCATGCTGGCTGAGCCGAAGGCTACTTGAAGTTGGCGCCGGCCTTGTTGGCCATGAAGCTGATGGCGCGCTTCATCTCATCGCTAGTCGCATCCGCGGCACCGCCCTTCGGGGGCATGGCGTTCTTGCCGGCGGTGGCGCTCTTCAGCAATCCATCCAGGCCGAGCGCAATGCGCGGCGCCCACGCCGCCTTGTCACCAATCTTCGGCGCGCCGGCAACACCTGCTTCATGGCAAGCACTGCAAACGGCCTTATACAGTTCCTCGCCACTGCGGGTACCGCTGGCGCTCTTGGCTGCCGCGGGGGCCAGTTCGACACGCGCCACCGGCTGGATGCGGGCATTGGTTGCCTCCTCGTCGACCTTCGGGCTGGCGCCCATGGCCATGACCGCGGAAGAAGCGAGCACGAACATGCTCGCCAAGACGAAGGAACGCGAATGCTTGCGATACATCAGGCTACCTCTTGGGAAATGTGGGCGACACGATCGGAACACCGGCTAAGCGGCTGATTATAGCGATTGAACCGCCATCCCTGTAGAATGCGGCCGAAGCAAGCATTCCGCACCACGCGCCTGTAGCTCAGTTGGATAGAGTACAGCCCTCCGAAGGCTGGGGTCGCACGTTCGAATCGTGTCAGGCGCGCCATCCTCCTTCCCCTACTGCCGAAAGCGTGGTCCGTTCGTCCTAATGAGGGGGTTCGTTCGTCCTAATCCCTCTTTACTTCGTGGCCATATGTGTCGTAATGCATAGCAAGGAAGTCGCTTGAGGCAGGACGACCATGAAACGCAAGGCCAACATCAGTCGCGATAACGACGAACCCGCCGCCACGGCGATCGGAAAGGTGTTGCATCTGGCGATGCAGCACGGGCTGGCAGTCGGCCGTGCGGTGAAGATCGGCGCGGTGCGCGGCGTCGTCATCGGCTACAACATCAGCCGCCGCGGCCGCTACCCCGCTCTGCGTTACCCGTTACTGGTGGAGACCGAACTGGGGGTTGCCAAGTTCGGTCTCGATGAAGTGACACCGGCCTGATGACCGCTGGAGCAATCGAGGGATCTTAGGCCAACGCCTTGAGCGCGGCCGCATAGTCGGGCTCGCTACCGATCTCGCCTACCAGCTGCGAATGCAGCACCTTGTTGTTCTCGTCGAGAACCACGACGGCGCGGGCCGTGACGCCAACAAGCGGGCCGGTGGCAATTTCGACGCCGTAATTCTTCATGAACTCGCGGCCACGCATGGTCGAGAGATGGGCGACGTTTTTCAGGCCCTCGATGGTGCAGAAGCGTCCGGCCGCGAATGGCAGATCGGCCGAAATGACCAGCACGACCGCATTGGCCAGCTTGCCAGCTTCTTCGTTGAACTTGCGGGTCGACGTGGCGCAGGTCGGCGTATCCAGGCTGGGCACGATGTTCAGCAGCTTGCGCTTGCCGGCGTAGGTCTTCAGGGTCGCGGTGCTCAGATCACCGGCAACCAGCGAGAAATCGGGGGCGGTTTCACCGGGCTGGGGCAGCTTGCCGGCGACTTCGATCGGGTTGCCTTTGAGGGTAACGGTTGTCATGGGTGGCTCCGGTATTTTGTTGGGGTTTGTGCGCGTGACTCGACGCCGCATCAATGTGCCATAGGTGCCCCATCGGCCGCAACCCCGATGCCGACCGGTTCGGATTGGTGCAAACTGACAACATGCGCGTCGACTTCCCCATCCGCTACATCGAGCCGGTATTCCGTCCGCCCAGCGAGGCCGATTCGCTGATCCTGCCGCTCACCGACGGCTGCTCCTGGAACCATTGCACTTTCTGCGAGATGTACACCGCACCGCAGAAGAAGTTTCGCGCTCGCGACGAAGCCGAAACGCTGGCCACCATCCGCGCCTGCGGCGAGCGCTTCGGCGCGGAGGTGAGGCGGGTTTTTCTTGCCGATGGTGATGCGCTGATGCTGCCGACGCGCCGACTGCTGGCGGTACTGGAAGCGATCCGGTCGCACCTGCCGGGCGTGCGGCGCATTTCCAGCTATTGCCTGCCGCGCAACCTGGCGCGAAAGTCAGCCATGGAGATGCGCCAACTCGCCGAGGCCGGCCTGTCGATGGCCTACGTCGGCGCCGAGTCGGGTGACGACGAAGTCCTGGCACGCGTGAACAAGGGCGAGACGCAGGCCTCGACGCTGGCTGCTCTGAACAAGCTTGGCGAGGCCGGCGTCACACGCTCGGTGATGATCCTCAACGGCCTTGGCGGCCCGGCATTGTCGGCACGGCACGCCGACAACTCGGCCGTGCTGATCAACGCCGCGCAGCCGGAGTACCTGGCGACGCTGGTCGTCAGCTTCCCCAAGGGCGAAGATCGCCTGCGTGCGGGCTTTCCCGACTGGGAGCCGCTCTCCGTCCCGGGCTTGATGGTTGAGATGGAGCGTTTCCTTACGCAACTGGAACTCAGGCGCACGGTATTCCGCAGCGATCACGCCTCTAACTGGCTGATCCTGAAAGGCACGCTCGGCGCCGACAAGGAAAGACTGCTGGCGCAATTGCGCTCCGCCATCGCCCATCCCGAGCGTGCCCCGCTACGGCCGGCCTGGGCCCGGGGTCTGTAGAATCCCCGCCATGGAATACCGCATCCTGCCCGTCACCGCCTTCGCCCAGAACTGTAGCCTGCTCTGGTGTGAGGAGACCAAGCAGGCCGCCGTGGTCGACCCCGGCGGCGATATCGATCACATCGTCGCCAGCGCCGCGCGACTGGGTCTGACCATCGCGAAAGTCCTGCTCACCCATGGTCACATCGACCATGCCGGTGGCACGGCGGAACTGGCGGCGCGCCTGGCGGTACCGGTCGAAGGCCCCCAGCGCGAGGATGAGTTCTGGATCCGGCAGCTGCCCGAGCAGAGCCGCATGTTCGGGTTTCCCCATTGCGATGCCTTCACGCCGGATCGCTGGCTGGAAGACGGCGATACCGTCGGATTCGGTCATGTCTTACTGGAAGTGCTGCACACGCCGGGGCATACGCCCGGTCATGTCTGTTTCTTCCACCGGCCGTCGAAGCTGGCGGTGGTCGGCGACGTGCTGTTCGCCGGCTCCATCGGCCGTACCGATTTCCCGCGCGGCGACTATGACGCGCTGATCCGTTCGATCCGGCAGGGTTTATGGCCGCTCGGCGATGATGTCGAGTTCATTCCTGGCCATGGCCCGATGTCCACCCTCGGCGAGGAACGGCGTAGCAATCCGTTCGTCGCCGACGGCGCGTAGGACGGTTGCTTACTTCTTCAGCGAATCGCGGATTTCGCGCAGCAGCACGATGTCCTCGGGCGTTGGCGGCGCCTCGGCCGGCGCAGCGGGTTCCTCGCGCTTCAGGCGATTCATCTGCTTGACCATCATGAAGATGATGAAGGCCAGGATGAGGAAGTTGAGCAGGATGGTAAGAAAGCTGCCATAAGCGAACACTGGTACGCCGGCTTTCTTGACGGCATCGAGCGTCATGACGGTGCCGGCCGGCACCTCCTTGAGGGCAAGGAAGTAGTTGTTGAAGTCGAGACCGCCGAAGATGCGGCCGACCACCGGCATGATCAGATCGCCGACCACCGAATCGACGATCTTGCCGAAGGCACCGCCGATGATGACGCCGACGGCGAGGTCCATCACGTTGCCCTTGACTGCAAACTCCTTGAATTCCTGCATGAATCCACTCATGTTGTTTCCTCCTCTCAGGTTTCTGCTACGCTGAAGACTCTACCAAATTTCATAAGAAAGTACTTAGCCATGAAGACGTTAAAGTTAGCCGCTGTCATACTCGGCGTCGTCGCGGCAGTCATCCTCGGGCTGGTCGGCTATTTCGCGGCGACCTTCGACAGTACCCGGCTGAAAACCGAACTGACCAAGGCAGTACAGGAAAAGAAGCAGCGCACGCTAAAGATCGACGGCGACTTGGCATTGTCGTTCTGGCCCAATGTCGGAGTCCGCGTCGGCAAGGTGTCGCTCTCGGAATTCCGCAGCGAGAAGGAATTTGCCGCCATCGACAGTGCCCGGGTTTCGGTTGCCGTGATGCCCCTGCTGTCGAAACAGATCGTGGTGAACACGGTCGAGCTCGATGGCGCGCGTGCAACGCTGATCAAGCACAAGGACGGCAAGCTCAACATCGACGATCTGCTGTCCAAGGACAAATCGGACAAGGCATCGTCGCCGGTACAGGCCGACATTGCCGGCATCAGGATCGGCAACGTCCAGCTCACCTGGCAGGATGAGCAGAACGGCCAGACCTCGACCCTCTCCGGCCTTGACCTCGCCACCGGCCGGGTGACCGCCGATACCGGCAAACAGGCCTACGAGGTCAATGCCCTGACCCTGGCGGCGAAAGGCAAGGCCGGTGCCGACAGCGTCGAGCTCCGGCTGGACATGCCCCGGCTCGTGCTTGCCCCCGATGAGGCCAAGACTTTGACGATCGACAAGATCGACGGCGCCATCGACATTGCCAGCCCGCGCATGCCGATGAAATCGCTCAAGCTGCCGATCTCCGGGCAGCTGCGCGCCGAACTGGCGAAACAGTCCGCCCACGGCAACCTGGCCACGCGCTTTGACGATTCGAAGATCGCCCTCAAATTCGACGTGGCGAAATTCTCGCCGCTGTCGCTCGGCTTCGATCTCGACATCGACCAGTTGAACGTGGACAAGTACCTGCCGCCGGCCAAGCCCGGCGAGGAAAAGAAGGCAGCTGGCGATGGCCGGATCGACCTGTCGGCCCTCAAGGGCCTGGATGTCCATGGCGCCGTTCGCATCGGCAAATTCCAGGTGAGCAACGTCAAGGCCAGCAACGTCAAGCTGAAGATCGACGCCGCCGGCGGCAGGCTGGACATCGCCCCCCATTCGATGAATCTCTATGACGGCACGCTGTCCGGCGCGCTGTCGGTCAATGCCAGCGGCAACGTCGTCGCCCTGCG
>DASRXN010000017.1:0-7072 GCA_035654135.1 Rhodocyclaceae bacterium | reverse complement strand
GTATCGCCTGGAACGATCCGGATCTCGCCATCGACTGGCCGCTTGGCGACATCACGCCACAGGTTTCGGCCAAGGATGCCATGGGTATGGCCTTCCGCGATGCCGAGGTCTTTCCATGAAGGTCCTGGTTACCGGCGGCGTTGGTTATATCGGTTCGCACACGGTCGTCGAGTTGCTGGCAGCAGACTTCGATGTCACCATCATCGACAACCTCTGCAACAGCAAGGCGTCGGTGCTGGACCGCATCGAGGCCATCGCGGGCCGGCGGCCCGATTTCGTGCGCGGCGACATCCGCGATCGGGATGCCCTGAAGGCGGCTCTGGCCGGCTGCGACGCGGTCATCCATTTCGCCGGCCTGAAGGCGGTCGGCGAATCGGTGGCAATGCCGATCGAGTACTACGACAACAACGTTTCCGGCAGCGTGACGCTGTTCGAGGCGATGCGCGACGCGAACGTGAAGACGCTGGTGTTCTCGTCGTCCGCGACGGTGTATGGCGACCCGGCGAGCGTGCCGATTCGCGAGGATTTTCCGCTGTCGGCGACCAACCCGTACGGCCGCTCGAAGCTGATGATCGAGGACGTGCTGCGCGACGTGGCCAAGGCGGATTCCAGCTGGCGCATTGCCCTGCTGCGCTACTTCAACCCGGTCGGCGCCCACGTTTCCGGCACGCTCGGCGAAGACCCGAACGGCATTCCCAACAACCTGATGCCGTATGTTTCGCAAGTGGCGGTCGGCAAGCTGGCGCAGCTTTCGGTATTCGGCAATGATTACCCGACGCCGGACGGCACCGGCGTGCGCGACTACATCCACGTCGTCGATCTCGCGCTCGGCCACCTCGCGGCGCTCGGCGCGCTGGCCAGACATGCCGGCGTCCTGACCGTGAATCTGGGTACCGGCCGCGGCTATTCGGTGCTGGAAATGGTCCGGGCCTTCGAGCAGGCCAGCGGCCGCCCGGTGCCTTATCGCGTCGCGTCGCGCCGCCCGGGAGATATTGCACAGTGTTACGCCGATCCCGGCCTGGCGAAGCATCTGCTGGGCTGGCAGGCCGAGCGGGGCATCGATGCCATGTGTGCCGATACATGGCGCTGGCAGCAGTGGGCGGCGGCAAACTTGTAGCCGGCCGCAAGCGGTTCTGCCAGGAGCCGAATCAGGGCATATAACTTTCGCTCGATTGCTTTCCCGACCGGGGACGCGCAGGATTCGTCAATTTTTTTGCGACCGTCGGTCGGAATCGAAAGCTCAACGATCATGGCCTCTTTCCAGGGCCCCCATTCTTCCCGGCCGACCATGGCCGAACGTTTCGCCCGTTTGCCATTCAGCATTCTGGCAACGTGGGCGATGGCATTCGCCTTCATCGCCCTATTGGTCGGCGGTTGGCGCCATGCCACGGCAACGGTGGAAAAGCACCTTCAGGAACACGTCCTCGCGGTGGCGCAATTGGCCGCAGAGCGGTCGGCGCTCGCCTTCGAGCATGCCGACCTGTCGCTGAAGTCGATCATCGACAGTCTTCGGCCCGGCGATTTCGATCACGCCTACCAACTTTCCAGGGACCGGCAGGCAGCGATACAGGCACTGTTGGCCCTTGGCCAGGAACGTAACGCGGACCTGGTTTCCCTGGTGGTGGCGGATGCCGACGGCCATGTTCTGGCAAGCTCACCCGGCAGGGAAAATGCCACCGATTCTGCTCGGAAAAACTATTTCCTGGCGATTAAGCAGGGGACTCAGCTGGACACACCGGTAATTTCCGCCGCCAGGCATGACCCCATTTCGGGAATCTGGGGTGTGCACATGGCTCGCCGCATTCTCGGGCAGGATGGCCAACCGATCGGGGCCCTGGTGGCGCACCTGGCACTGGAAGACGGCTTCGTGAAATTCTGCCGCTCGCAGGCCTTCGATGAAAAGGATTTCATCGGACTGATCGACGCGACCAACGGGCTGCTGGCCGGCTATCCGACGGGAAGAAATTTTCCGGCCAGCTTGGCGGATATATTGCCTCTGAACGAAGTCAGCGCAGCCCAATCAACGGACGATGTCCATTTTGTGCGATCGCCGGCCGATGATGTCGATCGCCTGGTGGTCGTTCGCAAACTGCCGCGCTACCCTTTCTACGTCACCTATGGCAGAAATATCGAAAGCCTGCTGACAAGTTGGCGCTACGAGAAGCTGCTCGTGGCCCTGGCGGCGGTTCTGGCATTGATCTTGACGTTCTTCGTGAACGCCGGCATCCGGCGTCGACTGGCGCTGACAACACAATTGCAGCATGTTCGCGGCGATCTGGAGGAAAGCAACGATGCGCTGCGCACGGCGCTTGCCGCCACGGAATTGCTTGCTGCCAAGGACCAGTTGACCGGACTGTGGAACCGGCGCAGCTTCGATCAGCGCCTGGAAGGCGCGATTGCGCACCTGGCCCGGCATGAGGGAAGCTTTTCGCTGCTGCTGATCGACCTCGACCACTTCAAGAGCATCAACGACCGTTGTGGCCACGTCGGTGGCGACGAGGTACTCAAGCGATTCGCCGAAGTGCTGCACGAGCGCTTGCGCCAGAACGATGTCGATGCGCGCTGGGGCGGCGAAGAATTCGTTGTCCTGGCAGACGGCGCCCGCCTGGAAAATGCCTTCCTGTTGGCCGAACAGATTCGCGAGGCGGTCGAGACCGCCTCATATCCGTGCAACATCCAGGTGACGGTAAGCATCGGCGTCGCCGAATATCGGGCGGGCGAGACTGGCGACGAATTGCTGACCCGCGCCGACAATGCCCTCTACGAGGCCAAACGCAGCGGCCGCAACCGCGTGGTTGCCGCCGAGCAAGTCGGACATGACCCTTTGTCCTTTGCCAGTTCAACTTCGCCCGCGCCCTTGTTCGCCGCAAGCGAAAATGCCGGCCAATAGGCCGGCATTGCGACAACAACCAACTTGAATTATTGGTCGGGGTGAGAGGATTCGAACCTCCGACTCCTGCGTCCCGAACGCAGTACTCTACCAGGCTGAGCTACACCCCGAATTCTTCCGCCGTCAAAACCGCCGGGAGACGGAAAAGGCCGGCAATTCTAACAGAGCATTCTTGTAAATTGAAGCCGGCAGACAAGCAATTGCGTCGATGGCGATTTTCGCCTCCGCCTCGGCCTGCTTGCGCGCCGCGTCGAGGGCGCCGCTGGCTTTGACGGCTGCCAGCACATGAGGAAAGGCATCGCGCCCGCCCTCCTCGATGGCCTTGCGCACGCAAGCTGCGTCCTCCGGCTTGCCGTGCTTGAGCACATGGATCAAGGGCAGAGTCGGTTTGCCTTCGGCGAGGTCGTCACCCAGATGCTTGCCGGTTTCAGCTTCCTCGCCCGAGTAGTCGAGGACATCGTCGATCAGCTGGAAGGCAGTCCCCAGGTGCATGCCGTATCGTGCCAGGCAATCTTCCAGTTCGATGTCGGCACCGCCGAGGATGGCTCCTAGCCGTGCGGCCGCTTCGAACAGCTTGGCTGTCTTGAAACGGATGACCTGAAGGTAATCTTCGACGTCGATGTCGGCATTGTGGCAGTTCATCAACTGCAACACCTCGCCTTCGGCGATGACGTTGGTGGCATCCGCCAGCACTTCCATGACGCGCATGTTGCCGACGCCGACCATCATCTGGAACGCCCGGGAGTAGAGAAAGTCGCCCACCAGAACGCTGGCGGCGTTGCCGAAGAGCGCATTGGCGGTGTCGCGGCCACGTCGCAAGTCGGATTCGTCCACCACGTCGTCGTGCAGCAGTGTCGCGGTGTGTATGAATTCGACTACTGCGGCAAGTTCGTGATGGCGCTTGCCCTGGTAGCCCAACGCGCCCGCAGTCAGCAGGACGAGGGCCGGCCGCATGCGCTTGCCGCCACCGGCGACGATATATTCGGCGACCTGGCGAACGAGAAGGACATCCGAATGCAGGCGCGCGCGGATGACGGCGTCGACCGCGGCCATGTCGCCGGCAATCAGGGAATAGATGGCTGAAAGATCCACGTCGCAACTCGGGAAAAGGCGCGATGGTAGGCGTCCGCGGGGCCGCCGTCAACGCGGCAAAATTAGTCTTTGACCAGAATGGCTTGGCTCACTATAATGCGCGGTTCTTCTAACGTTGTTTAACGGAGTCCATCATGTACGCGGTCGTAAAAACCGGTGGCAAGCAGTATCGCGTTGTCGCTGGCGAAAAGATCAAAGTAGAACAGATACCAGCGGACGTGGGCGCGGAAATCACTCTTGACCAGGTGCTCATGGTCGGCGAAGGCGAGTCGGTGAAAATCGGCACGCCGCTCGTTGCGGGCGCCAAGGTCACGGCGAAGGTGGTCGCGCACGGTCGGCATGACAAAGTGAATATTTTCAAGATGCGTCGGCGCAAGCACTACCAGAAGCACCAGGGGCATCGGCAGAACTTCACCGAAATCGAGATCGCCGGCATCTCGGCTTAATAGAGATTAAGAGCAGGAGTCACCAGTCATGGCACACAAAAAGGCAGGCGGCAGTTCCCGCAACGGCCGCGATTCCGAGTCGAAGCGACTTGGCGTAAAGCGCTACGGCGGCCAACTCGTTTCCGCCGGCAGCATCATCGTTCGTCAGCGCGGCACCCAGTTCCACCCCGGCGACAACGTTGGCATCGGCAAGGATCACACGCTGTTCGCCAAGGTCGAAGGCAAGGTGGAATTCGTCACCAAGGGCGCCGACAAGCGCAAGACAGTCAAGATCGTTCCGGCTGCCGCCTGACAGGGCATCGCGCTGGTCGCAAAAGCCCTATCTTCGTGATAGGGCTTTTTTGTTTCTGGAGTACCCATGAAGTTTTTCGACGAAGCCAAGATCGAGGTCATTGCCGGGGACGGCGGCAATGGCGTTGCGTCTTTTCGTCGCGAAAAATTCATCCCGCGCGGTGGCCCGGATGGCGGTGACGGCGGCCGTGGCGGCAGTATCTGGGCAACCGCCGACCGTAACCTGAATACCCTCATCGATTATCGCTACACCCGCATCTTCCGCGCCCAGAAAGGCGAAAACGGCCGCGGCTCGGACTGTTATGGCAAGGCCGGCGAGGATATGGAACTACGGGTGCCGGTCGGCACCGTGTTCACCGATATCGGTTCCGGCGAAGTGCTGGCCGACCTCGATGCCGACGGCAAACGCGCGCTCATCGCCAGGGGCGGCCAAGGCGGTCTCGGCAATCTGCATTTCAAGTCGAGTACCAATCGGGCGCCGCGTCAATGCACGCCCGGCGGTGAAGGCGAGCGGCGCGATCTGCGCCTCGAACTCAAGGTGCTGGCCGATGTTGGCTTGCTGGGCATGCCCAACGCAGGCAAGTCCACCTTCATTCGCGCCGTTTCCGCCGCCAAGCCGAAGGTGGCCGATTATCCATTCACGACGCTGCAGCCGAACCTGGGCGTGGTGCGCGTCGATCATAACCGCAGCTTCGTCGTCGCCGACATTCCCGGACTGATCGAGGGTGCTGCGGAAGGAGCCGGTCTGGGCCACCAGTTCCTGCGCCACCTGCAACGTACCCGCGTGCTCCTTCATCTGGTGGACATTGCGCCTTTCGACCCAAGTACCGATCCGCTCAAGGAAGCGAAGGCTATCATCAAGGAGCTGAAGAAGTACGACGAGGCCCTGTACAAGAAGCCTCGCTGGCTGGTGATCAACAAGATCGACCTGGTGCCCGAGGAGGAGCGCAAGGCACGCATCGCGGCGCTGGTAAAGGGCTACGGCAAGGGCGTACGGCACTTCGTGATTTCCGCCATCGATGGCGCCGGCTGCCGGGAACTGACTTTCGCCATCATGGAACATCTGGAGGAACAGCGCTCTCATGAGAACGAGGATCGCCCGGAGTAGGCGACTGGTCGTCAAGGTCGGCAGCGCTCTGGTCACCAACAACGGCGCCGGGCTGGCGCTGGATTTCATTGCCGACTGCGCGCGGCAGATTTCGGCCTTGCGTGAAGACGGCCGCGAGGTACTGCTGGTTTCTTCCGGCGCCATTGCGGCTGGCATGCAGCGCCTGGGTTGGGCGGCCCGCCCGCACGCCATGCACGACTTGCAAGCCGCTGCTGCTGTTGGTCAAATGGGCCTCGCACAGGCCTACGATACAACGTTTGCCCAGCATGGCCTCAAGGCTGCGCAGATTTTACTTACTCACGAAGACCTCTCGGATCGCAAGCGCTACCTGAATGCGCGTTCGACGCTACAGGCGCTGCTGGGCTATGGCGTCGTGCCCATCATCAACGAGAACGATACCGTCGTTACCGACGAGATCAAGTTTGGCGACAACGATACGCTGGGCGCGTTGGTGGCCAACCTCGTCGAAGCTGACGTTCTGATCATTCTCACCGATCAAAGGGGCCTGTACACCGCCGACCCCCGCCTGGATCCGTCGGCGACATTGATAGCCGAGGGACCGGCCGCGGATCGCAGTTACGAATCGATGGCAGGGGGCGCCGGCAGCGGTATCAGCAAGGGCGGCATGATCACGAAGGTACGGGCGGCGCAGCGGGCCGCCCGCAGTGGCGCGCATACGATGATTGTCAGCGGTCGGGAGGAAGACGCCCTGTTGCGGTCGGCACGGGGCGAGGCGATCGGTACGCTGCTGTTCGCCACCGAATCGCCTCTCACCGCCCGCAAGCAGTGGCTGGCTGATCACCTGCAACTGGCCGGCAGCCTGGTGCTTGACGATGGCGCAATCGCGGCACTCAATGCCGGGCGCAGCCTGTTGGCGGTCGGCGTCAAGGCAGTCGAGGGCGAATTCGAACGGGGTGCCGCGGTTGCCTGTCGGTCAGCTTCGGGCAAGGAGGTTGCGCGGGGCCTGATCAACTACTCGAACTCGGAAACCCGCCGCATCGCGGGACATGCCACGGCGGAGATCGAATCCCTGCTCGGCTACCTCGATGACGAGGAACTGATCCATCGTGACAATCTGATATTGCTTTGAGTCGATCAAGCAATTCCACAAACACCAACGCCCCTTTCGGGGCGTTGGTGTTTGTTGTGGGATAGTCTGGCGCTGACCTACTTTCTCACCCGGAGTGGGCAATATCATTGGCGCGGTCCTGTTTCACGGTCCTGTTCGGGAAGGGAAGGGGTGGT
>DASRXN010000016.1:0-7065 GCA_035654135.1 Rhodocyclaceae bacterium | reverse complement strand
AGTCGTTCTTCCACGCTCGGTACCACGTGGTCAGGCCGAGCATCGTCGCCAATACCAGGCCTGGAATCACTCCGGCCATGAACAACGCACCCACAGAAGTGTTGGTCGATACCGAGTACATGACCATGACGATGGACGGCGGAATGAGGATACCGAGTGCGCCCGAAGTGGTGATGACGCCGGCGCCGAAGCGCTTCGGAAAACCCGCTTTGACCATGGCCGGCATCAGGATCGAACCGATGGCCACCACCGTGGCCGGACTCGAACCCGACACGGCCGCGAACAGCGCACAGGCCAACACGCCACCGAGGCCCAGACCACCGTGCCAGTGGCCCACCATGGAGGTGGCGAAACGGATCATGCGTCGCGCCACACCACCATGGGTCAGGAAGTTGCCGGCCAGAATGAAGAACGGGATGGCCATGATCTCGAACTTCTCGATGCCCGTAAATAACTTGAGGGCTACCGACTCGGTCGGTACCTGGGTCATGAAGAACAGAAAGGATAGAACCGTCAGGCCGAGGGAGATCGAAATCGGCATGCCGGTGAGCATGAGCGCGACCAGTAGGCCGAAGATGATGGCGGTGTTCATTTGCCGTCTCCCTTGCCGTCGTCCAGGTCATGCGGATGCAATTCGTCGTCCATTCGATAGATCGCATCATCTTTGCCCGGTTCAAGAGGTTTGCCCTCCTCGAGCCCATCGACATGGCCATGGTCATGGCGCGGCAATTCGCCGGTTTTGATAAAACTGCGCGTCACTTGCAGGAAGCGGAAGCACATCAAGTAGGAACCCAGCGGCACGGCCGAATAGACCATCCAGGTCGGCCACTCGAGATCGGGCGTTGTCGGGCCTTCCGGCAGATCGCCAGTGGCCAAACCGAGGAACGTGAATACGGCGTAATGCATGCCGTTTTCCCAGACGAAGCGTGCACCAAGCGTGCCGACGATGCCCGTAAACGTCGCGCCCGCAAGCAGCCCGAATACGATCAACCTACCGCGGTTATCGCTGTCGAGACGATTGATCAGCACGTCGACACCGACGTGGATGCCGGTACGAACGCCGTAGGCGGCGCCGAACTTGGCCATCCAGACGAACATGATGATGCACAGTTCCTGCGCCCAACCAAAGTTCAGGCCGAGCAGCCAGTCCTGGAATCCGGGAATGGAAAATCCGGAGGCATAGCGGTGCATCACCGAGGCGAAAATGATCAGGGTCGCAACGCCCATAAGGAAGGTGATCAGCCATTCCTCAAGATGATCGAGGAACTTCATCCGATAGTCTCCGGCAAGGTAACAGGACACCCACCACCAATCGGTGGCGGGTCACCATGGCTGACTCTTACAGCTTGGCCGGATTGAAACCGGTTTCCTTGTAGATCGACTGAATCAGATCCTTGCCGATACGCGACTCCATGTCGACATGGGTCTTGATCAGGGCCTTCTTGAGCGCCAGCTTTTCCTGAGCAGTCGGCGTGTATACCTGCGTCTTGCCCGCCTTCATGACAGCATCGAGTGCCTTGTCGTTCTCAACCTTGGCGATCTGATTGGCGTAGCGGGTCGCCTGTTCCATCGCATCCTCAAGCTGCTTGCGAATGTCGGAAGGCAAGCCATCCCAGAACTTCTTGTTGGTGATGACGGCATAGCCGAGATAACCGTGCTCCGTCAGGGTCAGGTTCTTCTGCACCTCGTGCATCTTCTGGGTGTAGAGGTTGGAGATAGGGTTTTCGGTGCCATCCACCACGCCAGTCTGCAATGCCTGATATACCTCGGAGAAGGCCATCACCTGGGGCAGGCTGCCTAGCGCACGCATCTGTGATTCGAGCACCTTTGACGATTGGATGCGCATCTTCAAGCCCTTGAAGTCCTCAGGTGTCCTCAGTGGCTTGTTCGCCGAGAAGGACTTGAAGCCGTTGTCCCAGTAGGCCAGTCCCTTGACGCCCTTGGCTTCCAGTTTGCCCAGCAACTGCTTGCCGACCGGCCCCTGGGTCACCTTGTGCAGTTCATCGTAGTTGTCAAAGATGTAGGGCAGATCGAAGACCTCGAACTCCTTGACGCCGAGAGGACCGAACTTGGCAAGAGAGGGCGCCAGCATCTGCACCGCGCCAAGTTGCAGCGCCTCCATCTCCTCCTTGTCCTTGTACAACGTGCTGTTGGCATACACCTCGACCTTGACCTTGCCGCCCGTCAGTTCCTCGGCCTTCTTTTTGAAGTACTCCGCAGCATGTCCTTTCGGGGTATCGACGGCAACGACATGGCTGAACTTGATAACGATCGGCTGCTGCGCCATCGCGGCCAGTGAGAAGGTGACGGCGGCGATGCCGACGACCAGGTTGCGGATTTTCATTTGTGTCTCCTCCAATGATGCCTCTACGGCATGGTGCGATTCTGGCTGCGCCGGTCCGTGGCCGCCATTGTGGATATCCGCAAAGTGATCTTGCCACCGTCAGCCGGGTTAACATCCGCCGATGGCGCGCTTGCAGACCCAATCCGAAATGCGGACAACAGGCTGGTTGTGGCTGCTGCCACGGCTTTCGTTCGTACTCTTCATCGCTGCCGTGGCCGCACTGCTCTGGATGTCAAACCGTGCGGACAATGAGGAACAGCGGGCGACGCTTATCAGCGACATGCTCTGGCTGGAGCAGAACCTTCGCTTCGTACTGACGCACAACGAGGAACTGCTCGGCCAGATTGGATCGCGCGAGGCGAGCAACAACGCTACGTTCGAATCGCATGCCCGCGTCCTGATAGACAACCAGACTGGTCTCCGTCATGTACGCTGGCTCAATGCCGGCGGGCGCCGTCGACTCGAATTTCCGGCCTCGCCGGCTACGACGCTGGACGAGGAGGCCCAGACTCTTGCGCGCTCCCTTGGCAAGCCGGTCTATGGCAACCCCTACTTGCAAGGGAACGACGACTGGTGGTTCGATGTCTATGTGCCCGTTTCTCATGACGGGCGGGTTGTCGGTATTGTTGCCGGCGGCTATTCCCTTCAGCGGATGCTTGAGGAATCCGTGCCCTGGTGGCTGGCAGAGCGCTATCGCATCGTGGTCGCGGACGCTGACGGCAAGGCCCTGGCGAGCCGATCCAAGGTAGAGACTGCCGCCACCGAAGGCGGCTATCAACTGGCCTTCGAACCGCCCGGGAAGGGGCTTTCGCTCCAGGCAACGCCATATCGCTCCCCGGCGCCATTGGCCGGCCGCCTGCTGTCGGCGGCGCTGGTTTTCCTCGCCATCATCGTCCTTTGGAGCCTTTGGGCATTGCGCCGCCACGTGCAGCGACGACTGGCAGCGGAACAGGCCCTGCACAACGAGCACGCCTTCCGCAAAGCCATGGAGGATTCGGTCCAGACCGGCCTGCGCGCGCGGGACCTGGAAGGGCGCATTAGCTACGTCAATCCTGCCTTCTGCGCCATGGTCGGCTGGAGCGCGGAAGAGTTAATCGGTCGGTTGCCACCCATGCCTTATTGGGTGGATGAGGAAATCGAGGCGACCCGTGCTCTTCACGATCGAATTCTGGCTGGCGAGGGACCGAGCCGGGGCTTCGAGGTGCCGTTCAAGCGCCGCAACGGTGAAGTCTTTCCTGTCTTGATCCACGAAGCGCCCTTGATCGATGAACAAGGAAAACAGACTGGCTGGATGAGTTCGGTCATCGACATTTCCGACCAGAAGCGGGCTGAGGAACTTGCCCGCCAGCAGCAGGAAAGACTGCAGGCGACGGCACGACTGGTCGCTATGGGCGAAATGGCATCCAGTCTGGCCCATGAACTCAACCAGCCTCTGGCTGCCATCGCGAGTTATAACGCAGGCTGTCTGAATCAACTGATTTCAGGCACGGCCGATCCCAAGGAACTGGAACAGGTGCTTACCAAAAGCACGGAACAGGCTCAACGTGCCGGCCGCATCATCCGCCGTATTTATGAATTCGTCCGCCGCGCAGAACCGAAGTCGGAGCCCTGCGAGGTCGGCCAATTGGTGGAGGAAATGATCAGCCTGCTCGAACCGGACGCACGCCGGCACGGAGTACGCATTCAGCGCGACATCCCGGTCGCCATGCCGGTCATCCACGGCGATCATATCCTGCTGGGCCAAGCCATCCTGAACCTGATGCGCAATGGTATCGAGGCGATGCAGGACATTCCAGCCGAGAGTCGATTGCTGACAGTGTCGGTATACCTGGATGAAGGCCGGGTACATCTGAGCATCGCCGACCGTGGTGGCGGTATCCCGGCCGAACTCATGGCGCGCCTCTTCGAACCGTTCTTCACCACCAAGGCAGAAGGCATGGGCATGGGCCTCAACATCTGCCGCTCGGTCATCGAAGGGCACAAGGGCCGCCTCTGGGTCGATCCGAACCCGGAAGGTGGTAGCATTTTCCACATCCTGCTACCCACCAAACTCCGATGACCCGAGGCATCGCCCATCTCGTCGATGATGATGAAGCCATTCGCGATGCGCTGGCCTGGCTGCTGCGATCGCGCGGGGTCGATTGTCGGTCGTGGAGTTCGGCTGAAGCCTTTCTCGCCGACTATGGCAGCGACATGTGCGGCTGCCTGGTACTCGATATCCGCATGCCGGCCATGAGTGGTCCGGAGTTGTTCGATCGTCTGCTTGCGTTGGGCTGCACGATGCCGACCATTTTCCTCACTGGCCACGGCGACGTGCCTCAGGCTGTCCTGTCCCTCAAAAAGGGCGCCTTCGACTTCATGGAAAAGCCGTGCAACGATAACGACCTAGCCGACCGGGTGATTGCCGCGCTCCATCTCGATCTTCAGCGCCGCAGCCAGGCCGCATCGACCGCCTCCATCGAGTCGCGCCTGCAGAGCCTCACCAACCGGGAGCGAGAGGTGATGGAGCGGATTCTGGACGGCCAATACAACAAAGTTATTGCAGCCGACCTAGATATCGCCATGCGCACTGTTGAAGTCCATCGGGCGCGCATTTTCGAAAAAATGGACGTCAAGTCTGCGGTAGAACTGGCCCAGTTATTGGCAGGAAATCCGCACGACTGACTTCGCCTCAGTCGCTATCCAGTTCAATCCAACCGCGTCGACGCGTCAGCCTCCAATGGCCGAAGGCAATCGAGGGATGCCGGTCGGGACCGGCAACCAGGAACTGTCGCAGTGCCTCCCGAAGACGCTCCTCGCTTGGTATGCCGACACCTTGGCTCGTCAAAAGGAAACGCAGGATATTGCGCCCCCGCGCTTCGGATAGTCGTGCCAGGACATCGACCAACACTGGAAACCTTGGAGCTTGCTCACCCAGATCCAACTGCGCAAGTTCGTCCAGCAGGTCGGCCGCCTCGGCGAAGCGCGATGCCGTGCTCGCCAAACGATGTTCGGCTGCCGGAAAACGCCGCGCGATTGCCGGCAGAATCCGGTGCCTAAGAAAATTCCTCGAGTAGCGAATATCGGCATTGCTTTCGTCTTCGATCCAGGAAAGCCCATGCGTGGTCGCATACTCCAAAATTTCCTCACGTCCGACATGCAACAAGGGACGCAACAGTCGCCCATTGCGCTCGCACATGGAACCGGTACCCCGTACCCCTGCGCCACGCAACAAATTGAATAGCATGGTTTCGGCCCGGTCGCCGCGATGGTGCCCCAGAGCGATCCAATCGGCTGCCATACGCCCGTACGCGACATGCCGCGCGCGGCGCGCGGCAGCCTCCAGACCATCTGCACTGTCACGCTCGACGTCCACGTAATCAACCGTGAGTGGAATCCCCCAGGCAGCACAAGTTTCACGGCAGAAATCGGTCCAACGGTCGGCCTGCTTGCTCAGGCCGTGGTGGACGTGGAGCGCCGTGACTGGCAGGTGCAGGGGACGGATGGCATGCAGCAGGACTACCGAATCGATGCCACCCGACAAACCCACCAGAAGACTGTCTCCGGTCTGAAGATAGCGACCGAGACAGTCGGCGATGGCCGACGGCAGCCGCTCAGTGGATGGGGATTTCCTTGAAGCGGCCATAGCCCATCACGCGCTCCAATCGGCGTTCGACAAGCTCGGCGGGCGACAGCGTGGCGATTTGTTTCAATTGGTCCTGGAGCGCTTTTTTTAGCCCCACCGACATCGCCCGATAATCCCGATGTGCGCCACCAACCGGTTCGTTGATGACGCGATCAACCAAGCCGAGCGATTTCAACCGCGCTGCAGTGATGCCCATGGTTTCGGCCGCCTCGGGTGCATTTTCGGCGCTCTTCCAAAGGATGGAGGCGCATCCTTCAGGCGAAATGACCGAATAGGTCGAATATTGCAACATCAAGACGGCATCACCGACTGCCACGGCGAGCGCGCCTCCTGACCCGCCCTCGCCGATAATCGTCGTAATCAGTGGCACCTTGAGTTGAGCCATTTCGTAAAGATTACGGCCTATCGCTTCCGACTGCCCCCGTTCCTCGGCATCAATACCTGGATAGGCGCCTGGCGTATCGACAAAGGTGAGAATCGGCATATCGAAGCGCTCGGCAAGTTTCATGAGCCGTAATGCTTTCCGATACCCCTCTGGACGAGGCATGCCGAAGTTGCGCAAGATCTTTTCCTTGGTGTCTCGACCCTTCTGGTGTCCGATCACCACGCAAGACTGGCCATTGAATCGGGCCATGCCACCGACGATTGCATGATCGTCCGCAAAAGCCCGGTCACCATGGAGTTCTTGGAAATCGGTAAACATGGACTCGATGTAGTCGAGCGTATAAGGCCGCTGGGGATGCCGGGCCACCTGCGCACTTTGCCATGGAGTCAGCTTGGCGTAGATGTCCTTGGTAAGCGTCAGGCTTTTCGCCTCCAACCGGCTGATCTCTTCGGAAATATCAACAGCCGAATCGTCCTGCACGAAACGGAGTTGCTCGATCTTGCCTTCGAGTTCAGCGATCGGCTGCTCGAAATCGAGAAAGGTCGTCTTCATGGTGGTGTATTGTACAGGTCCACAAACACCAACGCCCCTTTCGGGGCGTTGGTGTTTGTTGTGGGATAGTCTGGCGCTGACCTACTTTCTCACCCGGAGTGGGCAATATCATTGGCGCGGTCCTGTTTCACGGTCCTGTTCGGGAAGGGAAGGGGTGGT
>DASRXN010000015.1:0-14275 GCA_035654135.1 Rhodocyclaceae bacterium | reverse complement strand
GCGCAAGATTGTCGGCAAGGTTTGGCCGTACGTACTGATGGGTATCGCCGTTGGCGCGGGCATTCACGGTTATGTGCCGGAAGATTTCATGGCCTCGTTCATGGGCAAGGATGCGCCGTGGTGGTCGCTGCCGGCTGCCGTGCTGCTCGGCGTGCCGATGTACGCCAACGCCGCAGGCATCATCCCCGTTGTCGAGGCTCTGCTGGCGAAGGGTGCGGCGCTGGGCACGGTGCTGGCGTTCATGATGTCTGTGATCGCGCTCTCGTTGCCCGAGTTCGTCATCCTGCGCAAGGTGTTGACGGTGAAGCTGCTCGCCGTATTTGCTGGTGTCGTCGCCAGCGGTATCCTGATGGTCGGCTACGTCTTCAATCTGATTTTGTGACCGGCTGGAAGCAGCGCGAATCCACGCCGCTAATAGTGCGGCGGAATTTCATCGCGCAGGCTGCGGCCCTCTGCCGGCGCGACGGCCAGCAACTGTTCGCGCAGTTCCCGCACCTCTTGCAGCAGACGGTCGATCTGCTGCTGTTGTCGATACACGGTGGCGTTGACCGCATCGAGCAGGTCTTCGGCAAAGGCCAGCTTGACCTCGAGTTCGTTCAGGCGCGATTCCATGCCGGTTCCGGAGTGGCTGTCATGGCGGCGATGATAGCCGCTTCGGCGCGGTGGAAGCCTGTAAAATCGCGTTTTTGCGATTCAGCGGGTTTCCTCGATGACCACCAAACCGACGTTCCAGGAGATCATCCTGCGACTCCAGGAATTCTGGAACCAGCAGGGCTGCGCGCTGCTGCAACCCTACGACATGGAAGTCGGCGCCGGCACTTCGCACACCGCGACCTTCCTACGCGCCCTCGGCCCCGAGCCGTGGAAAGCCGCCTACGTCCAGCCCTCGCGCCGCCCCAAGGATGGCCGCTACGGCGAGAACCCCAACCGCATGCAGCACTACTACCAGTACCAGGTGGTGCTGAAACCTGCGCCGGCGAACATCCTCGAGCTTTACCTCGGCTCGCTCGAAGCGCTCGGCTTCGACCTGAAGAAAAACGACGTGCGCTTCGTCGAGGACGACTGGGAGAACCCGACGCTGGGCGCCTGGGGGCTGGGCTGGGAAGTGTGGCTGAACGGCATGGAGGTGACGCAGTTCACCTATTTCCAGCAGGTCGGCGGCATCGACTGCAAGCCGATCACCGGCGAGATCACCTACGGCCTGGAGCGGCTGGCGATGTATTTGCAAGGTGTCGAGAATGTCTTCGACTTGCAGTACGCGCCGGGCCTCAAGTACGGCGACGTCTTCCACCAGAACGAGGTGGAGCAGAGCGCCTACAATTTCGAGCACAGCAACGTCGACTTCCTGCTGACAGCCTTCACGGCGCATGAGGGCAACGCCAAACATCTCATGGAACAGCAGCTCGCGCTGCCCGCCTACGAGCAGGTGTTGAAGGCCGCACACACTTTCAACCTGCTCGACGCGCGCGGCGCCATCTCCGTCACCGAGCGCGCCGCCTACATCGGCCGCATCCGCAACCTGGCGCGCAGCGTGGCGCAAGCCTACCTCGACAGCCGGGCCCGCCTCGGCTTCCCGATGGCACCGAATGAACATGCCGCCGAAGTGCTGGCGAAGCTGGAGAAAGCGGCATGACTATGAAGAACTTGCTCGTTGAACTGTTCGTCGAGGAACTGCCGCCCAAGGCGCTGAGAAAGCTCGGCGAATCTTTCGCTGCTACGCTTGCGGCGAGCCTCAAGTCGCAAGGCCTGGTCGATCAGGCCGCTGTGACTTCGTATGCCTCGCCGCGCCGTCTGGCCGTGCATGTCACTGCGGTCGCCGCCAAGGCAGCGGACAAAGCCGTGCAGCAGAAACTGATGCCGGTCGCGGTGGCGCTCGATGCAAGCGGCAATGCGACGTCCGCGCTGCTGAAGAAACTTGCAGCCCTTGGTGCCGATGTGTCCGTTGTGCCCACGCTCAAGCGAGCAATGGACGGCAAGGCCGAAGCGCTGTTCCTCGACAGCATCGTGCCCGGGGCGACGCTCGCCGCCGGTTTGCAGACGGCGCTGGAAGCCGCGTTGAGTGGCTTGCCGATCCCGAAGGTGATGACCTATCAACTCGCCGACGGCTGGAGCAGCGTGAACTTCGTGCGCCCGGCGCACAAGCTGGTCGCGCTGCATGGCGCCGACGTGGTGCCGATTTCCGTGCTGGGCCTGACTGCCGGCCGCGAGACGCAGGGTCACCGCTTTGAATCCAGGAGCCAGTTAGTCGTAATTCGAGATGCGGATTCCTACGCCGAGCAGATGAAGACTGAAGGCGCGGTGATCGCCAGCTTCGCCGAGCGCCGCGCCGAGATCGAAAGTCAGTTGCGGCGGAACGCCGAGAAGGAAGGGTTGTCGCCGATTCAGGACGAGGCGCTGCTCGACGAAGTGACGGCGCTGGTCGAACGGCCGAACGTGCTGACCTGCCAGTTCGAGAAGGAATTCCTCGACGTGCCGCAGGAATGCCTGATCCTGACGATGAAGGCGAACCAGAAGTACCTCCCGCTGCTGGACGCCGCAGGCAAGCTCACCAACACGTTCCTCGTCGTCAGCAACATCAATCCCGCCGACACTTCCGCCGTGATCGGCGGCAACGAGCGCGTGGTGCGCCCGCGCTTGGCCGATGCCAAGTTCTTCTTCGATCAGGACCGCAAGAAGTCGCTGGCCGACCGCATTCCCGGCCTGGCGAAAGTCGTCTATCACAACAAGCTCGGCACTCAGGGCGAGCGCACGCAGCGCGTCGCGGCCATCGCCAGCGCCATCGGCCAGCAGCTTGGCGGCGAGGCATTGGCGCGTCAGGCCGACCAGGCGGCGCTGCTGTCGAAGGCCGACCTGCTGACCGACATGGTCGGCGAGTTCCCGGAACTGCAAGGCATCATGGGCCGCTACTACGCGCTGCACGATGGCCTGCCTGTCGAGATTGCCGATGCCATCGAGGACCACTACAAGCCACGCTTCGCGGGCGACACGCTGCCGCGCGGTCAGGTCGGCGTCTGTGTGGCGCTGGCCGACAAGCTGGAGACGCTGGCCGGCATGTTCGGCATCGGCCAGTTGCCGACCGGCGACAAGGACCCGTTCGCGCTGCGCCGCCATGCGCTGGGCGTGATTCGCATGTTGATCGAGCAGGATCTGCCGCTCGATCTGTCGTGGTTGTTCAAGGCCGCGCAGGTCAGCGACGAGAAGGTCGCCGCGCAACTCGCCGACTTCATCTACGAGCGCCTGGCCGGCACGCTGCGCGAACAGGGCTATTCGGCGCTGGAAGTCGATGCCGTGGTCAGCCTGCGCCCGCAACGCCTCGGCGACATTCCGAAGCGCCTCGCTGCCGTGCGCGCCTTCGCGGCGCTGCCCGAAGCCGCCAGCCTCGCCGCGGCGAACAAGCGCGTCGGCAATATCCTGAAGAAAGTCAGTGATGGCGTGACGCCGAAGACCGATGCCGCGCTGCTCAGGGAACCTGCCGAGATTGCGCTGAACGCGAGCCTTGCCCAAGTGAAGCCCAAGGCGGACACTGCATTCGCGGCCGGCGACTACACGGCATCGCTACAATCACTGGCCGTGCTCAAGGCGCCGGTCGACGCTTTCTTTGATAATGTGATGGTTAATGCCGACGACCCGGTCTTGCGCGCGAACCGACTCGGTCTGCTGGCGATCCTGCACGCCGCCATGAATCAGGTAGCCGACATTTCGAAACTTTCCACATGAAGCTCGTCATCCTCGACCGCGACGGCGTCATCAACCACGACTCGGATCTCTACATCAAGTCGCCGGAGGAGTGGAAGCCCATTCCGGGCAGCCTCGATGCCATTGCGCGGCTCAACCAGTGGGGCTACCGCGTGGTGGTGGCGACCAACCAGTCGGGCATCGGCCGCGGCCTGTTCGAGATGGACACGCTGAACGCCATTCACGACAAGATGCTGAAGGCCGTGGCGCAGGTGGGCGGGCGCATCGATGCCGTCTTTTTCTGCCCGCACACCAATGCCGACAAGTGCAACTGCCGCAAGCCGAAGCCCGGCATGCTGGAGGAGATCGCCACCCGCTACAACGCCGACCTGGATGGCGTGCCGGCGATCGGGGATTCGCTGCGCGATCTGGAGGCGGCCGACGCGGTGGGCGCGCAGCCGATACTGGTGCTGACCGGCAAGGGCAGGAAGACGCAGGTCGACCCCGGCCTGCCGGCCGATACACTGGTTTTCGCCGATCTTGCCGCAGCGGCCAATCACCTGAGACCATGATCTTCCTGCGTTCCCTGCTGTTCATGGTCTTGCTGGTGCTGCTGACACCGCCGTTCATCATCATCCTGCTGTTACTGAGCTGGCTGCCGACGCGACAACTGCGCCGGTTCTCGATGATCTGGGTCGATGGCGCCAAGTGGCTGATCAAGCATCTGCTGCGTATCGACTTCCGTGTCGTCGGCGCCGAGAACATCCCGCAGGTGCCCTGCGTCATCCTCAGCAAGCACCAGTCGGCGTGGGAAACCATCGTCCTGCAACGCATCTTCGATTGGACGTCTTTCGTTTACAAAAAGGAATTGCACTGGCTGCCCTTCTTCGGCTGGGGTCTGGCGCTGATGCCTTTTGTCGGCATCGATCGCGGCGCCGGCAAGGAAGCGCTCAATCAGGTGGCGACGCGCGGCAAGCAGCGCCTGGCCGAGGGCTACTCGGTGATCATCTTTCCGGAAGGCACGCGCGTCGCGCCGGGCAGCAAGAAGCGTTACAAGATCGGCGGCGCCTATCTCGCCTTCCAGGCTGGCGCGCCAGTGGTGCCGGTGGCGCTCAATTCGGGCGAGTTCTGGCGGCGCAAGGCGTTCATCAAGCACCCGGGTATCGTCACGGTGAGCATCGGCCCGGTCATTGACCCGACCGGGTTGTCCGCGGAAGATATCAACCTTCGCGCCGAAACCTGGATGGAAAACGAGATGCGCCGCATCAGCCCGCAGCTCTACGGGAATGAAAAAACGCAGCCCACAGCTCGCGCTGCGGCTTGACGCCGAAGCACCCGACACCGCCGCGCGCTGGCGCGACGGTCAGGGTTTGCCCTACCTCGGCGGCATGGTCACGTTAAGGCTCGATACCCGCGGCAAGGAAGCCGTGCTCGAAGGTGGTGAATTGCACCTGCCGCTGCCGCCCGAGGCGACGCCGCGCCAAGTGCAGGACGCCGCCGAGAGCTGGCTGCGCGCTCGTGCGCTGCGCGTCGTTTCCGCGCAGGCGGTCATGGCGGCCAGAGAGCTTGGCCGGCCGGTGCCGGCCATGGCGCTTTCCTTCGCGACTCGCGCCGGCTGGCTGCAGGCGGATGGCAAAGGCGGCCTGCGTTGCCACTGGCGTCTGGTCGAGCAGTCGCAGGACGTCATCGCCCAGGTCGTCGCACAGGCTGTTGCCAGCTTGCCACGCGCCGAGGCAAGCCTGGACCTCTTCGCTCTCGCATGAGCCTGTTCGAGCAGCTGTCGCTGTTCCGTTTTCCGCCCGCGCCACCCGCCGTCAGGACGCGCCACCTTCTGATCGGCGCCCGCGTCGTTGCCTACGAACTGCGCCAGGCCGCCGGCCGGCGGCTGGCCATCAGCATCGACGAGCGCGGGCTGCGCATCGGCGCACCGCCACGACTGACTCTTGCCGAGATCGAAAGCTTCGTGCGCGACCACGGCGATTGGGTGCTGGCCAAGCTCGACGAATATGCGACCCGTCACACGCAGCGCCACCTGAGAATCTGCGATGGTGTGCGCCTGCCGGTGTTCGGCGACGAGGCCGTGGTGCGGGTCGTCGCCGGAGCGAATCGGGTTCATTGGCGGGACGACGGGCTGGTGCTGGCCGCGCGGCCCGATGCCGACCTCGATGCCCTGGCCCGCCGGGCACTGCAACGGCGGGCGCTCGATCACTTTACGGTGCGACTCGGCCACTACGCCGACCGTATGCGGCGGCCGGCGCCGGCTCTTGGCCTTTCATCGGCGCGCACGCGCTGGGGCAGCTGCTCGACGAAGACCGGCATCAGGATCAACTGGCGGCTGGTGCACCTGCCGCCCCATTTCGCCGATTACGTCATCGCCCACGAACTCGCCCACCTGGTCGAGATGAACCACAGCCCGCGCTTCTGGGCCGTGGTGGCGAGTCTCTATCCCGACTGGCGCACTGCGCGCGCCGAACTCAAGCAGCGCGCAGCGGGGATCCCCATCCTGTAACGCTTACTCCTGCAGCGCTTCGATGGCGATGCTGATCGTCACGTCGTCGCCGACGAAGGGTACGTTCTTGCCGGCGTTGAAGCTGGACCGCTTCACCACCGCGACGGCGTTGGCGCCGATCGCTTCGCGTTTCATCATCGGATGCATCATTTCCTTGAAGTGGGTGATCTTGAGCGTGACCGGCTGGGTGACGCCCTTCATGGTCAGCGTCCCTTCCAGCGCCACCGGGGCATTGCCGGAGAAGCGCAGCGCGGTGGACTTGAAGGTGGCGGTCGGGTACTTCGCCGTGTCGAAATAGTCCTCGCCCTGGATGTGCTCGTTGAACAGCGTGCTGCCGGTGCTGACCGATTTCATGTCGATGACGATCTCGGCCGAGCCGGCGCCGGTTTCCTTGTCGTAAACGATCTTGCCGGTGGTCTTGTCGAAGCGACTCATCTGCGTCGAATAGCCGAGGTGGCTGTACGAGAACGACGGGAAGGTGTGGTTGGGATCGAGTACGTAGGTCAGGGGCGCGGCATGCGCGGCAACCGGCAGGGCGAGGAAGGGAACAACAGACAGCAGCTGACGGACTTTCATAAGACTCTCCATGGGGGTGGGGGCTACTTCTTGCTGGCCTGCGCTTCTGCCTGCAGGCGGAACTTGATCTGCACTTCGTTGGCGACAGTGCCGAAATCGGCCCAGATGCCTTCGCCGATCGCGAAGTCGGCGCGTTTGATGGCGAGGGTGCCCTCGGCGATGCCTGCGCGGCCCTGGCTGGTGAAGGTGAAGGGTGCCGTCATGTCCTGGCTGCGGCCCTTGATGGTCATCTTGCCGATGGCCTCGTAGCGGTTGCCGCCGAGCGGCCTGATGGCGGTGGCAACGAAGCGGGCGGTCGGAAACGCCTTGCTGTTGAACCACGCCTTGCCGGCGACTTCGTCGTTGGCTTCCGCCGAGCCGGCGTCGATGCTGGCGAGATCGATGTCGATGGTGGCCGTTGCGGTGGCGGGTTTTACGGGATCGAACTTCAGTTGCGCGGCAAACTTGCCGAAGCGGCCTTCGACCGGCACGTTCATCTGGCGATAGACGAAAGTCACTGCGCTCTTGTCGGCAAGTACGGCGTTGTATTCCTCGGCATGCGCGCCAGTGGCGGCGAGCAATGCGAATGCGGCGATGGCGTGTCTCACGGGGCTTGCTCCTTGCGGGGGCGATGCGGCGCCATGCGTGTCAGGATGTCGTCGCGGTCGACGAAGTGATGCTTGAGTGCGGCCCCGACATGACCGGCGACCAGCGCAATCATCAGGAAGTTGAGCGCTTCGTGGACCTCCCTCAGCGTATCGCCCAGTTCCTTGTTCTTGGCAAGCAGGTCGGGAATCGGCAGGACGCCGAAATACACGGTCTGGAAGCCCTTGGCCGAACTCATCAGCCAGCCGGTGAGCGGAATGACGATCATCAGCAGGTAGAGCAGCACGTGGCCGACGTGAGCGGCGCTCTGTTGCCAGCGGGGCATGGCTGCCGGCAGCGCTGGCGGTCGATGGGTCGCACGCCACGCCAGGCGCGCCAGCGTCAGCAGGAAGATGGTGACGCCGGCCCACTTGTGCCATGAATATATCTTCAGCTTCATCGGCGACAGCGGCAGATCGTGCATATAAACGCCGACCATGAAGCTGCCGAGGATCAGCACGGCCATGAGCCAGTGCAAGGCAATGGCGGTGGAGGTGTAACGCTGGTCGGTCATTGCGATGCTCCCGGACGCGGCTGAAAGGTAAAAGCATCCATGGCCAGCACCAGGTCGTCAACGCCGGCATGCACGCGGACAGCCTCGCAGTCGTCGCCGGCGGCGCCCAATGCGACGTAGAGCGGCAGCAGGTGATCCTCGGCCGGATGGGCGCGTTGCGCCTCCGGCGCCCGACTGCGATAGGCGAGCAGGGCGGCGGTATCGCCGGCCTCGATGCGTTGCCAGAACCAGTCGGCGAACTCGCGCACATAAGCTGGCGTGCCGTCACCACTGACTCTCGTCAGTTGGTAATCACGCAGGCTGTGGGTGAGATTGCCGGAGCCGATCACCAGCACATCGTCGCGCAGCAGCGGCGCCAGTGCACGGCCGAGTCGGTAGTGGTGCTCCGGGCCCAGGCGGCTCTGGATGGACAGCGGCACCACCGGTATGTCGGCGTCCGGGAACATCAGCCGCAGCGGAATCCAGACCGCGTGATCGAGTCCCTGATGTTCGACGAGTTCCGCTGCGAATCCCGCGTCGCGCAGAAGGCCGGCAGCCTGGGAGGCGATCTCCGGTGCCCCCGGTGCCGGGTAGCGGATGTCGTACAAGGGTTCCGGGAAGCCCCAGAAGTCGTGGATCGTGTCCGGCCGCGCGGCGCTGCCGACCATCGGCGTTGCCGTGTCCCAGTGAGCGCTTGCCACCATGATCGCTCGCGGACGCGGCAGCCCGGCCACCAGCCGCGCCAGCGCCGAACCGGCGGCGCCCGGTTTCAGGGCAAAGGTCGGCGCCCCGTGGGGCAGATAGAGGGATGGCAACATGGCGTCTCGGTCGGGCATGAATATCGTAGTGGCGTAGTCGGACTCTAGTCGACAACGCGTCACGAAAATAGGCCACAATCTGCAATTATTTGTTGCATATGGAGCAACAATGGATCAGCTGGAAAGCATGCGCCTGTTCGTCCGCGTCGCCGAACTGGGCAGCTTTGCCGCCGTGGCGCAGCAGCTCGGTGTCGCCCGCTCGGCCGTGACGCGCAAAATCGCCAGCCTCGAAACGCAGCTCGGCGTGAAGCTGATTGCCCGCAGCACCCGACGGCTCAATTTGACTTCGGCCGGTGCCGGCTATCTGGAAAAGTGCCGCGAAATCCTCACCCTCGTCGAGGCGGCCGAAACCGAACTGGCCGAGGAGCGCCAGATTCCCCGCGGGCAGATCCGGATCAGCGTGCCGCTGATTTTCGGCCTGCGCTACCTGGCGCCTCTGCTGCTCGAGTTTGGCCGCCTGTATCCGGAAGTGGCGCTCGACATGGACTACTCCGATCGGCGCGTCAACCTGATCGAGGAAGGCATCGACCTGTCGATCCGCATCACCGATTTCCTCGGTCCGCAGGAAGTCGCCCGCCGTCTCAGTTCGAGCCGCATGGTGACCGTGGCGGCACCGAGTTACCTGGAGCGTCACGGCGAGCCGCAACATCCGGCGGAGCTGTCGGCGCATGAATGTCTCAACTACACACTGTCGGCCACTGCGGCCTGGCAGTTCCTCGTCGATGGCCAATGGCGCGGCTTTCCGGTGCATGGCCGCCTACAGGCCAACAACGGCGACGTGCTGCTGGAAGCCGCTGTCATGGGACTCGGCATTACCTGCCAGCCGACCTTCATTGCCGCCGCGGCGCTGGCAGCTGGTTCGGTGCAAGAGATTCTTCGCGACTATCCAGTGCCTGAGCTGGGCATCTATGCCATGCTGCCGGGTAACCGCCATGTGCCGCATCGCGTGCGCGTGCTGGTCGAATTCCTGGCGATCCGGCTGGGCCCGGAGCCGCCCTGGAACCGCGATCCACCGTCGGCGTCGTTCATCTGAACGTGGAATAGAATGCCAGCGTCCTGTCCTGGGAGGAGCCCGTCATGAACCAGCGTCCCGTTGCGGCATTGGCCGCGGCCCTGATCCTTCCCGCCACCGCTAGTCTGGCGCAGACCAAACCGCCGGTCGCCCAGTTCTGGATGGATGTCGCCACCAACAACATGTCGATCCCGGGCATGGGCGACATGGATGCCGGCAGCGGGCTGGCCGGCATGCTCGGCGGCAGCTTCTTCGGCGCTACCAAGATGGGTGGCGGCGGCCCAGGCAAATGGCTCGACACGGCGCTCCACACCCGCAACAAGCCGGCTGGCACCGACGGCACCCACACCATCCCGCCCGCCATGAGCATGGGTTCGAGTCTGCCGCTGCTGCCCGTGCAGCCCGTGGCTCATGAGCGCGGAACGGCGAGCGAAGGCGGCGAAATGGGCAAGCCCAAGGGCCGCCTGGTTTTCTACTGGGGCTGCGGCGAGATGGTGAGGCCGGGGCAGCCGCGGGTGGTCGATTTTTCGCAAGCCGGCCCGGAGGAATGGATGCGCTTCATGACCGGCCGCTTCGCGCCCGATCGCGGTGCCAAGGCCGTGCAGGGCCGCTCCGTCTGGCCGAACGAGCGCGACCGCCAGCGCGTGCCGCCGGACGCGTCGCTGGCGGGCGATCACGCCGTGGCGGGCGAGGGTGTGCCGGCCGGCCTGCGCTTCGCCCTGCGCGAAGGCTACGACTTCATGCCGAAGATGAAAATGGTCGCCATGGGCGATGCCAAGGCATCGGTAACGGTGGGCTGGGAGCCGGCGCCGACGGCGCGCGGCTATTTCCTTTCCGCCATGGGCAGCCGCGGCCAGGAGGAAATGATCATCTGGAGTTCGAGCGAACAGCCCGATCCCGGCTGGGGATTGATGGACTACCTGGCGCCGGCGCAGGTGACCAAGCTGATCGGCGAGAAAGTCGTGCTGGCACCGAGTGTCGACCACTGCCCGATTCCGGCCGGCATCTTTGGCGGCGTCGAGGGCGCCATGGTGCGCATGATCGCCTACGGTCCCGAACTGAACCTCGCATATCCGCCGCGACCGGCCAATCCGAAGGCGCCGTGGGAACCGGAGTGGGCGGTGCGCGTGCGCATCAAGTCGACCGGCATGACCATGCTGGGCATGGAAGAGCGGCGCGGCGGGCGCGAAGTCAGTCGCGACGACACGCCGTCGGCGCAGCAGGAAGGTGGTACGGGATTCGGTGGCGTCAGTCCCTTGAACGTGATCAAGGGTATCTTCGGCCGCTGAGCGAGGCCGGCTAGGGAGTCAGTCCTGATGCTACGGTGATCCGGTTGCGGCCGTCGTTCTTCGAGGCGTAAAGCGCGCTGTCGGCGCGGGCGATGAATTCGCTGGCCGACTCGCCGGCACGATGACTGGCCACGCCAAGCGAGATCGTGATGGCGCCGATGCTCTCCTGGCTGTCGCCACGCTTGATGCGGCAGCGCTCGACTGTCGTGCGAATCTGTTCCGCGAGGGCACGCGCGCCCTCGATCGGCGTCTGCGGCAGCAGGATGACGAACTCTTCACCACCGTAGCGGGCCGCCGTGTCCCTGCCCTTGACGCTGTCCCTGAGGATTTGCGCCACAACGCGCAGCACTTTGTCGCCGAACAGATGGCCGTAGTTGTCGTTCACACGCTTGAAGTGATCGATGTCGGTAATCAGCAGACTTGGTCCCGGACTTGGCGGTGAGAGTGCGGACAGGCACTCCGTCAAGGCCATGTCGAAGCCCCTGCGGTTCACCAGTCCGGTCAGGCCATCGGCCAGGGCATCCTCCCTCGCGCGGCTGACTTCCTGCCGCAGTTGCTCGATTTCCTTTTGGCTGTCATCAAGGCGGCATTTCAGCGTGCCGACCGAGAGTTGCATCTCCCGGGTATGGCGCAGCAGCGTCGTCAAGTCGGTGGTCGCCGTGGCCGCATCGGCGCCCGAATTGGCAAGCCCGGCCGACCATTTTTCCAGCGCGGTGCCAAACTGGCCGGCTTCGTTGCCGGCCTTGGCGGCAGACTGCGATACGTCGACCATGATCTTCTGGAAACCGAGATTGACTCGGTCGGCGATTTCCTGGTCCAGTTCGGCCACATGTTTGCGGAACAGGTCGGCGGTGACTTCGTTGTCGAGCAGATGACCGTCCCGGGTCAATTCATCGATGCGAGCCCGCAGTGAGGGGTTGATGCCGGCGACGTACTCGTACCACACGGCATAGCTGATCGGCGTCAATGCCGCCGCCTGCCTGGACATCAAAGGCAGTGCACGCCTCAGATATTCGGCGCTCTGTTCGATACTGTCGTGGTACTCCATGCCTCTGCCCCAACCTGAAAAGACCTGCTGCCCCCGAAAAACCCGCCTTCGTCAGCGGGCCAAGGAGGATCATTATAGCCATCCTATGACTAACGGCATATGCAGACAGTATCTTTAGGGTTTTGGCGAATGCGGAGCCCGAAGCGCGGGCGACCCGGTGCCATCAGAAGTTCCGCCGCAGGTCCATGCCGGCATAGAGTTGGCCGACCTCGTCGGCGTAGCCGTTGAACATCAACGTCTTGCGCTTGAAGAAGTCGCCGAGTCGCCGTTCGGTGGCCTGGCTCCAGCGCCGATGGTCGACCTCCGGATTGACGTTCGAATAGAAACCGTATTCGTCGGGCGCTGCCCGCATCCAGGCCGTACGCGGTTCCCGGTCGGTGAAGGTGACGCGCGCGATCGACTTTGCGCTCTTGAAGCCGTATTTCCACGGCACCACGATGCGTACCGGCGCACCGTTCTGCTTGGGAAGCACGTCGCCGTACAGGCCGACACAGGCGATGGCGAGCGGGTGGTTGGCCTCGTCGAGGCGCAGGCCCTCGACATAGGGAAAGTCGAGCAGCCGGTGGCGCACACCTGGCATGGCATCGGGCTGAACGTCGGTGTGAAACTCGACGTACTTCGCGTTGCCGAGCGGTTCCACCTGGCCCAGCAGCGTCGAGAGCGGGAAACCTAACCATGGGATGACCATGCTCCAGCCCTCGACGCAGCGGAGCCGGTAGATGCGCTCCTCCAGCGGCGCCAGCCGCAGGATGTCCTCGATGGCCAGGGTCTTAGGCTTATGCACGAGCCCGTCGATGGCCACCGTCCATGGCGACGTGCTCATCTTGCCTGCGTTTGCCGCCGGGTCGTCCTTGTCGCTACCGAACTCGTAGAAGTTGTTGTAGCCCGTGACGTGCCGGTAGGGCGTCAGGGCCTCGTCGGTCGAAAACGGGCTCCTGGTCGAGGTCGCAGGACTCGCGCCGGCCGGCGCGTAGGGCAACAGTACCCCGGCGGCGGCACTGGCGGCCAGATGCAGGAATTCGCGTCGCCGCAGGAACAGCTCCCTGGGAGTGATTTCGGATGGTGCGACATCCGGGGGACGACGGATCAGCATGGTTGGCCTTCTGCGATTTCTCCTAAGCCGTTGCTTATTGATGGTGGGCCCGCTGGGACTCGAACCCAGGACCAAAGGATTATGAGTCCTCTGCTCTAACCGACTGAGCTACAGGCCCTCGAGTTCCCGAAAACTTTGTCGACTTCGCCTTGTCGTGCTGTTCGCACTGCCTACGGCTCGCCTTCGCGTTATCGGCAACTCGCGGTGATGGTACAGGCCGTGGCAACGCACTTGGCGTGTCGCCACGGCTGACTTTCGTTGAAATTACTCCGCTCCGTCGAGGAAGCTGCGCAGCTTTTCGGAGCGCGACGGGTGACGCAATTTGCGCAGTGCCTTGGCTTCGATCTGGCGGATCCGCTCGCGAGTGACGTCGAACTGCTTGCCGACCTCTTCCAGCGTGTGGTCGGTGTTCATCTCGATGCCGAAGCGCATGCGCAGCACCTTGGCCTCGCGCGGCGTCAGGCTGTCCAGCACTTCCTTGACGATTTCGCGCATGCTGCCGTGCAGGGCCGCTTCCATCGGCGCCAGCGTCGCGGTGTCCTCGATGAAGTCGCCCAGGTGGGAGTCGTCATCGTCGCCGATCGGCGTCTCCATCGAGATCGGCTCCTTGGAGATCTTGAGGATCTTGCGGATCTTCTCCTCGGGCATTTCCATCTTGATCGCCAGCGTCGCCGGATCGGGCTCGGCGCCGGTTTCCTGGAGGATCTGGCGACTGATGCGGTTCATCTTGTTGATGGTCTCGATCATGTGCACCGGGATGCGGATGGTGCGCGCCTGGTCGGCGATCGAGCGGGTGATGGCCTGGCGGATCCACCAGGTGGCGTAGGTCGAGAACTTGTAGCCGCGGCGGTATTCGAACTTGTCCACCGCCTTCATCAGGCCGATGTTGCCTTCCTGGATCAGGTCGAGGAACTGCAGGCCGCGGTTGGTGTACTTCTTGGCGATGGAGATCACCAGGCGCAGGTTGGCCTCGGTCATCTCGCGCTTGGCGCGGCGGGCCTTGGCCTCGCCGGTGGACATCTGCTTGTTGATGTCCTTGAGCTCCTTGAGCGGAATGCCGATGCGGTCCTGCAAATTGATCAGCTTCTGCTGTTCTTCGAGGATGGCCGGTACGGCGCGCATCAACTGCGCCGAGTAG
>DASRXN010000014.1:0-6758 GCA_035654135.1 Rhodocyclaceae bacterium | reverse complement strand
GCCGAGAAAATGCGAGGCGCCGGCACCGACGCCCCAGTGGCGCGCACCTTCGGCGGCGGCTTCGATCAGCTGCGGATCGGCGGCGAGGCCGAGGTAGTCGTTGCTGGCGAAGGAGATCAGCGTTCGACCGTCGATCACCATCTCCGGTCCGCAGGGAGAGCCTGCGACGCGGCGACGGCGCAGCAGATTCTCGTCGGCGAGGGTGGCCAGCTCGTCGCCAAGGTTCATGCGGGCAGCGCTCCTTCCAGTGCTTCGCCCGTCACGCGGCAGAGCAGTTCGATTTCGCCGTCGTCGAGTATGTAAGGCGGCATCAGGTAGACCGTGTTGCCGATGGGGCGCAGCAGCACGCCCCGCGTCAGCGCCTCGCGGTAATAGCGACGGCCGAAGCCGGCATCGGCATCGACATCGAAGGCGAAGATCATGCCGCGGCGGCGATAGTGGTTGACCTTCGGATGGCTGGCCAGGGGCGCCAGCAATTCATCGATACGGTTCGCCTTGCCGATGTTGGCGGCGATCACGTGGTCCTGCTCGAAAGTATCCAGCGTCGCCAGCGCGGCGCGGCAGGCAAGCGGATTGCCGGTGTAGGAATGCGAATGCAGGAAACCGCGCGCCGTGTCGTCGTCGTAGAACGCCTGGTAGATGGCGTCGCGCGTCATGACCACTGAAAGAGGCAGGTAACCGCCGGTGATGCCTTTCGAGAGGCAGAGGAAGTCCGGGCGGATGCCGGCCTGTTCATGGGCGAAGAACGTCCCCGTGCGGCCGAAGCCGACCGCGATTTCGTCGCAGATCAGGTGCACCTCGTAGCGGTCGCAGAGGGCGCGCGTGAGGCGCAGATACTCCGGATCATGCATGGCCATGCCGGTCGCGCACTGGACCAGCGGCTCGACGATCAGGGCTGCGGTTTCGCCATGGTGCGCGGCGAGATGTGCTTCCAGCGCGGCGGCGGCGTTGCGGGTCGCGTTCACGCCATGGCGGGCGTCGGGTGAGGGCAGCACTGTGGCCGCGCGCAGCAGGGGCGCGTAGGCGTGGCGAAAAAGCGCGATGTCGGTGACGCCGAGCGCGCCGACCGTCTCGCCGTGATAACCGCCGGCAAGACAAAGGAAACGGTTCTTCTCCGGCCGGCCGCTGTTGCGCCAGTAGTGCGCCGACATCTTCAGTGCGATTTCGGTCGCCGAGGCGCCATCCGAGGCATAGAAGCAGTGGCCGAGCGCACCGCCGGTGAGTGCGGCAAGCCGCTCGGAAAGCGCCACCACCGGCTCATGGGTGCAGCCCGCCAGGATGACGTGCTCGATGCACTCCAGCTGGTCCTTGAGTGCCGCGTTGATGCGGGGGTTGCGGTGTCCGAACAGATTGACCCACCAAGAACTGATGCCGTCCAGGTAGCTCCGGCCGTCGGTGCCGTGCAGCCAGCCACCCTTGCCGCCGGCGATAGTCAGCAGTGGCAGCTCGCCGCTGTCGTGCTGCTTCATCTGTGTGCAGGGGTGCCAGACCGCAGCCAGGCTGCGTTGGAGTAGTGGATCTTGCATGGGCGGCATTTTACCGCCCGCTGCTTACGCGACCGACTGAATCCAGCGGCTGAGCGTGCCGGCGTCCATGGCGCCGGCCTGGCGGGCGATTTCGCGGCCGCCGCGGAAGATGGCGATGGTCGGAATGCTGCGGATGCCGAAGCGGGCGGCAAGCCCCTGCTGCTCCTCGGTATTGACCTTGGCCAGACGGTAGCGCGGTTCCAGCGTGCGCGCCGTCTGTGCGAAAGCCGGCGCCATCGAGCGACAGGGGCCGCACCAGGGCGCCCAGAAATCGACCACCACGGGCAGGTCGGAACGGCCGACATGGCTGTCGAAGGACGCTTCGTCGAGCTCGACGGGGGCGCCGGCGAACAGGCCGCCCTTGCACTTGCCGCAAGTGCCGCCGCCGGCAAGGCGTGCCGCCGGCACGCGGTTGGGCGCGTGGCAGTGGGGACAGACGACGATCAGGGATTCGCTCATGGCCGGCTCCGAATATCAGTTCCTGCCGATATTGGGTCTGGGCCGCGCGTTTCAAGTCGGCCCCCAGGTGGGGCCGAAGCGTCATGTCCAGGCTCCCTGTTGGCAGATCAAGTGCAATGGCTGACGACGAATCGGCGCTTGCCGGAAGCGGTGGGCTCGATTCTTTCCACGTAATTGACCTCGAATTGCATGTTCGCGTCCAGATCGCGCCGGATGCTGTCGTGCAGGGTGGCGATCGCTGCGGCGGGCAGGGGCGATGTGGTGACGAGGTTCAGGGTGAGCCGCTCCGGCGAGCTCTGGACCAGCTGATACTGCCTGATCTGTTCCAGGCCGCAGAGAAGGCGGTTGAAGTACGACGGATATATACGCTTGTCGCCGGGCGTGCGGACGAGATCGTTCTGCCGGCACATGCCCATTTCCATCAGCGGAAATGGTGATCCGCAGGCGCATTCGCCATCCTTGAGCCGGCCGGAATCGCCGATATCGTAGCGGATGAACGGCATCAGCCGGTTCGTGAGCGAAGTCACGATCAGATGGTCCTCGCCGTTGCCGGGCAGCGACTGCAGGTACACCATGTCGGTGAAGACGTGCATGTTGCCATGCCGGCATTCGCAGGCGATGTTGGGAATCTCGCGGCAGCCGTACTGGTTGAATACCTTGCAGCCGAAAGCCTGTTCCATGAGTTGCCGCTGCCGGTCGTCGAGCATTTCGGCGGTCGAAAACACGCCGAGCAGCGACGTCGGCATGCGCAACTTGTGGTCGATGACGAAGCTGGCCAGCTCTGCGATGATCGAGGCATAGCCCTGGAGCAGAATGGGACGCCAGGCGCGGACGAAGCCGGCCCATTCGCCCAGTTGCGCTTGGGTATATGCGTGGGCGGCGATGGTCTTCTCGCCGGTGATGTATTCGCCGTACCGCTTGGCCAGCCCGCCACTCCGGATATCCTGGCGGGCACCCCAGAAATTGAGGATCTTCTGCCCCGGCCGCCATCCCGACATCATGTAGCTGCGCATCATGCCGGCGCGCATCAGTTCGTGCTTGGCGCTGTCCCACCAGAAGGCCAGCGGCTGGCCGGTCGAACCGCCGGTGTAGCCGATGTGCGCCTGCGTGCGGTCGGCGTTGCGCGCCAGCATGGCGTCGAGGTTGGCGCGCACCTCGTCCTTGGTCAGGATGGGCAGGCTGGCGATGTCGCGCGAATCAGCGAAGCGCCTGCCGTAGTAATCCGTGTTGTCGACGGCGAAGGCGACGATCTGCGCCAGGTCCTCCCGCTGCTTGCGCAGCACCTGTTCGCGGCTCATGGCCTGGGTGCGCAGCAGCTGGTCGAGCAGTGCGAAGCGCTGCGGATGCCGACGACGGTGCAGCCAGTCCTTCAGCCCGTTCAAACCACGGCCTCCCAGGCGCGGCGGTCGAGGGGATAGCGCCGGATGGCATCGAGCAGATTAGCCCGCCAGTGATGCCAATTCTCGGCCGAGTTGATCCGCGTGTAACCGGGTGCGTCGTCGCCGAAATTGCGCGCCACGTTGTCAGCGAATGACTTGAAGTTGGCCAATGCCAGGGCATGCCCGGCAGCGCTATGCCACCAGTTCGCCGGCTCGTCGAGCAGAGCTTGCAACGTAGCTAGCTTGCCGAGGATGTCGTGGTGCTTGGCCTCGTACTTCTCCAGCATTTCGGCATGCACGGCTGCAAGCGTCGCAGCGATGGCTTGGTCGCTGACAACGGCACCGGCAAAGTCCATCGTCGCCAGGCGTTCGATGGTAAACAGCATGACGTCGCCGTAGAACTGGCGCTCGAATTCGCCGGTAAGGTCGATGGCCTGCCGTCCGGTTTCGATACCCGGGCGGAACTCTGATTGGCCACCGCTTTCCACGGTGCGCTTGTGCAGCATCGGCAGGTTGGCGGAAACGAAACGATCGCCGATCTCGGACCGTATCAGCCGCCCGAGCGTGGGGCCGGACATGCGCAGGCGCAGGGCGGCGAACGGGATGAAATATTTCAGGGCTGCCGGCCGAAACACATAATTGCCGGCATAGACGGTGCGGGCCGGCTGCACGGTGCTGAAGAGTTCAGCCGGCTGGTAGTAGGACACGCGCGTCGGATGCTCGCCATAGAAGAAGCTGTTCACCCGACTGGCGAAATGGGCGAAGCAGTCCGCCTCGCTGTGTGGGCCGGGCAGGGGGCAGGGGTAGTTGCAGGCTTCGCCGGCGCTCTGGAAGCCGAACATGTCGGCCATGTCGTGATAGGCCGCCTCGCCGGTGCGCCGGCTGGCCATGTCGTGTTGGCGGCACGGCGCCTGTGCCGCGCTCGCCGCCATCTGCCGCAGGAAAGCGAGTACGTCCGCCATGAAGTTGGCGGTCATCACGGCTGGCGAGACCGGCGGATCGCCGACCACCTTGCCGGTCAGCACCAGCGCATCGGTGCGCGCGAAGATGGCGTCGAGACCGTTGAAGAAGTCCACGACATAGCCATCGTCCTGCGGGAGATTGACGCGGAACTCCTGATCGCTGTCGAGCGACCAGATCAGCGTGTCGCCACCACTGACTTTGGGCCCATCGCGCAGCATCTGGGCAACCTTGAGATAGGCGAGATTTCGCATCACGCCCTGACCCTTGTGGCCAAATCTTTCCCGCGGCGCGTTGCCAACGACGCCGGGCAATATTTTCCGCAGCGGCTCGCACAGATCGAACTGCTCGTCGGGGCCGAAGTGAATGACGTTGAGGCCGGCGGCACGATGCCGTTCCGCGATCTGCCGGTTGGCTGCGATATTGGCGCCGTCGTCGCTGTCGTCGGCGAGCAGGACGTCGATGCTGCCGTCGTAGGGAAAGCGTCGCAGCAGTTCGCGCAGGCTGTCGAGACAGGCCTGGATGTGGCGCGGCCGGTCGGCGACCGGGATGACGACGATGAAGCGGTGGGCTGGCATGCGGCGGGAAATCAGCGGTCCGACCGATAGGCGGGGAAGACGTGCTTGTCCCAGATCACTTCGATGAGGTTGATGCCTTCGGCGAGGTTGGCGCGTTCGAATAGCCCGTCCACATCCGCCGTCGTCTCGACGCGCCAGTGCGCGACGCCGAAGGACTGCGCGAGTAACGCGTAGTCCGGATTGACGAAGTCGCAATCGATGTAGCGCTCGCGGTAGAGCTGGAACTGGTTCTTGCGGATCAGCCCGAGCGTGCCGTTGTTGATCATCACCACGTTGAGCGGAATCTTGTAATTCACCGCCGTCATCAGTTCCATGCAGCACATCTGGAAGCCCCCGTCGCCGAGGATGGCGAAGGTCGGCGTGTCCACGGCGCAGCGCGCGCCGATGGCGGCCGGGATTGCATGGCCGAGCGAGGAAACGCCGGAATTGGGAAAGTAGCGATGGCGCGGCGAAGCCTTCAGATAAGTCTGGGCGAGGATGATGTTGTCGTCGAAGACGAGTGCTTGAGGCAAACGCTCGACGAGGCGCTCGAAGAGGTGAGCGACGACGGTGAAGTGCGGCGCCACGGCGGGCGGGGCGGCGATTGGTGCCGGCGGCGCGGGCACGTTGCCGAGGTGTTCGATCAGGTCCTCCAGCACTGCGCGGATGTCGCCGTGGATCGCGAGGTCGGCCTTGAACACCTTCTCCAGTTGTGCGGCGTCATGGTCCACCTGGATCACGCGCTTGCCGGCCATCAGCTTGGTGTCCCAGAGATAGCTGGTGCGCTCGTTGAAGCCGGCGCCGAGCACGATCAGCAGATCCGCGTTGGCAATGATGTGGCGGTAGGCGCTGCCGTCGGAGGTGACGCCGAGGCAGCCGAGCGAGCGCGGGTCGCTCTCGGCGATCAGCCCCTTGCCCTTGAGCGTGGTCGCCACGCGCACGGCGTGGCGCTCGCCGAGCTTTTGCAGCGCCGCCTGCGCGCCAGCGAGGAAGCAGCCGTGGCCGGCGACGATCACCGGATGCCGCGCCTCGCGCACCATGCGCGCCATCTCGTCGGTGGCGGCGTAGCGGTTGCAGATGGGGGGCTGGTCGATGACGAAACGGATGTCGTCGAGCAGGCTTTCCTCCACCAGTTCCTTCTGGATGTTGTAGGGAAACGAGAGCAGCACTGGCCCGGCGTTGGGTGAGAGCAGGATGCGCGTCGCCTGCCGCAGCACTTGCAGCAGGTAGTCGGTGCGCTCGACGATCTTGTGATAGCGCGTGATGCCGCGGAACAGCGAGGACTGGTCGATGCTGCCGCCTTCGCCCGAGCTTTCCTGCAAGCCACCCTTGCCGAAAATGAAGGTCGAGGTTTCGCCGGTGACGATCAGCACCGGCAGCTTGTCGGCGTAGGCGTTGGCGATGCCGGTGACGAGATTGGTGGCGCCCGGACCGGCGGTGGTGATGCAGGCGCCGATCCGGCCCGAAACCCGTGCGTAGCCGCCGGCCATGAAGGCTGCCCCCTGTTCGTGCTTGACGAGGACGGTCTGGATGTCGCTATCGAACAGCGCATCGTAGACCGGCAGGATATGGGAGCCCGGCATGCCGAAGACATGGCCGATGCCGAGGTGCTGCATGAAGCGGACGATGAGTTCGGCGACGGTGATCTGCATGCGGCTAGTTCTTCAGGTGCGAGAGGGCGAGGTCGGTGAGGGCGGCGATCCAGTCGGGCCGCTCGTTCAGGCAGGGAATGTAGCGGAACTCGCGGCCGCCTGCCGCAAGGAAGGCATCGCGGCATTCCATGTTGATCTCTTCGAGCGTCTCCAGGCAATCGGCCGGGAAACCCGGACAGATCACATCCACGCACTTGATGCCGTCACGGGCGAGCTGTTCCAGCG
>DASRXN010000013.1:0-2933 GCA_035654135.1 Rhodocyclaceae bacterium | reverse complement strand
CCACGCCGTCGGTGGGGAACACCTCGACGTCGAACGGCGCGAGGGCCACGCGCAGGTACTCGGGCTTCGAGAGCTCGGCGAGGTCGTAGTGCGGGTTGTATTTCGCGACCGCCTCGGCCATGGTGAGCCGGTCGAAGGGATTCGCCAGGTCCACCGTCGCGCCCTGGTAGGTGAGCGAGGTGGTCCCCAGCACCTTGCGCGCGCATTCGCGCAGCAGCTCCTCGGTGAGGTCCATGAGGTACGTGTAGTCCCGGTAGGCCTCGTAGAACTCGAGCATCGTGAACTCGGGGTTGTGCCGCGTCGAGATGCCCTCGTTCCTGAAGTTGCGGTTGATCTCGAAGACCTTCTCGAGTCCGCCCACCACGAGGCGCTTGAGATAGAGCTCCGGGGCGATGCGCAGGTACAGGTCCATGTCGAGCGCGTTGTGGTGGGTGATGAACGGCTTGGCGGCGGCGCCGCCAGGAATCGGGTGCATCATCGGTGTCTCGACTTCCATGAAGCCGTGGCCGGTCATGTAGTTGCGGATCGAGGCGACGATGCGGCTGCGCGCCACGAAGGTGAAGCGCGACTGCTCGTTGGTGATCAGGTCGAGATAGCGCTGGCGGTACTTCTGCTCGACGTCGGCGAGGCCGTGGAACTTCTCCGGCAGTGGCCGCAGTGCCTTCGATAGCAGGCGGATCTCGGAGCACTGCACGGTCAGCTCGCCCGTCTTGGTCTTCATCAGCGTGCCGACGGCGCCGACGATGTCGCCCAGGTCCCAGCGCTTGAAGTCGTTGTAGACCTCCTCGCCGACGCCGTCTTTCGTGACGTAGAGCTGGATGCGGCCGGAAAGATCCTGGATGGTGATAAAGCTGGCCTTGCCCATCACCCGCTTGAGCATGATGCGGCCGGCAACCTTGACCTCGATCGGCAGCGCCTCAAGTTCCTCGCGTTCCTTGGCGCCATAGAGTTCGTCGAGGCGGCCGGCAGTGTTCTCGCGGCGGAAATCGTTGGGATAGGCCTTGCCGGAATTCCGCCACTCGGCCAGCTTGGTGCGGCGCTCGGCGAGGAGGTGGTTGTCGTCGACTTGCGGCGCCGCTTCTGGCAATTGAGTTTCGTTGCTCATGGTTTTTCCTTAGACGCCTTGCTTGAGGCTGGCCTGAATGAAATCGTCGAGATCGCCGTCGAGTACGGCCTGGGTGTTGCCGACCTCGACGTTGGTACGCAGATCCTTGATGCGCGACTGGTCGAGCACGTAGCTGCGGATCTGGTGGCCCCAGCCGATATCGGTCTTGGAGTCTTCCAGTTGCTGCTGCTCGCTTTGCCGCTTGCGCAGTTCCGCCTCGTACAGCCGCGACTTCAGCATCGCCCAGGCCTCCGCGCGGTTGCGGTGCTGCGAGCGATCGTTCTGGCACTGGACGACGATACCGGACGGGACGTGGGTCAGCCGGACAGCGGAGTCGGTCTTGTTGATGTGCTGGCCGCCGGCGCCGCTGGCGCGGAAGGTGTCGGTGCGGACGTCCGCAGGGTTGATGTCCACCTCGATGGAATCATCGACTTCGGGGTAGGCGAACACCGAGCAGAAACTGGTGTGACGACGGGCGTTGGAGTCGAAGGGCGACTTGCGCACCAGCCGGTGGATGCCGCTTTCGGTACGCAGATAGCCGTAGGCATAGTCCCCGGTGACCTTGAGCGCGGCGGTCTTGATGCCGGCGACTTCGCCGTCGGACTGCTCCAGCACCTCGACGCCGAAGCCCTTGCGCTCGCAGTAGCGCAGGTACATGCGCAGCAGCATGGCGGCCCAGTCCTGCGCCTCGGTGCCGCCGGCGCCGGCCTGAATGTCGATGAAGCAGTTGTTGGGGTCGGCCGGATTGGAGAACATGCGACGGAACTCCAGCTCGGCGATGCGCCGCTCGATGCCGGCGAGATCGCTCTCCACCGAAAGCAGGGTGTCCTCGTCATCCTCGGCACGGGCCATGTCGAACAGTTCACCCGTGTCGGCCAGTTCCTGCGCGATGTCGCCCAGGACGACGACGACGCCTTCGAGGGCTTTCTTGTCGCGGCCGAGCGTCTGGGCGCGCTCGGCGTCGTTCCAGATCTTCGGGTCTTCGAGTTCCCGGTTGAGTTCTTCGAGCTTCAGCGCCTTGGCGTCGAAGTCAAAGATACCTCCGCAGTTCGGTCTCGCGCCGGGCGAGGTCGGCGAGGCGGTTGGCGAGGCTGTTGATGCGTTCTGCTTCCATGACGAATCCCTGAAGAAATTCGTCGGATTATACCGCCGGCGCGAAGCCCTCGATCAGCAGTTGCACGCTCGCCAGCCCGTTCCATTCATTGATGTCGAGCCGGTACGCCGCCTGGATGCGCGGCGCCGCCGGCTCCGTGCAATTGAAGCGGATGGCGGAGAATGAGGCGCCGCCCTGGCGCAGGGCGAGCTTCAGGTGCTTGTCCTTGAGTAGCCGCTGTTTTTCCACGTCGAAGATGTCGGTGAAGATCGGCGCTGGAAAGCCCTGACCCCAGATTTCGGCTTGCAGCATGCGCGCCGTGTCGATGCCGCGATAGCCGGCTTCCAGCGAACCGTCGGTGGCCAGGGTCTGGTGAAGGTCGTCTGGCGAAATCAGTTCCCGGGCGACGGTTTCGAATTCAGCCTCGAATTCGGCCAGATCGTCTTCGGCGATGGTCAGACCGGCGGCCGCCGCATGGCCGCCGAAACGCTTGAGCAGCCGTGGCCGGCGCTTGGCAACCAGATCGAGCGCGTCGCGCAGGTGCAGGCCGGGGATCGAGCGGCCGGAACCCTTGATCTCGCCTGCGTTGCCACGGGCGAAAGCAAAAGTTGGCCGATGCAGTTGTTCCTTTACGCGACCGGCGAGGATGCCGATCACGCCCTGGTGCCACTCCGGGTCGAACAACACGAGGCTGGCGCGGCTTTCGGTGTCGAGGTCGCCGAGCAGGATGTTCGC
>DASRXN010000012.1:0-8905 GCA_035654135.1 Rhodocyclaceae bacterium | reverse complement strand
TGAAACTTCTACGCCACCGAGACACCCAGAGAGCCCGTTCAAGGGCAAGACCGGACTGCGACGCCTCTGGAACGCATTCTTCTACACCTTGGACGGCCTGCGGGCCGCCTACCGACACGAGGATGCCTTCCGTCAGGAAATCTGGCTTGCCGCCATCATGATTCCGCTGGCCCTGATCTTGCCAGCAACGGGCCTCGGGCGCGCCATGATGGTCGCCAGCGTCCTGCTGGTACTGATCGTCGAACTGATCAACTCGGCCATCGAGGCCGCCATCGACCGCATTTCGCTCGAGAACCACCGCCTGTCGAAGCGCGCCAAGGATATCGGTAGCGCAGCGGTCATGATCGCGCTGCTCAATGTCATCGCCACCTGGACACTGGTGCTGCTCGGCTGAAACACCGTTGCAACATGACTGACATTCTGCTGTCGCGCCGCCGCGGCAGCATGGACGCATGGATGGCAAGCTCTCCGATGCCAGCAGCCCGGCAACTCCGCTCCACATCGCCCTCGTCACCGAGACCTATCCTCCCGAGGTGAATGGTGTCGCACTGACGCTGGCGCGCCTGGTCACGGGGCTCCGCCAGCGAAGTCACGATGTCCAACTGATACGTCCGCGCCAGACCAAACTGGAAGCACCGGCCCGAGGGCCGGGCCTCACGGAAGTGCTGACACCCGGCTTGCCAATTCCGGGCTACCCCGGATTACGCTTCGGACTGCCTGCCCGCCGGGCGCTCCATCGTCTGTGGTCCCAGAATCCCCCGGATATCGTCCATGTCGCCACCGAGGGCCCCCTTGGCGCCGCAGCCGTATCCGCGGCTCGGGCATTGAATCTGCCTATCTCATCCGGCTTTCACACCAACTTCCAGGCCTATAGCCACCACTACCGTCTTGGCTGGCTGCGCGGCCTGGTTACCCGCTACATGCGCCGTTTTCACAATCGCACCGACCTGACGCTGGTACCCACCGTAGAGATGGCTCGCGAACTCGCCGCGGACGGCTATCGCAACGTCGATGTCCTGGCGCGAGGCGTAGATACGCAGTTGTTCAGTCCTCGGCGTAGGTCACAGGAATTGCGGCAATCGTGGGGCGCCACCGAAAATACGCTGGTCGTCGCCTATGTCGGTCGTCTGGCACCTGAGAAGAATCTGTCGCTGGTCACCGAAGCCTTCGATGCCATCGCCAGCCGACAACCCGGCGCGCGCCTGCTCTTCGTCGGCGATGGGCCATCACTGACTTTCCTCAGGCAGCGGCATCGCCGCCACATTTTCGCCGGCATGCGCCTCGGCGAGGAACTGGCGGCCCATTACGCATCCGCTGACCTGTTCCTGTTTCCCAGCCTCACTGAAACCTTCGGCAACGTCGTGCCGGAAGCATTGGCCAGCGGCCTGGCCGTGGTAGCCTTCGACCGCGCCGCCGCGGCCGACCTGATAGAGGATGGCAGCAACGGCCGCACCGTGTCGGCCGATGACCGGCAGGCCTTCGTTATGGCAGCGGTCAATCTGGCGAACGATCCCGCACGGCTTGCCACGCTGCGCGCTCGCGCGAGCGCGTCAGTTGCACCGCTTACCTGGGAATGCATCCACGATTGCTTTGCCCACAAACTGTCGGCAGTCCTGACGACTCAGCGCGCTCAATCAAAGTCAGCCGTCACGCAACGCCGCCCGAGCACGCCACCAGCATGCGATCGGTTCTGCGGAGGCGATCCGCCATGACCCTCATGATGTCGATGGCGAACCCCGGCGTTTCGGTGACGAGAAAGTCGAAGCGCTTGCGGTTGATTGCCGCGCACTCGCAATCCGTGACAGCAACGACCGTCGCCGAGCGTGGTTCGGTGCCGACCATGGCCATCTCGCCGAGGATGGCTCCCACCGCTGCATCCTCCACCCGTTGATCACCGACGCGGACCTCGGCCTGACCGGTCACGAGTACATACATCAGACCATTGGTCGCGTCACCTTGCCTGAAAAGCACGGCGCCAGCCTTCAGCAGCACGATGGTCGGTTCGTGTCTGAAGAGATCGAAAAACAACATGGTGGAAACTCCATAACCGGATGTCGTCGCGAATATAGCCTACGCAATAGGCCGAAATTATTTCAGTTCCGTGAATATGGCAGCGGGTGTCGTACCGGTCGTTTCTCCCACTTGCGGGCACGCCGCAGTGCCCACATCTCGACAACACCCTTGAGCAGCGCGCCGCCGACAAACAGGAACTGCCGCGCTCTGACCATCGTCATGGCTCCATCCACTCGCATTTCAGAGGCCCTCGGGCAGACCGAGCGTCAGCAGCCCACGCTCGAAGAGGGCGTCGATGTATCGCTGAATATCAAGAATGCTACCAAGTCGCTTCATGGTTTCCTCGAACTCCGCGTGGAGGACCAACGGGCCCGTTGCAAATTCAGCCTATCAGCGTCCTGTTACACAAGGATGACGTTGCATTGCCGGCAATTCGCCGATACCGAAACGAGCCTGCGGTATGCTGCGCATCTCATCCGCGTCCCGAATCCATGGTGCAACGCTCGGAACTGACAGAACTCGCAGAACTGAAACAAATCATCGAGGTCGGTGGAAGCCTTCTTGATGTTCGTACCATCTGCGAAGTATCGGCCGGTGAGCACTGTTTCCCCGTCTATGCCATTGCCTTGGGTAGCAAAAATCCCGAGGCCCCGGCAGTCGGCTTCTTCGGCGGCTTCCACGGCCTCGAACGCATCGGCACGGAGGTAGTACTCGCCTACCTGCGCAGCATCGTGCAGCGCCTGCGCTGGGACGACGTCCTGTCGCGCAAACTGGAGTCGCTGCGCCTGGTGTTCATGCCCATCGTCAACCCGGGCGGCATGTGGCGAGGAACGCGGGCCAATCCCAACGGCGTCGATCTCATGCGCAATGCCCCGGTGGAATCGGCGGAGCGGGTACCGTTTCTGGTCGGTGGGCAACGCATCAGTGCCAGTCTGCCTTGGTACCGGGGCGAGGCCGGCGCAGCGATGGAAGTGGAAAGCCAGGCCGTCTGCCGGATCGTCGAGCAGGAATTATTGTCGCGGCCCTTCAGCCTGGCCATCGACTGCCATTCTGGATTCGGGCTGCATGACCGCATCTGGTTTCCTTACGCCCACACGCCGCTGCCTATGGAACACATGGCCGAAATGCACGCTCTCAAGGAAATCTTCGACCAGGCCTATGCGCACCACAACTACGTCTTCGAGCCGCAAAGCCGTCAATACCTGACGCATGGCGACATCTGGGACTACCTTTATGCCAAGGCGGCCGGAGAACCCGACCGCATCTTCCTGCCCATGACCTTGGAGATGGGTTCATGGCTATGGGTGAAGAAGAACCCACGCCAACTGTTTTCCCGGCACGGCATCTTCAATCCGCTCATCGATCACCGCCAGCAGCGCGTCCTGCGCCGCCACCTCGCCTGGATGGAGTTTCTCGGTCACGCGGCCAGCAGCTATCGGCGCTGGTTGCCGGTAGGCGAAGAACGGGTACGGCAACGTTCGCTCGCCGTACGAGCGTGGTATCTGGGAACCGACAGGTGAGTACCTGGATCCTGCTTCGGGGGCTGACGCGGGAAGTCCGCCATTGGGGTGATTTTCCGCAATCATTGCAAGCCGCGCTGCCCGACGCGGAAATCCACGCCATCGAACTGCCCGGCGCCGGCCGTCTGCACATGGTGAAGAGTCCCACCACCATCGATGCTATCGCTGTCCATTGCCGTAATCAGGTGCTGGCACAGGGCTTGCGGCCGCCCTTCCATATCCTGGCAATGTCCCTCGGTGCCATGGTGGCCGCGGCCTGGGCCAACGCCCATCCCGAGGAGCTTGCTGGTTGTGTGTTGATCAATACCAGCCTGCGCCCTTTCAGTCCATTCCATCACCGTCTGCGCCCCAGTGCCTATGCGGCGCTGTCGCGTCTCCTGCTGCCCATGGCCGACCGGATGCGCGAAGCCGTGATCCTGCACCTCACCAGCAGCCGTGCCGCAGAGCTTGCCGAGGTACTGGACGCCTGGGTCACCTACCGTCGGGAACAGCCCGTCACCCTGAGCAACACGCTGCGGCAGTTGTTTGCGGCCATGCGCTACCAAGCGCCGGCGACTCGGCCGGCAGTACGTCTGCTGGTGTTGACCGGTAGTCGGGACATGCTGGTCGATCCGGAGTGTTCAAGCCGATTGGCCAAGGACTGGCAAGCGGATTACGCCGAGCACCCGGGTGCCGGCCACGATCTGCCGCTTGACGATGGCGAATGGGTAGTGCAGCAGATCAGCCGTTGGCTGAAATCGCTGGCGTGACCACGATGTAACAACATCGTAAATCGGCTGACATCCGCCTGTCACATACCGATGCCAGCATATTGGCATGAACGAAGTGGCAGTAAAGGTCCGCGCCATCTTCCTTTCGGACGTCCATCTCGGTACGCGCGGCTGTCAGGCCGATCGGCTGCTGGACTTCCTCAAGGCTCACGAGGCCGAGTATCTCTTCCTGCTCGGCGACATCATCGATTTCTGGGCCATGCGCCGCGGCGTGCATTGGTCGCCGGCGCAGAATACGGTGATCCAGAAAGTGCTGCGCCGCGCTCGCCATGGCGAGAAAGTGTTCCTTGTCCCCGGCAATCACGATGAGGCACTGCGGGAACACGACGGCACCGCCTTCGGTGGCATCAGCATTGTGCGGGAATACATCCACACGGCGGCCGACGGGCGCCGCTACTTGCTGATCCACGGCGACGAATTCGATCAGGTGACCCGCTACCACCGCTGGGTGGCGCTGCTGGGTGACCTCGGCTACAACGCTCTGGTGCGGATCAACGGCTGGCTGTCGTGGCTGCGCCGACGCCTCAATATCCCCGGCTACTGGTCGCTGGCGGGCTACGCCAAACGCAAGGTGAAGACAGCTGTGAGCTTCATCTTCGACTTCGAGGACTCCGTCGCGCATGCCGTACGCGAACGGGGGCTGGATGGCGTCATTTGTGGCCACATTCACAGCGCATCCCTACGGCAGATCGGTCAAATCTCCTACATCAACTGCGGCGACTGGGTGGATAGCTGCTCCGCCGTGGTTGAACACCTGGACGGGCGGGTTGAACTCATCCATCACGCTTCATCACGCGTTCATAGCAGCGCAACATCCTTGTAATGACTGCCGCCAACAATATCGCGACACACAAAGTCGACAAGGAGAAAAGCATGTTGCATGCTCAGGAATGGCGGTCCCAACGCAGTCATCATCAGCACTATTCGGTCGGTCTCGCCCAATCGGAAGGCGAAATCGAGGCGGCGCAGCGCCTGCGCTATCACGTCTTCGCCGAAGAGCTCGGCGCCAGGTTGAACGTCCGCACGCCGGGCGTGGATGCCGACATCTACGATCCTTACTGCGAGCACCTAGTGGTCCGCGACGAGCAGCTCGGCAAGCTGGTCGGCACCTACCGCATCCTGACGCCGGAAGCGGCGAAGAAGGTCGGCAACTACTACTCGGACAATGAGTTCGACCTGACCCGCCTGGAGCATCTGCGTCCCGGCATGGTTGAAATCGGCCGTTCCTGCATCCATCCGGACTATCGCACCGGTGCGGTGATTGCCCTCCTGTGGGGCAAGCTGGCCGAGTTCATGCTGCGCAATAACTATGGCTATCTGATCGGCTGCGCTTCGATCGGCATGGCCGATGGCGGCCACAATGCGGCGAATCTCTTCGTCCAGCAGATCGATCCCAATATTGCACCGCTCGAATACCGGGTATTCCCGCGCAATCGGCTGCCCTTCGAGCGCTTGGTCACCGGCCAGGCAGCAGACGTGCCGCCGCTGCTCAAGGGCTATCTGCGCGCCGGCGCCTGGATCTGCGGCGACCCCGCCTGGGATCCGGACTTCAATACTGCCGACCTACCCCTGCTGCTGCCCATGGAACGCCTGAGCCCGCGCTACGCGCGGCACTTCCTCAAGGCGTAGAAAGGGTCAGCTCCCAGCTGCCTCACGCACGGCGGCGGCAATCCCCTCGGCTTGAGCGACAACCACCGCACCGTCGCTGCCCTCGACCATGACGCGCAGCACGGGCTCGGTGCCGGACGGCCGCAACAGCACGCGGCCCTTGCCGTTCAGTGCGCCCTCGGCAGCGGCAGTTGCGCGCTGGATGCCGGGGTCATTCTTCCACTCGAAACCGGCCGCCATGCGCACGTTGATCAGCTTCTGGGGATACATGGTCAGGTCTGCGCAAGCCTTAGCTAGCGTATCGCCATTGGCCTGCAAGGCGGCCAAGACCTGTAGCGCAGCGATGATACCGTCACCAGTGGTGTGCTTATCGAGGCAGATGATGTGGCCGGAATTCTCGCCACCCAAGGGCCAGCCACGCTCCTGCATCATCTCCAGCACGTAGCGATCGCCGACCTTGGCACGGGCAAACGGAATGCCAAGCCGCCCGAGCGCATGCTCGAAGCCAAGATTCGACATCAGCGTACCAACCACCCCGGCCACGCCGTCGCGGCCATGGCGCTGGCGAGCGATGACGTACAGCAACTGGTCGCCATCGTAGAGTGTGCCCTGGCTATCGGCCATGATCAACCGGTCGCCGTCGCCGTCGAGCGCGATGCCGATGTCGGCGCGGTGTTCGAGCACGGCCCGGCGTAGCGATTCCGGGGAGGTGGCGCCCACGCCTTCGTTGATGTTGAGACCGTTGGGGCTTGTGCCGACCGTAACGACATCGGCGCCCAGTTCGTGGAATACATCGGGAGCCACTTGGTAGGCGGCACCGTGGGCGCAATCGATGGCGATCTTCAGTCCGCGCAGATCCAGTTCGTTCGGGAAAGTGCTCTTGCAAAACTCGATGTAGCGTCCACGGGCATCTTCGATGCGCCGCGCGCGACCGAGTCCCGCCGAGTCGCGACAAATGATCGGATGATCCAGTTGCGCCTCGATAGATTCCTCGACTGCATCGGGCAGTTTGGTGCCCTGGGCCGAGAAGAACTTGATGCCATTGTCGTCATAGGGATTGTGCGAGGCCGAGATGACCACGCCCGCCTGCAGACGCAGGGCGCGCGTGAGATAGGCAATGGCAGGTGTCGGCATCGGTCCGCAGAGCATGACATCCACGCCAGCCGAAGAAAACCCGGATTCCAGAGCTGCCTCGAGCATGTAACCGGACACGCGCGTGTCCTTGCCAATGAGCACTGCCGGCCGCTCGCCGGCGGGCATCGATTCGTGACCGATGAGCGTGGTGCCGGCGGCAAAGCCCAGCCGCAACACGAACTCGGGGGTGATTGGCCCCTCGCCCACTCTGCCCCGCACTCCGTCGGTACCGAAATATTTGCGTGCCATTCAGTTATCCTCGATTGCCTTCAAAACCGCCAGCGCGTCGCGCGTGGCCGCTACGTCATGAACTCTCACCATCGCCGCGCCCTTCTGTACCGCCAGCAGCGCCGTCGCAACACTGGCATGAATACGCTCGCCAAGCCGCCGGCCGGTAATTAAGCCGAGCATCGACTTGCGCGAAATTCCCGCCAGAACCGGTAAACCGGATTCGACAAACCGATCCAGACACCGCAACAGGGTGAGATTATGCGTCAGAGTCTTGCCGAAACCGAAGCCTGGATCGATGACGATACGATTTCTTGCAATTCCGGCGCGTTCGCATACCGCTGCTCGGGCGGCAAGAAACTCCGCCACCTCGGCCACCACGTCATCATAGCGAGGATCGGCCTGCATGGTGCGCGGCACACCCTGCATGTGCATCAGGCAAACAGCGGCCCGCGACGTAGCCACGACATCAAGCGCCCGCGGCGCTTGCAGGGCGGTGATGTCGTTGATCATGTCGGCGCCGGCGGCCAGTGCCATCGTCATCACCTCCGGCTTGACGGTGTCGACCGACAGCGGCACGCCGCAATCCCGCAGGCTGTCGATAACCGGCAGCAGGCGATCCAGCTCCTGTTGCGCCGGTACCGACGTAGCGCCTGGACGCGAGGATTCCGCGCCAAGATCGAGCAGGTGGGCACCTTCCTCGACCATCCGCTTGCCCTGAGCAACAGCCGCCGCCACCTGACCATGCAGGCCGTCGCCGGAAAAGGAATCGTCGGTCAGATTGACGATGCCCATGATCAGGGGCCGCGTCAGGTCCAGGGTGAATCGACCACAGAGGAGTTGCCTGGTCATATGCAAAAAAGGGGCCGCGGCAAAGCCGCGGCCCCTTGGCATCAAGTCGTCACGTCAGGCTGGCGCCGCGGTGGCGCCTGGCGCTGCGCCCGGCGTGCTGTCGGGGGACGGTTTCGACGGGCCACTGGACGGCTTCGGCGGCCGCGGCGGCTTGCCTTCCATGATGTCGTTGATCTGGTCAGCATCGATGGTTTCCATTTCGAGCAGCGCTGCGGTCATGGCCTCGACCTTGTCGCGGTTCTCCTCGATCAGGCGGCGCGCCAACGCGTACTGCTCGTCGATGATGCGGCGGATCTCGGCGTCGACCGTCTGCAACGAGGCTTCCGACATGTTCTTGTGTGTGGTGACCGAACGACCGAGGAAGATTTCGCCTTCCTCCTCGCCATAGACCATCGGCCCGAGCACGTCCGACATGCCCCACTGCGTCACCATGCGGCGCGCAAGATCGGTGGCACGCTGAAAATCGTTTGAGGCGCCGGTGGTCATCTGGTTCATGAACAGTTCTTCGGCGATGCGGCCGCCGAAGAGCACGGTAATGGTGTTCAGCAACCGAACGCGATCCTGGCTGTAGCGGTCCTCGGTCGGCAATTGCATGGTCACACCGAGCGCGCGACCGCGCGGGATGATCGTCACCTTGTGTACCGGATCGGTCTTGGGCAGCAGCTTGGCAACAACGGCGTGGCCTGATTCATGGTAGGCCGTGTTGCGGCGTTCTTCCTCGGGCATGACCATGGAACGGCGTTCGGCGCCCATCATGATCTTGTCCTTGGCGCGCTCGAA
>DASRXN010000011.1:0-12463 GCA_035654135.1 Rhodocyclaceae bacterium | reverse complement strand
CAAGACCCTGAAGGAAGGTGAAAAAGTTTCCTTCGACGTCGTGCAGGGCCCCAAAGGCAAGCAAGCGTCGAACATTCAGAAGGCTTAACCTGTCTCCAGAATGTGAAAAGCCTGCCGGGTCACTCCGGCAGGCTTTTTTTTGATTCCGCATGACAAATTACATGCGGTCGATCATCGCCTGACCGAATGCCGAGCACTTCACTTCGGTAGCGCCTTCCATCAGGCGGGCGAAGTCGTAGGTGACGACCTTGTCGCCGATGGCGGCTTCCATGGCCTTGATGATCAGGTCCGCGGCCTCCGGCCAGCCCATGTGACGTAGCATCATCTCGGCCGACAATATCAGCGAGCCCGGGTTCACGTAGTCCTTGCCGGCGTACTTGGGCGCGGTGCCGTGGGTGGCCTCGAACACGGCATACTGGTCCGAGATATTGGCGCCCGGCGCGATGCCGATGCCCCCCACCTGCGCTGCCAGCGCGTCCGAGATGTAGTCGCCGTTGAGGTTGAGCGTGGCGATGACGTCGTACTCGGCCGGGCGCAGCAGAATCTGCTGCAGGAAGGCGTCGGCGATGGCGTCCTTGACGACGATTTCGCGGCCGGTCTTGGGGTTCTTGAACGAGCACCACGGTCCGCCATCGATCGGCTGGGCGCCGAATTCGTTCTTCGCCAGGGCGTAGGCCCAGTCGCGAAAGCCGCCTTCGGTGAATTTCATAATGTTGCCCTTGTGCACGATCGTTACCGACTTGCGGTCGTTGGCGATGGCGTACTTGATCGCCGCGCGCACCAACCGTTCTGTGCCCTCGCGGGAGACCGGCTTGATGCCGATGCCCGAGGTGTTCGGGAAACGGATCTTCTTGACGCCCATTTCGTCCTGCAGGAACTTGATGACCTTCCTTGCGTTGTCGCTCTCGGCTGCCCACTCGATGCCGGCGTAGATGTCCTCGGTGTTTTCGCGATAGATGACCATGTCGGTCTTCGACGGATCTTTCAGCGGCGAGGGCACGCCCTTGAAGTAGCGCACCGGGCGTACGCATTGGTAGAGATCGAGCTCCTGGCGCAGGGCGACGTTGAGCGAGCGGATGCCTCCGCCGACAGGAGTCGTCATCGGGCCCTTGATCGATACCGAGTATTCCTTCAACAGCGCCAGCGTTTCTTCCGGCATCCAGACGTCGGGGCCGTAGAGACGGGTGGCTTTCTCGCCGGCGAATACTTCCATCCACGAAATCTTCCGGCGGCCGGAGTAGGCCTTGGCCACGGCGGCATCGACCACGGCCTTCATGACCGGCGTGATGTCCACGCCGATGCCGTCGCCTTCGATGTAGGGGATGATGGGGTTGTCGGGGGTGGCCTGGCCGGGGACGATCTTCTGGCCGGCGGGAATCTTGACGGGCGAGTTGCTCATTTTTTCTCCACTCCAGTGTGTTGTCAGGGCTTATGGGATTTAATTATCACCCAACCTATACTTGTCGGGCAATTTGCGCCCGATTACCGGAACCATATGCACGCCAGCGAAGACCAGGAAGCCGCCGCCCGTCGCATCGCCCGGACGATGATCGAGGGATTCGACAAACATTACCGGTTATTCCGGGAGTGTTCCGCCGGCGCCAAGCAGCGCTTCGAGGCTGCCGATTGGCGCGGCGTACAGCTGGCGGTCAGCAAGCGCATTGCCTTCTATGACGAGCGCGTTCTCGAGGCGATCGAGCGCCTGCACCGGGAGTTTGCCATCGGCGGCATCGACGATGCAGTCTGGCAGCGCGCCAAGCTCTACTACATCGGCCTGCTGACGGAGCACAAACAGCCGGAACTGGCAGAGACCTTTTTCAACTCCGTCTTCTGCCGGGTCCAGCACCGCACTTACTTCCACAACGAGTTCATTTTCTTCCGACCGGCCATTTCCACCGAGTTCATCGAGTCGGACCCGCCCACCTACCGTTGCTACTACCCGAACACCGTCGGCTTTCATGCCGCCGTGCAGCAGATGTTCACCGATTTTGGCTGGAGCCGTCCCTTCGAGGATCTCGAGCGGGATGTGGACTTCACCTTCCGCCTGGCACGGCGCCAGATCGGTGACTGGCAGGAGGCGAAGGCGAACTTGCAAATCCAGGTGCTCAACTCCGCCTTTTATCGCAACAAGGGTGCCTACGTGATCGGCAAAGTGGTGAACGGCACCGACGAGTATCCGTTCTCGGTACCGGTGCTGCACACGCCCGAAGGCCGGCTCTATCTGGATACCATCCTGCTCGATCCCTGGCGCATCGCCGCGCTGTTTTCCCTGTCACGCGCCTATTTCATGGTCGACATGCCGGTGCCGTCCGCCTACGTCCAGTTTCTCGGCTCGCTCATGCCGGGCAAGCCCCGCTCCGAGCTTTACACCATGCTCGGTCTCGGCAAGCAGGGCAAGACAATGTTCTTCCGCGATCTCTTCTATCACCTGCATCATTCCCAGGACCAGTTCATCGTCGCGCCGGGCATTCGCGGCATGGTGATGACGGTGTTCACGCTGCCGTCCTATCCCTATGTGTTCAAGGTGATCAAGGATGTCTTCGGCGCCAGCAAGGAAGTGGATCACGCCACGGTCAGGCGCAAGTACCTGCTGGTACGGCAGGTGGACCGGGTCGGTCGCATGGCCGATACCCTGGAGTTTTCCTACGCGGCATTGCCCATGGCACGGTTTTCTCCGGAACTGCTCGACGAACTCCGCCAGCAGGTGCCGTCGCAGCTTGAGGAGGATGGCGCGGATCTGGTGATCAAGCACGTCTACATCGAGCGGCGCATGGAGCCGCTGAATCTTTATCTCGACCGCGTTGAAAAGACCGGCCGCGACAACCTGATTGATGAGGCCGTACTCGAGTATGGCAACGCCATCCGCGAACTGGCTATCGCCAATATTTTTCCAGGCGACATGCTGTGGAAGAATTTCGGCGTCGCCCGCTTCGGTCGTATCGTCTTCTATGATTACGACGAGATCGAGCGCATGACCGACTGCAATTTCCGGCGCATCCCGCCGGCGCCCAGCCCCGAGGCCGAAATGTCGGGCGAGCCATGGTTTTCGGTTGGACCGAACGACATTTTTCCGGAAGAGTTCGCGAATTTTCTTCTGACTTCGCCGAGGATCCGCCAGGCATTCATGAAATACCATGCCGACCTGTTCGACGTCGCCTTCTGGCAGGAGACGCAGGAGTCGATCCGACGGGGCGAGGTCGTGGATTTCTTTCCGTACCCGGAGTCATTCCGCTTCTGCAGTGCCTTCGGCGACGGTTGCCGATGACCCGGATCATTCTGCTCAACAAACCATATGGAGTGTTGACCCAATTCACGTCCGCCGAGGGGCGGTCGACGCTCAAGGACTTCGTGCCCGTTGCCGGTGTTTATGCCGCCGGGCGCCTGGATTCAGACAGCGAGGGATTGGTGGTGCTCACCGATGACGGCGTCTTGCAGGCGCGCATCAGTCATCCCCGGCACAAGCTGGCGAAAACCTACTGGGCGCAGGTCGAAGGGATTCCAGGCCCGGAAGCGCTGGTGCGTCTTCAGCAGGGTGTCGATTTGGGTGATTTCGTCACCGGGCCCTGCCGGGCGGCACCGATTGCCGAGCCGAAGGGCCTCTGGCCGCGCGATCCGCCGATCCGTTACCGGGCCGCCATTCCGACATCATGGCTGGAGATGACGCTGACGGAAGGCAAGAACCGGCAGGTGCGGCGCATGACCGCCAAGGTAGGCCATCCCACCCTGCGCCTGATCCGGTGGGCGGTCGGACCCTGGACGCTTGAGGGTCTGGCACCGGGGCAGTGGCAGGAATCGCCATTGCGGCCGCCAGCGCGTCAACCTGGGCGCGCGAGGCGCGTTATTCGGTCTGACGCGCGGTAGTCACCGAATGTGTCAATAACGAAAAATTGCGCAAATTCATTTGAAAGGAAACAAGATGACCAAGCTTCTCGCCACCCTGGTTGCCGGCCTGTTTGCCGCTTCTGCCGCAATTGCCGCTGACGCCCCGAAGGCTGCCGCTCCCGCTGCTGCCCCGGCCATGGCCGCCCCTGCCGCTGCTGCGGCCGCTCCCGCCGCTGCCGCGGAAGCTCCTGCCGCTCCGGCGAAGGCCGCCAAGAAGCACGGCAAGAAGCACGGCAAGAAGAAGGCCGCCGCTGCTGCCAAGTAGTACGGTTTTCGGCATGGCATGACGAAAGGGCAGGGAAACCTGCCCTTCGTCGTTATTGGCCGAACGTTTTTTACCTGGCGGCGGCGTTCAGCCACCACTGACTTTCGCAGCGATGTGCGCCAGCGCTTCCTCGACCTGGTCGATCAGGATCAGGCAGAGGTCGCCTTCTGCAAGTTTCGTCAAGGCTGCGTCAATGGCGGCAAATTCCCCCTGGATTTCCTGTATCGCCGTGGTCCGTGACGCATTCGCGAGCCCCTGACGCAACAGGCCGATGACTTCGCCGTCGGCTCGGCCGCGCTGACAGGCGTCCTGATACAGGATCACCTCGTCGAAGGCATCGCCGAGAATTTCCGTCTGCTGCCGGATATCCTCGTCGCGTCGGTCGCCGGCGCCACTAATCACCACCAGGCGACGGCGAGCGGGCATGTTCTCGATCGCCTGCACCAGCGCGTGGATGGCATCGGGGTTGTGGCCGTAGTCGGCGATCAGGGTGGCGCCGCGATAGCTGAACAGATTGAAGCGTCCGGGCGCGGTCTGCGCATCATTGACAAAACTGGCCAGACCGGCGTGAATGGTTTCCCAGCCGAGCCCCAGCGCCCAGGCAGCACCCGTGGCGGCCATGGCGTTTTCCACCTGGAAGCCGATGCTGCCGTCACGGGTGACGGGAATGCTCGCCAGGGCGATGCGGTGTTCGAGCTTGCCTTCGGCCGCAACAATGGCATCGCCGTCGCGGAAGACCACACGCTTGCCTTGGGCACGGTGGGTGGCCATGATCGGATGATAGCGATCGTTGGCGAAAAAGGTGACCGCCCCCGGGCACGATCGGGCCATGCGCGCGACGATGGGATCGGCGGCGTTGAGTACGGCCACGCCAGTCGGCGCCACGTTCTCGACGATCACCCGCTTGACCACGGCCAGGTCTTCGACGGTGCTGATGTAACTCAGGCCCAGGTGATCGCCCATGCCGATGTTGGTGACCACGGCGACGTTGCAGCGGTCGAAGGCCAGGCCCTCGCGCAGCACGCCACCGCGCGCCGTTTCGAATACCGCCGCGTCGACATCGGGGTGCAGCAACACGTTGCGGGCGCTCTTTGGTCCGCTGCAATCGCCGCTGTCGATGCGCTGACCTTCGACATAGACGCCGTCGGTGGTGGTCATGCCGACACGGAGACCCCGACGGGAAAGGATGTTGGCGATCAAGCGCACCGTCGTGGTCTTGCCGTTGGTGCCAGCGACGGCGACCACCGGAATGCGGGCGTTGTCGCCCGGCTCGAACATGGTCGAAACGATGGCCTCGCCGACCGCGCGTCCCTTGCCGTAGGACGGGCTGAGGTGCATGCGCAGGCCCGGCGCCGCGTTGACCTCGACGATGCCGCCGCCCTGTTCTTCGAGAGGCTTTAAGACGCTGTCGCAAACGACGTCGATGCCGCAGACGTCCAGGCCGACCATCTGTGCCGCCGCCACGGCCGCGGCGGCCAGATCGGGATGAACATCGTCGGTGACATCGGTGGCGGTGCCGCCCGTGGATAGATTGGCGTTGTTGCGCAGAACGACACGGGCGCCCTTGGGCGGCATCGAATCGGCGTCGAAACCCTGCTGGGCGAGCGTCGCCACGGCGATATCGTCGAAGCGGATCTTGGTCAGAGACGTGGCATGTCCGGTGCCTCGGCGCGGGTCGCTATTCACGGAATCCACCAGGTGGCGAACGGTATGTTTGCCGTCGCCGAACACTTGCGGAGGATCGCGTCGTGCTGCCGCGACGAGATGGTTGCCGACCACCAGCATCCGGTAGTCGTGACCGGGCAGGTAACTCTCGACCATCACGGAGGAACTGATTTCTGCGGCAAGGACATAGGCCGCCAGCACCCGCTCGCGGGTTTCGATGTTGACCGTGATGCCTTTGCCCTGATTGCCATCCTGGGGTTTGACAACCACCGGACCACCGATTTCCAGAGCCGCCTGCCAGGCATCTTCGGCGTCGACGACCGGCCGGCCTTGCGGAACCGCGACACCGCCAGCCCGGAGCAGGCGCTTGGTGAGTTCCTTGTCCTGGGCGATCGATTCGGCGATGGCACTGCTGCGATCGGTTTCCGCCGCCTGGATGCGCCGCTGGCGGCTGCCCCAGCCGAATTGGACCAGGCTGCCTTCGGTGAGCCGCCGGTAGGGAATGCCCCGCGCCACCGCGGCCCACACGATGGCGCCGGTGCTCGGTCCGAGGCGGACATCCTCGTCGAGTTCGCGCAGTCGGGCCAACGCCCCGATAGTATCGAAGGGTTCGTCTTCGACCGCCGCCCGGCACAGTGCCTCGGCCAGTTCGAAAGCCAGGCGGCCAACCGCTTCCTCGCTGTACTCGACCACGACTTGGTATATGCCGGGCTCCAGCGTTGCCGTGGTGCGGCTGAATGTGACCGGGCAGCCGGCCTGTGCCTGCAAGCCAAGGGCGGCGAATTCCAGCGCGTGGGCCATCGAGATTTCTTCGGCATGGCTGGTTGGTGTCAGAAAGCCGATTTCGGGAAAGCGCGCCCGCAATCTGTCCTCGAAACCGGAGATGTCGCCGATCGTCTGCTCTGCCTCGGTGCAGGCAACGATCGCCTCGATGGCAGTATGCCGGCTCCAGAGGTTGGGGCCACGCAAAGCTCGGATTCTGGAAACTTCCATGAACGATTTACCTGTTACGCCCTGGCTTGCTCGGCGCCAAATTTCGAATAGGAGGTCTCGATGCCGGCGCGGATCAGGTCCGGGGCAATGCCTAGCGCCCAGGCTGCTGCCGCAGCGGCGAGAATATTTTCAACCTGCCAGGCTTCCGGCCCGGCAAGAGTGGCCTTCACTGTCGCCATTCTTGGCAACAGTGTCTCCCGATCGCCCGTCGCCAGCACGAGTCCGCTATCCCGGATGAACACCGCCCGCCGTCCCTGCGCCCGATGTTCGACAATCACCGGGGTCGCTGCGTCCGGGCCAAAGAAGATCACTTCGCCGTCGCAGAGCGGCGCCATCGGCGCGACCAGCGGATCCACGGCGTTGAGTACGGCAACGCCATCAGGCAGAACGACATCGACCGGCGTGCGCAGCACGTTGACCATGTGGTCGGGTGTTTCGATGTAGTGATCGGCGACCTGCGCAGCGGGATCAATGTTGGTGACCACCGCCACCGTGCAGCGGTCATAGGCCAGTCCCTCGGCGACGAGGCTGCGGGCACTCGTCTCGAGAATGGCGGCTTCGACAGCCCGATTGATGAGTGTCCGGTGGGCCGCCTGCCAGTTGGCGCCGTCGGTCTTGTCGACGCACCGCTGGCCGACGAAGGAGCCCTTGCTGCATGCCAGTCCAGTCTGTTTGCCGCTCAACTGGATCAATTCGGCCAACAGTCGCGCCACCACCGTCTTTCCCTTGCTGCCGGCGATGCCGACAATCGGGATGCGGCCGGATTCATTGCTCGGGAACAGATGATCGACGATGGCGGCGCCGACCGGCTGTGGTGTTCCTTCCGCCGGCTTGAGATGCATGAGCAATCCGGGGCCGGCATTGACCTCGACTATCGCGCCGCGCTGCTCGTCAAGCGGGCGCGAAATATCTTCGGCGACCAGGTCGATGCCGGCGATGTCGAGCCCAACAATGCGCGCCGCCAGCGTGGCGGCGGCGGCGGCCTGCGGATGTACATTGTCGGTGACATCATAGGCGAGATCACCCTGGCGCTTGATCAGCACCTCCGTGCCGGCCGCCGGCACCGATTGCGGTGTGAAGCCTTGCCGTTCCAGTTCCAGCAGAGCGATCGGCTCGGCCTCCAGCGCCACGGGCTCGAGCGGGAATTCCTCCTCGACACCGCAGCGCGGATCGCTGTTGATCTGGCTGTCGACAAGTTGGGCGATCGTCGAACGGCCATCGCCGACCACGGCTAGGACCTTGCCGCGAATCGCGGCGACGACGTGGTTGCCGACGACCAGCAGGCGATGGGCGTTGCCGCGCACGAAACGCTCGACCATGACGCCGCTCCCTTCGTCAACAGCAGCTTCATAGGCCTTCTCGACTTCAGCACGGGTGTTGAGATCGGTGAACACGCCGCGGCCATGGTTGGCGTCCGTGGGCTTGACCACCACGGGCAGGCCGACGTCCTCGGCGGCCTCCCAGGCGTCCTCGGCGCTGTCGACCTCGCGGCCTTCCGGAATCGGCACGCCGCAGGCGGCGAGCAGGCGCTTGGTCAGGTCCTTGTCGCTGGCGATGCCTTCGGCAATGGCGGAGGTGGCGTCCGTTTCCGCAGTCCAGATGCGCCGGCTGCGGGCACCATAGCCGAGCTGCACCAGGTTGCCATCGGTAAGCCGGATCGATGGGATATTGCGGTCGGTCGCGGCGTCGACGATGCAGGCAGTGCTGGGACCCAGGCAATGAGTGTCGGCGATCGTCCGCACGTTGGCAATCGTGCCGGCGACGTCGAAGGGCCGATCCTCGATCGCGGCCAGAATCAGCTGGCGGGCGGCTTCCAGGCAGGCGCGGGTGACCTCCTCCTGCCGGGAGCGCACCACCACTTTGTACAGACCCCGCGTGGACGTGCTGCGCGCCTTGCCGAACCCGGTGCGCTGGCCCGCGAGATTCTGCAATTCGAGGGTCACGTGTTCCAGGACATGGGCGGCCCAGGTGCCTTCGCGCAGGCGCTGGAGAAAGCCGCCTCGTTCGCCGATGCTGCACTTGTGTTCGATCAGCGACGGCAGCCAGGCGATGAGGCGATCGACGAAGCCGGGCAGCGTGTTCGACGGAAAGTCCTCGAGGGCGCCAATGTCCACCCAGGCTTCAAGCGCCGGGCGGTAGGTCCAGAAATTCGGTCCGCGCAAGGGAATGGTGCGAATGATGTCGAGCTTGTACATGTAGTTATCGCTTGTTGTGGCGCCCGGTACGGAAACGCGCTTCACCGCCGATAAACGTGAGGTGAATGAAATAGTTTACCGGACGCCCGGGTTTGGTGCGAAAAACCGTGTTGGTGAGTCCGCGGCCGACCCTTCCCCCGGTCCGGATATACTCCCGCCCCATGACACAATCGCCAACGCCTCGTTCGCCTGCGGAGCCGATTCCATTGCCGGAAGCGTGGCGTGCCGTCACGACTGACTTTCTGCAGGAGGGCGAGCAGGTCGCCGCTTGGCTTACGCCGGATCTCGACAGCAACCTCACCTTCGCCCGGGGCCTGATCCTGGTCACCGACAGGCGCCTCCTGGCGCAGGCGGCCGCTGGCGCCGGCTGGCAGGAATGGCCGTATCGCCCGGATTTGACCCTGCAAAGCCACGATCACGCCGGAGTGGCGACGCTGGAACTGCGCGATGCCACGTCGCGACTGGGCTGCTGGCGTTACACGCTGGCCGAGAACGTGCATTCGCTGCGCCTCGTTTCGGAGTTCGAGCGGCGCCTGGAAAGCCATTGCAGCGGCCGTCCCGTGCCGCCGCCGGAAGAAGCCGTCTGCCCCACCTGCAATACGCCGCTGGAGCCGAACCAGGAAGAGTGCCCGGTTTGCAGCAAGGTCATCCACACGCCGCCGTCGACCTGGACGCTCCTGCGCCTGTGGCGTTTCGCACGGCCGTACAAATGGCGCCTGCTGGCGGCTTTCCTGCTCATGCTCACCGCCACAGCGGCGACCCTGGTGCCGCCGTACCTCACCAAGCCGCTGATGGACGACATCCTGATCCCGTATCAGAACGGCAAACCGATCGACGTGCATCTGGTCGCGCTCTACCTCGGCGGCCTGCTCGGCGCCGCGCTGGTGGCCTGGAGCCTGGGCTGGATCAAGACCTACATCCTGGCGCTGGTGTCGGAACGCATCGGCCGCGATCTGCGCACGGCTACCTTCGAGCATCTGCTCAACCTCTCGCTCGAATACTTCGGCGGCAAGCGCACCGGCGACCTGATGGCGCGCATCGGTTCGGAAACGGATCGCATCAACGTCTTCCTGTCCCTGCACCTGCTCGACTTCGCCACCGACGTGCTGATGATCGGCATGACGGCGGTCATCCTGGTGTCGATCAACCCCTGGCTGGCGCTGGTGACGCTGCTGCCGCTGCCGCTGATCGCGTGGATGATCCACGTCGTGCGCGACAAGCTGCGCACCGGCTTCGAGAAGGTCGACCGCGTCTGGGCCGAGGTCACCAACGTGCTGGCCGACGTGATTCCCGGCATCCGCGTCGTCAAGGCCTTCGCGCAGGAGAGCCGCGAGGCCGGGCGCTTCCGCGAGGCCAATGCCCACAACCTGGCGCTCAACGACCGCCTGAACAAGACCTGGTCGCTGTTCTCGCCCACCGTGACGCTGCTGACGGAAATCGGGCTGCTGGTGGTCTGGGGCTTCGGCATCTGGCAGGTGGCGCACGACCAGATCACCGTCGGCGTACTGATGGCCTTCCTCGCCTACATCAGCCGCTTCTACACCCGGCTCGATTCGATGAGCCGCATCGTTTCGGTAACGCAGAAGGCGGCCGTCGGCGCCAAGCGTATCTTCGACATCCTCGATCACGTCTCCAGCGTGCCTGAGCCGGTCAATCCCGTGCATTTGTCCAACGTCACGGGCCGCATAGAATTACGCGATGTCGGTTTCCGCTATGGCAACCGCGCCGTGATCCGCGGCGTCAGCCTCGGCATCGAGCCCGGCGAGATGATTGGCCTGGTTGGGCACAGCGGCTCGGGCAAGAGCACCATGGTGAACCTGATCTGCCGCTTCTACGACGTGACCGAAGGCGCGATCCGTATCGACGGCGCCGATATCCGCTCCGTGCCCGTGGCCGAATACCGCCGCCACATCGGCCTGGTGCTGCAGGAGCCCTTCCTGTTCTTTGGCACTATCGCCGAGAACATTGCCTACGGCCGGCCGGATGCCTCGCGCGCCGAGATCATCGCCGCCGCCCGCGCCGCGCATGCCCATGAGTTCATCCTGCGCCTGCCGCACGGTTACGACTCGCTGGTCGGCGAGCGCGGCCAGGGCCTCTCGGGCGGCGAGCGCCAGCGCATCTCCATTGCCCGAGCGTTGCTGATCGATCCGAAGATCCTGATCCTCGACGAGGCGACCTCGTCGGTGGATACCGAAACCGAAAAGGAAATCCAGAAGGCGCTCGACAACCTGGTACGCGGCCGCACCACCATCGCCATTGCCCACCGCCTGTCAACGCTGCGCAAGGCGGATCGACTGGTGGTCATGGATCGCGGCAAGATCGTCGAAGTCGGCGCGCATGACGACCTGATGGCCCGTGAAGGACACTACTACCGCCTCTACCAGGCACAGGCGCGCAACGTCGATACCGAAATGGCCGAGGGCGAGATCAAGCCGATGGAGAAGAGTCATGCCGAGGTCTGATTTTCGCCTGTCGCGCGACGCCTTCGGGCGGTTGGTAGTCACCGGCGCCGATGGCACGGTGTGCGCAGGCGTCGTGCCGGTACGCGCCTACCCGATCAGTGCCGCCGAGGAAGGCGTCGCCCTGGTCAACACCGACGGCCGAGAGGTGGCCTGGTTCGACCGCGTGGCCGATGTTCCCGATGACATGCGTCAGTTGATCGAAGCCGAACTGGCCAGCCGTGAGTTCATGCCCGAGATCAGACGCATCGCCAGCGTGTCCAGCTTTGCCACGCCCAGCACCTGGCAGATCGAAACCGATCGTGGCGCCACGCAACTGGTGCTCAAGGGCGAGGAAGACATTCGGCGGCTCGGCCGTTCGGCACTGCTGATTGCTGACAGCAACGGCATCCAGTTCCTGGTCCGCGACATCCAGGGACTCGATCGCGGCAGTCGCAAACTCCTCGATCGTTTCCTATGATGCTGCGTGCATTCATTCTCATGCTCGGCGTGTCGCCATGGCTGACCTTGCATGCTCAGGGCTTGCCGGTCATGGAACTCACCGCCGGCATGCATCGCATCGAGGCCGAAGTGGTCAATACCCAGGAAACACGCATGCGCGGCCTGATGATGCGCAAGTCGATGCCAATGCATCGTGGCATGCTGTTCGTCTTCGACGCGGATGCCCGGCACTGTATGTGGATGAAGAACACCCTGCTGCCGCTCTCGGTCGCATTTCTCGATGGCGAGGGGCGCATCCTCAACGTCGAGGAGATGAAGCCGCAGACCGAGGATAACCACTGCGCGGCGAAGCCTGCCCGCTATGCGCTGGAAATGAACGCGAACTGGTTCAAGAGCAGAGGGTTCGGCCCCGGAACGCAACTACGAGGAATCGACCGGGCGCCGCCGCCGCGTTAGGAAAGATACGGGCGGCGGACCTGACAGTGACGGTCAGGCGGCCGCCTGGACCGGGATCTTGCGGCTGTGGCGGGTGATGCGGTTCTTCGCATCCACATAGACAAGAT
>DASRXN010000010.1:0-3477 GCA_035654135.1 Rhodocyclaceae bacterium | reverse complement strand
CGAACCGAGAACCTCCGGCAAGGACGTACCGGCGATGATGGCGGCGGAGGCAGGCCGCCTGCGCGGCACCCTGCCGGCACGCTGCCGGCGGGTGGCGCTCGACGAACACGGCGAGGAAATCACCACCAAGGCGCTGGCGGCAAGACTGGCGGCATGGGCACAGGAAGGCGACGATGTCGCCTTCCTGATCGGGGGGCCGGATGGACTCGATGCGTCGCTGAAAGCCGAAGCCGGTGAAACTTTTCGCCTGTCCGGTTTGACACTACCCCACGGTCTGGTCCGGGTCATGCTGGCAGAAGCACTTTACCGTGCTTCCAGCCTCCTCAAGGGCCACCCCTACCACCGCGAATGACTGTTCTAAACCGTATCTACCTTGCTTCCTGCAGCCCGCGGCGGCGCGAACTGCTGGCCCAGATTGGCGTTCATTTCGAGCCCCTGCTGTTCCGCGCCGGCGGCCGAGAGGACTGCGAGATTCTGGAAGACCCCCTGCCAGACGAAGCACCGGAGGATTACGTATGCCGGGTCGCTATCGCCAAAGCCAGCCACGGTGTGCAACTGTACAAAACGCGCGGCTTGCCGCACCGGCCGGTGCTGTCGGCCGACACCACGCTCGACGTCGATGGCGAGATCATTGGCAAGCCACGGAATGAAGCGGACGCCGTCGCCATCCTGAGGCGGCTGTCGGGCCGGACACATCGAGTGCTGACGGCGGTGGCCATGTGCCACGAACACCGGACGGAGCACGTCCTGTCGATCAGCGAGGTCCGCTTCCGCGTCCTGGATGACGATGAAATCCTCCGTTACGTCAGGAGTGGCGAACCCATGGACAAAGCTGGCGCCTATGGCATCCAGGGCCGCGCTGCCATGTTCGTCGAGGAAATTCGCGGCTCCCATTCGGGCATCGTCGGTCTCCCCCTGTGCGAGACCGCACTGCTGCTTAGGCATTTCAATTACTCTATATGACTCAAGGCTGCGGGAGGGCGCAACGTGGGTATCTTTGATTGGTTCAAGCAACAGGCGGCGGGCGATGCCGGCCAACAGGACACCCCGCCGGCCGGCGATGAAAGTCAGGGGGCGGTCGTCGGTGGCCTCAACTTCATGACCGCCATCGATGCCCACATGAAATGGAAGACGCGGCTGGAAAACTACATCCAGGGCACCAGCAACGAAGTCCTCCAGGCGGACGTGGTCTGCCGCGACGACGAATGCGTGCTGGGCAAATGGATCTACGGTCCCGGCGGCGAGCAGTTCGGCGGCATCGACACCTTCCACGACATGAAGACCCAGCACGCCCATTTTCATACCTGCGCCGGCAAGGTCCTGGCCACCACGCAACTCGGCCGCACGGAGGACGCCCTGCGCATGCTCCAGCACGGCGACTACGTGCGCGCATCGGAGCGGGTGAAAATGCTGCTGGCCAAGCTATACGTACAAATCGCCGAGAGCAAGTAGCACCACTGTGAGCGAAGAGTTCCTGATCAACTTCACGCCGCAGGAAACCCGCGTCGCCCTGTTGCTACAGGGTATCGTCCAGGAACTGCACATCGAGCGCACCAACGGCCGCGGCATCGTCGGCAACGTTTACCTGGGGCGGGTGGTGCGCGTGCTGCCTGGCATGCAGTCGGCCTTTGTCGAAATTGGCCTCGAACGCACGGCCTTTCTCCATGTCGCCGATATCTGGAGCGAAAAGTCCGGCAACGGCTCTGAAGCGCCGCGCCCCATTGAGCGGATACTCAGCGAAGGCCAGCAGTTGACGGTCCAGGTGCTCAAGGATCCCATCGGCACCAAGGGCGCCCGCCTGTCCACGCAGGTCTCCCTGGCAGGTCGCCTGCTCGTGTATCTACCGCAGGAAAAGCACATCGGCATCTCCCAGCGCATCGAGGATGAAACCGCCCGCGAAAACCTGCGCAGCCGTATCCAGGGGCTGCTGCCCGCCGACGAGGCGGGGGGCTTCATCGCCCGCACCATGGCTGAAAACGCCACCGAGGCCGAACTGGCGACCGATATCACCTACCTGCGGCGGCTCTGGTCGGAAATCCGCAATCGCAGTGTGGGCGCCATGGCACCGATCATGCTGCATCACGATCTCACTCTCGCCCAGCGAGTGCTGCGGGATCTGGTCAGCCTCGAAACCAGTCGCATCGTGGTCGACTCGCGGGAAAACTTCCAGAAGTTGTCCACCTTCGCTCATGAGTTCATGCCGCAGCTGGCGCCCCTGCTCTCGCACTACAACGGCGAACGGCCGCTGTTCGACCTGCATGGCGTCGAAGAAGAGATCCAGCGGGCACTGGCGCGGCGGGTGGACCTCAAGTCCGGCGGCTACCTGATCATCGACCAGACCGAGGCGATGACCACCATCGACGTCAATACCGGCGGCTTCGTCGGCCTGCGCAATTTCGACGACACCATCTTCAAGACCAACCTGGAAGCGGCACAAACCATTGCCCGCCAACTGCGGCTGCGCAATCTCGGCGGCATCATCATCGTCGACTTCATCGACATGGAATCGCCCGACCACCGCAACGCGGTCCTCGCCGAGTTCGACAAGGCGCTGGCACGCGACCACACGCGCATTACAGTCAACGGCTTCACGGCCCTCGGCCTGGTGGAGATGACGCGCAAGCGCACCCGCGAGTCGCTCGCCCACGTACTTTGCGAACCCTGCCCGACCTGCGGCGGCCGCGGCGAGGTCAAGACCGCCCAGACCATCGCCTACGAGATCCTGCGCGAACTGCTGCGCGAAGCACGCCAGTTCAACGCCCGCGAGTTTCGCCTGCTGGCGGCACCGGCAGTCATCGACCTGTTCCTGGACGAGGAATCGCAATCGATGGCCATGCTGTCGGACTTCATCGGCAAGCCGGTTTCGCTGCACGCCGAAGCCGGTTACACGCAGGAACAATACGACATCGTGCTTTTGTGAGGAGCCATGCCATGAGCCAACAGGAATTCGACAGTCTCGTTCCCGCGCTGCGCGTTTCCCGCCGCGGCTTCATCGTCACCTCGCTCGGCGCCGGCTTCGCGCTGGCGACCCAGCCGATCATGGCCCAGACGGCCATCAAGACCGACAGCAAGGGCCTCACCGCCGGCGAAATTCAGGTACCCACCGCCGACGGGCCGCTGGCGGCCTACCGCGCCATGCCGGCCGGCGGCACCAAACTGGCGACCGTACTGGTCGTCCACGAAATATTCGGTGTCCACGAATACATCAAGGATGTCTGCCGGCGCCTGGCCAAGGTCGGCTATCTGGCCATCGCCGCCGAGATGTACGCCCGCCACGGCGATGTCTCGAAGATGAGCAATATTCGCGAAATCCTCGATGGCCCCGTCGCGGCGGCTTCCGACACCGAGCACATGGCAGATCTCGATGCATGCGCGGCGTGGGCGGCAAAGAACGGCGGCGACCCCGACCGGCTGGCGATCACCGGCTTCTGCCGGGGCGGCCGCACCACCTGGCTCTATGCCGCCCACAACCCTCGC
>DASRXN010000009.1:0-22605 GCA_035654135.1 Rhodocyclaceae bacterium | reverse complement strand
CGACGAACATGTCCGCCTGCATGGCGGCCAGATTGTCCACCGTGTCGAGCAGAGTCTCGCCCTTGGCGGTGCTGGAGGTGTTGATGTTGAGGTTGATGACGTCGGCGGACAGGCGCTTGGCGGCGATCTCGAAGGTGGTGCGGGTACGCGTCGAGTTCTCGAAAAAGAGATTGAAGACGCTCTTACCGCGCAGCAGCGGCACCTTCTTCACCTCGCGCTCGGCGATCTCGGTGAAGGGCGCGGCGCGGTCGAGGATGCTGGTGAGGATTTCCCGCGGCAGCCCTTCGAGCGTGATCAGGTGGATCAGTTCGCCGTTGGTGTTGAGTTGCGGATTCCTGGCCTTCATTTCTCGGTCACCCTGAAGGCAAGTTCGCCGCTGTCGCGGCGCGTCAGTTCCAGCGTCTGACTGGCCGGCAGGTTGACTGTCTGGGCAGACCAGCGGGCGGCGATCGGCAGTTCGCGGTTGCCGCGATCAATCAATACGGCGAGGTCGATACGCGCCGGCCGGCCGTAGTCGAACAGTTCGTTCATGGCGGCACGAATGGTGCGGCCGGTGGCCAGCACATCGTCGACGATGACCACGTGAGCACCCTCGACGTCGAAGGGTAGTTGCGAAGCGCGGCCACCGCTGCGGCCGCCGCCAAGGTGATGGTCGTCGCGGTGGTAGGAAACGTCGATGCTGCCCATCGGCGCTTTCAGGGCCAGCGCCCGGTGCAGCCATTCGGCGATCCAGACGCCGCCGGTGTGAATGCCGACCAGCACGGTGTCGGACGTCACGTGCGGGCGCATGGCTTCGGCCAGGCGATCGAGCAGCTCAGCGGCTGGCTTGGGTGTCTTCATGTTGGCGCTCATCGAAATAGCTTTGCAGCAGGGTGGCGGCCGCCTCGGCATCGAGCGTCGCCTTGCGCTGCCGCCAGTCGAGACCCCGCTCGCGTAGACGCTCTTCAGCGGCGGTCGAAGTCAGCCGTTCGTCGACCAGCACCACTGGCAGGCGATAACGGCCCTCGAGCTGGCGGGCGAAACGGCGGCAGCGATCGGTCATTTCGCTGGCTTCGCCATCCAGCGATAGTGGCAGGCCAACGATCAGCCTATTTGGCCGCCACTCCTCGATCAGCTTGCCGATGGCGGCGAAGCGGGCGTCGTTGGCTTCCGCCGAGATGGTGGTCAGGGGTCTGGCAATGCCCAGCATCATTTCGCCGACGGCGACGCCGATGCGTCGGGTGCCGAAATCGAAGGCGAGGATCGTGCCCTCATGCATGTCCCGCGACTTCGGACAGGTTGGCGAAGTCGATGCCGAGCAGCTGCATCGCGGCCGGCAGGCGCTCTTCCGGCGGCAGGCCGAAAATGATCTGCGGCGTCGCCGCGACGGTAAGCCAGGCGTTCTGTGATAGCTCCCACTCCAGCTGGCCGGCCGACCAGCCCGAATAGCCGAGGGTGATCAGGACGTCATGTGGTTCGCCGGTCTCGCTCATGGTTTGCAGGATGTCCCGCGAACTGGTGAGCCCGATGTCGTCGCTGACCTTGAGGGTTGATTGCCAGTCGCCGGAGGGTCGGTGCAGGACGAAGCCCCGGTCGGTTTGGACCGGCCCGCCGAAATAGACGGGCATTTCGGCAAAGCCGGCGGCCGACTCGTTTGCTTCCAGCGGGATATTGACTCGCTCGAACAGCGTTGCCAGGCTCATGTCCATGGGTCGATTGACAATGACGCCCAACGCACCTTCGGCGTTGTGTTCGCAGATGTAGGTCAGCGTGCGGGAAAAATTCGGATCGGCCATGGCCGGCATGGCAATCAGGAAGTGGTGAGTGAGGCTGACATTGTCCAGGGCCATGAATACATTGTAATCGCTCGGCCCGCGATTGGCCTATGCCTTGCCGCCATGTCCGGAGTTGCCCGAAGGCAGTGGCGGCTTCCCTGGCTTGGGCCGTTTTACGACCTTCTTGCGTCGCTTCGTCCGCTGCTTGGGGCCGGCGTAGTTCTGCCGCATCTGCGCCAGTTCGGCCAGCTGGACTGCAATCTGGAAATTGATCGTGCCCTCGGGAATCTCCCCCTTGTCGTCGGGTTCCCCGGCCGTCATCCCGGTCAGCAGCTCCATGGCCTCGTCGATGTTGCTGACGGCCCAGATATGAAAACGGCCTTGTCGCGCCGCCTCGACTACGTCCTGGCGCAGCATCAGGTGGCAGACGTTGGCGTCGGGAATCAGCACGCCCTGCTCGCCGGAAAGGCCGCGGGCGGCGCAGATGTCGAAGAAACCCTCGATCTTTTCGTTGATGCCGCCCACCGTCTGCACGACGCCGAACTGGTTGACCGAGCCGGTGACGGCCAGCGACTGTCGGATCGGGATGCCGGACAGCGCCGAGAGCAGGGCCGCCAGTTCGGCCAGCGAAGCGCTGTCGCCCTCGACGCCGCTGTAGGACTGCTCGAACACCAGGCTGGCTCGGAGTGAAAGCGGCATGCTCCAGCCGAAGCGTGCGGCCAGGAAGGAGGACAGGATCAGCACGCCCTTGGAATGAATCGGGCCGCCGAGTTCGACCTCGCGTTCGATGTCTATCACTTCGCCCTCGCCCATGCGCACGGTGGCGGTGATGCGCACTGGATGGGCGAAACTGCTCTCGCCGAGCGGTACCACGGCCAGGCCATTGATCTGGCCGAGATGCGTTCCCTCTGTGGTGACCAGCCACTGCCCGCGCAGGATTTCCTCCTGGTAGCGCTGGCGGATGCGTTCATGACGGCGGCGCTGGGCATCGAGCGCCGCCTCGACATGCGTGCGCTCGATCTGGGTCGCGGCGGTCTGGCCGGCGAAGTAGTCCGCCTCGCGCATCAGGTCATCGAGCGGCCGGGTCTGCGTGGTCAGCCGCTGGGCGTTGCTGGCCAGCCGGGCGGCGTGTTCGATGATGCGCGCCACGGCGGCCGGGGAGAAATGCCGCAGCCCCTTGCGGCGCGCCAGGGTGGCGATCAGGCGGGCGTAGTAACCGGTGTTCTCGGCGCTGCGCTCGACTTCGCTTTCCATGTCGGCGTCGACCTTGAACAGCGCCGGAAATTCCGGGTCGAGGTCAGCCAGCAGGTAGTAGGTCAGCCGCTCGCCGATCAGTACCACCTTGACGTCGAGCGGCACCGGCTCCGGTTCCAGTTGCAGGGTGCTGCTCAGACCGATCAGCTCCGACAGCGATTCGATGCGGATCTCGCCCGACTTGAGTGCGCGCTTGAGTCCTTCCCAGGCATAGGGCTGGCTCAGCACCTTCATGGCATCGAGCACCAGGAAGCCACCGTTGGCGCGGTGCAGGGCGCCCGCCTTGATCAGCATGAAATTGCTGATCAGCGTGCCCATGTGCACGATGTGCTCGATGCGCCCGACCAGGTTCTGCAGCGTCGGATGATCTTCGTACACCACCGGCCGACCGCCATCGGCGGCGTTCTCGACCAGCAGATTGACCAGGTAGCGCTGGATGGAGATGCTGCCGGTGAGGAAGGTGGTTTCCGTGTCCTCTTCACTCTTGGTGGATTCCCGCAGCGATTCGCCGCTCTCGACGATGTCCTGCAACACCGCATCAAGGTGCTCCCCGACCCCAGGCAGATCGGCATAGTCGGGCCGAAGCTCCTCGACAAGATGGCCGACCGCCAGCCGCAGCGCTTCCCGGCTGGCGTCCTTGATCCGGTTCTGCAAGTCCCGCCGCCAGTGCGGAAACTCGTTCATCAACTTGTGCAATTGTTCGTGGTAGGCATCGATGGCCTTGCGGAGCTCCTGTTGCCGAGCTTCCGGCAACTGCTCGAACTCCTCGTGCGAAAGCGTTTCCTCCTCGTTCTTCATCGGCGAGAAGGTGAAGCCCTCGGGCGTGCGCAGCAGAGCAACACCGGCCTGCGCCGCTTCGCGGCCGAGGCCGCGTAGTGCGCTTTCCTCGCGCTGCTTCTCTTCTTCCTGGAGGGATTCGATGCGGCCCCGGTAGTCGCCGCTTTCGAAGGCGGCGGCGATCGCCGGTGCCAACTCGCCGACGAAGCGCTGCATGTCGTCGCGCAGCTTGGCGCCACGGCCGGCCGGCAGCCGCAACAGATGCGAATGTGACGACGCGATGAAATTGTGCACGTAGCACCAGTCGGCCGGCGGGCCGCCACTCTTGCGCTCGGCATCGAGCAGCTGGTCGATGATGGCGTGACGGCCGCTGCCGCTTTCGCCGAGCACGAACAGGTTGTAGCCGGCTTGCTTGATGTCGAGTCCGAGATGCAGGGCCTCGACGGCACGTGGATGAATCCGGCCGGCATCGAGGTCGGGCAGTGCCTCGGTGCTGGCAAAATCGAGGACCGCTGGATCGCATGCGGTGTAGAGCGCCGCCGGGTTTAGAGGGGCGAGCGGTTTCATCGTCGACCGGATCAGGCGGGTTTTCTGGCGTAGCCCGCGATCAGCTTCAGCAGTTCGTCCTCGTCGTAGGGTTTGCCCAGATAGTGGTCGACGCCGATTTCCTTCGCGTAATTGCGGTGCTTGTCGGCGATGCGCGAGGTGATCATTATGATCGGCACGTGCTGCAGACGCGGATCGACGCGGACGTTGCGAGTGAGGTCGAAGCCGTCCATGCGCGGCATTTCGATGTCCACCAGCATGACATCGGGTACGACATCGAGCAGTTGTTCGAGGGCATCGACACCGTCCTTGGCCGTGATCACGTGGTAGCCCTCACGGGCGAGCAGACGGCCCGTGATCTTGCGCACGGTGAGGGAGTCGTCGACCACCATCACGGTGGCCGCCACCGGCGCGGCGGCGGCTTCGCCGACGACCGGTACGGATGGCATGGCCGCAGTCGCCGACGTTTGGGCCTGACGGCCGGCGAGGGCGACGGGGTTGAGAATGAGCACGATCTCGCCGTCGCCGAGCACGGTGGCGCCGGCAATGCCGACGACGCGGGCCAGTTGCGGGCCGATGTTCTTGACCACCAGTTCCTGGTTGCCGAGCAGATTGTCGACTTCGACCGCGACATGCTGGTTACCGGCCCGCAACAGCATCAGCCAGTGGCGGCGCGTCGGCTCCGGTTGGGCGTCGGTGTCACCGAGCAGGCGCGGCAGGTAATGCCAGACATAGCGGTCGCCAAGCCAGGTGGCGGCTGCGTCGGCACGTATGGCGGCGATCGCTTCCGGCTTGAGCTCGCTGACCTGCGCAACCATCGAGGACGGAATTGCGTAGCGGCGGCTGCCAGCCCGCACCAGCACCGCCTGGGTAACAGCCAGGGTGAGTGGCAGATAGATGTGGAAACGGGTGCCCGTGGCCGGCGTGGAATCGACGCTGACGCGGCCACCGAGGCTGGCGACTTCATTCTTGACGACGTCCATGCCGACGCCGCGACCGGATACGGCGGTTAGTTGCTCGGCAGTGGAAAAGCCGGGCCGGAAGATCAATTCGGTCAGTTGTTCCGCCGTGGTGGCTTCATCTGCCTTGAGCAGACCTGATTCGATGCCCTTGGCACGAATGCGGTCGAGGTCGATACCGGCCCCGTCGTCGCCCAGGTCGATGACGACTTCATTGCCTTCCTGGGCGATGCGCAGCGTGATTTCGCCGATCTCGGCCTTGCCGGCGGCCTTGCGATCCTCCGGCGTTTCCAGGCCGTGGGCGATGGCATTGCGCAGCAGGTGCTCCAGCGGCCCGGTCATCTTCTCGAGCACCGAGCGGTCCAGCTCGGTCTGACCACCACGAATGTCCAGGTTGGCGCGCTTGCTCAGTTCCTTGGCGGTCTGGCGGACGATCCGGTAGAGACGGTCGGCCAATGTATTGAACGGCACCATGCGCACGCTCATCAACGCCTGAGAGTGTTCCCGGTTCAGCCGTGCCTGAGCCGCTAGCGCGGCATCGGCATGATCGAGATTTTGCAGCAGCGCATGTTGCGACGTGGCAACGTCGTTCACGCCTTCGGCCATCATCCGCGTCAGCTCCTGGAAGCGGGTGAAGCGGTCGAACTCGAGTGGGTCGAACTGGACGTCCTTCTCGGCAGCCAGCGCCTGACTCGACTGCATCTGTGATTCGGCCTGAATTTCAATCTCGCGCAACTGGTTGCGCAGGCGGATGACGTTCTCGGTCAGGTCCAGTAGCGAACCCTTGAGCGCGCGCATCTCGCCCTCGATGCGGCCGCGGGCGATGGCAATTTCGCCGGCCTCGTTGACCAGCTTGTCGACCATGTCGGCGCGAACCCGCAGCATGGCGCGGGCGGCGCTCTCGGCATCGGCTGCCTCGACGTGGGCTTCGGCATGGATGGCGGGCGATGGGGCGACTGCGGCCACCGGTATCGTCGGCGGCGCCGGCACCGACACCGGTGTCGTCTCGGCAGGGATTTCCGGTTCGGCTGCCAGTACCTGCTCGCCAGACTGGAGCCTTTCCATCAGCATCGATACGCGGTCGAAGGAGGCGTCGAGGGAATCCAGGAACGCCGGAGTAACCGCGTTGATCGCGACTGCCTGCTCGATGCGGGTTTCCATGCCGTGCATCAGCTGGCCGATGCCCATCGCTCCTGCCATGCGGGCGCTGCCCTTGAATGTGTGCAGCAGGCGTTTCAGTTGCTCGGCTACTTTCCCGTTGCCAGGCTCGCTCCGCCAGCTGCGCAGGCCGGCACCGATTTCGCGCGTCAGGTCGATGCTTTCCTCGAGGAAAATCGGCAGCAGTTGCGGGTCCAGTTCGTCGGCCATGCGCAACTGGCGCCGTTCGGCTTCGGCCGCCGCTGCCAGCGGGAACGCACTTTCCGTGGACGGCGGCATTTCGATCACCGGTATGATCACCGGTGCTTCCGCCATGGCGGGCGGCTCGGCGGCAGGCTGGGCGACAAGAGCGTCGAGTTCGTCCGCCAGAGCCTCCTCCGTCTGGGGCAGGCGTCGTTCCGCGATCGCGCCGAGCATGCCCTCCAGGGCACCGGTGGCACGGGCGAGCAGCAGATGCTGGCTTTCGGTGGGGCCAACGGTGGCCGTGTCGAGGCGATTGAGTGCCTTTTCGAGCGCGTGGGCCAGATGGTTGACCGAGCCGATGCCGGTGGTGGCCGATATGCCGGCCAGCGTATGGGCAGCCCTTATCAGCGATCGACGCGGCGGACCGGAAATACCCAGTTCCCGCTGGAGCGTTGCGATGTGTTCGCGGGCCTCGGTGACATAAAGATCGTAGAGGGTCGGCGACAGGATGAGATGACCGACACGTATGCCCGCCGGCGCCGGGGGGGCTGATGGCACGAGGCGCAGCACGGGCGCGGCTCGTTGCTCAGGCGGCAGTTCCGGCTCGGGGGGGCGTGGGGGCTCGGGTGAGGGCGGCGGCACGGTTGGTTCGACGGGGGCGACCGGGGGAGCAGCTACAATCGGTGTGACCGGTTCGCCCTTCAGTTGCTCGCAGGTGCTTGCCAGGCCGGATGCGTCATGGTGCAGGCTGCCGCCGGCTTCAAGTTGCGCCACCCAGTCGGCAAACAGGCGGTGTGCCTGTGTCAACATTGCCAGGAGTGGCGGCGTCGCTTCCCGTTCCAGTTGCAGCCAGCGGTTGAGGACCTGCTCCACCATCCATGCCGCTTCGCCGAGCTCGGCCAGGCCTACCATGCGGCCGCTGCCCTTCAGCGTATGGAAGCTGCGGCGGATTGTGGTCAGGGCCTCGTGGTCATGCGGCTGATCCGTCAGTGGCGGCAGTTGGCCAGCGATCGTGCCGAGAACTTCGTGTGCTTCTTCGATGAAAATGCCGAGGAGTTCGGCGTCGATCTCCTCGCTGCTGGCGTCGGCCAGGCGGACCGCCTCGGCTGATGGCTCGGCTACCGTTTCAGCCGGGGCGATCTGGGCGACGGCCTCCTCGATCTCGACCGGCGGCTGTTCGTTCTCGATGGCGACGATGGCGGCGCTGGCTTGTTCGGCAAGGGCCGTGTCATCGACCAGTTCGGCGCCGTCGCGCACCACCTCTAGGCTCTGCACGATCTCGCCGCGTAGTGCGGCGTCGCCGGGTTGCTCGCGCAGCGCGTTGATCAGCGTCTGCGTCAGCCGTTTGGCTTCCTGGAGTTCGGCCTCGGCCGTCGGCTCAGGTGCTTCTGCGCCACCAGCTGGCTCGGCCGGGCGCAGGAAGCTGTCGATATCGGCCGGGCCGTGTCGCAGTTGTTCGACGAAGAAACCGAGAGCCGACAGCTTGCTGGCGACCTCCTCGAAATCGGCGTGTCGCCGCGCCTGACTTTCGCCGCCGCTGAAGCCGGCGATGACTTGCTCGCACTCCTGCAGGACGGCGACAGCCCGATTCTGGCCGAGCACCGTCAACGCACCCTCGATCTGTTTGATCGGCTTGGCGAGACCGGCCAGTTCTGCCGCCTTGTTCGGATCGCGGAAGAAGGCGTCGAGCGACTGCTCGATGATGCCGAGGTTGGCGAGGATTTCCTTTGCCACCTGACCGAGCAGCAGCTTTTCCTGTGCCTGACGCGACATCTTGTCCAGGTGCGGAATTTCCATCGCGGCCAACGGCTCGCCGTGCAAGATGGCGTCGAGTCGATTGCCGACGGTGGCCACCTGGCTGGCGAATTCATGCCCCAGATGCTGGAAGCCGTCGATGGCGTTGTCCATCAGGAGCAGCGCCGTGGCCATTTCCAGACCGAGCGCTTCGTTGTGGCTGAGCGGTGCCTTGCGCAAATCGCCGGTGGTGGCGAGGATAATGGCCGCCAGATGCGTGAGCTCCGCGTGCTGCAGTTCGCCTACCCGCGTAGCCAGCTGGCGCACACGATCGTGAAACTGCGGCAGCGCGGCGGCCGTGCCGGCGCAGAAGCGACTCCAGTCGTCCATGGCCAGCGCCAGCTGATCGCGGCAGGCACGCAGGAGCGGCCGCAGCGGCTCGATGTCGGCAACGGCGGCCGGCTGCGGAATGAGGTCGGACAGCCGGTAGGCGGCCCGCACGCAGGCAGCGTGATCGCCGGCGGGACCGGCAATGGCAACGTAGTACAACGTGTCGCGCATCAGCCGTTCGGCAACGGTGCGCGAGCCCTCGAGGAGCTTCTTGATCTGGGTGTCGATACGGGCGCACAGTTGGCGTGCGCCCGTATCGAGCTGCAGGGCGCCGGCGGCAATGGCGTCGAGGAAGGCCAGCGCTGTCCACCAGAAGGCGCGGGCGGCGGGCTGGGTCTGGGCCATTTCGATGATCGCTACCGAGCCGCGCATTTCGATGATGCCGCGCGGGTCGCTTTTCAGCCACTTCAGCAGGCCGCGCTGGAAGCCGAGACGGGCCGCCTTGATGCGGGCCGCGAATTCAGCCGGCCCCAGTGTTGCCGGCTCCCGCTCGCGGCGCGGTGGCCGCAGCGACAAATCGGGGAAAAACAGATCGGCCGGCGATGCCGCTTGCTGGCCGAGCGCGGCCATTACCGCCCGGTAGGTCGGCAGCAGCCTCAACGGCTGATTGGGCTGGCCGCCGATCAGGTCTTCCAGGTAGTGGCGGATGGCGGCAATGCCCCGCCGGACGGTATCGGCCAGATCCGGTCCATAGGCCACGCGGCCGTCGTCGACGGCTTCCAGCAATTGTTCCAGTGCTTCGGAAAACCGCGTCACGCCATCGAGGCCGACGATGGACAAAGCGCCATGAGCCTGATGCAGATGAGTGCGCGCTGCCTTCAGATGCGTTGACTCGGCACCCTCGACGCCGTGGCGGTCGAGGGCCTCGACGGTACGCTCGAGAGCGAGGTCGATTTCGCCCTTGACCCAGGTGAGGGGGCCGAGGTCGAGTTCGGCGGCGTTGTTCATCGAGATCGCTTAGACCTTGAAACCGGCGACCGAACCCTTCAGTTCCACGGCGAGGTCGGCCAGTTCGCCGATTGACTCGGCCGTCTGCTGGGTACCGGTCGTGGTGCGTTCGGTGATCTTCAGAATGTCCTGCATCGAGGTCGCCACTGTCGTCGCAATCGAGGCCTGCGACTGGGTATCGGTGGAGATGCGTTCGATCAGGCCGGCCAGGCTGGTGGAAACGTCAGAAATCTCGGTCAGCGCCTGGCCGGCTGCGTCGGACAGCTTGGCGCCTTCGACCACGCCCCGGGTCGAGTTCTCCATGGCGGAGACGGCATCGTGGGTGTCCGCCTGAATGGTCTTGACGATGGCCGCGATCTGCTTCGTCGCCTCGCCGGAACGTTCGGCCAGCCGCTGCACTTCTTCCGCCACCACCGAAAAGCCGCGTCCCGCTTCGCCGGCGGAGGCCGCCTGGATGGCGGCGTTCAGCGCCAGGACGTTGGTTTGTTCGGTAATGTCCGAGATCAGTTCGACGATCTCGCCAATCTCCTGGGACGATTCGCCCAGGCGCTTGATCCGTTTCGAGGTCTCCTGGATCTGCTGGCGGATGTCGTTCATGCCGGTGATGGAGTTCTCCACTGCCTTGGCGCCTTTCTGGGCGGCTTCCAGCGAATGGCGGGCGACCAGGGCCGATTCGGTGGCGCGCCGCGAAACCTCTTCCATGTTGTGGGCCATGTCCCGCACCTGGCCGCCGGCACCGACGATCTCTCCCGATTGCCGCCGGGTGGCGCCGAGCAGTTCGCTGGAAATCTTCTGCGCCCCTGCGGAGGCGGCGGTCAGCCGGCCGGCGGCGTCGTTGATGCGCTTGACCAGCACCGAGAGCTCCTCGATGGTGTAGTTCACCGAGTCGGCGATGGCACCGGTGATGTCCTCGGTCACCGTTGCCCGCACCGTCAGGTCGCCGTCGGCAAGGTCGCCCATTTCGTTCATAAGCCTCAGAATGGCTTCCTGGGTGGCGTCCTTCGCCGCTTCGGCCTCGCGCCGCTGCTTCTCGGAAAATTGGCGCCGCTCCTCGGCATCCTTGTTGAACACCTTGACGATCAGCAGCAATGCTGCCAGCGCAGCCAGACTGGCGACGAGAGCGACAATCTTGTAAAACGCCGACCCGGCAGCCTCAGTCGTGTAGGCGCCGGCGAGATCCTCCATCGATTTCAGCAATGCGGGGCTGTCGTTGAGCAATTGCCCACCGGCCTGCTTGGCGGCAACCAGTCGCTGCAGGCTGCCGAGGACTTTCGCCAAGGCATCCTGGTGGGTCTTGAATTCCGCTTCCAGCGCATCCAGTCGCGAACGGGCACCACCGTCAGCGCCCTGCTTCAGGCCGGCAATATGATCGCGGAAGGTGTTGACGTCCTTGTCTAGTTGAAAGGCAACTTCCGGGCGTACCCCTTCCACCCCCAGCAGGGTGTTGGCGTTCTTGGCAATGCGCTGGGTCAACATCACCAGTTGCGTGGCAGCGCCGGTTTCCCGTGCGTTGTTACCGCTCAGCTTGCTCGTCAGCACGTCATCGGCGAGGCTCTGAAGTGTCGTGTTCCTGGCGTTGAGCAGGGCGACTGCCTTGCCCAGCGTGGTCAGGTTGGCTTCCTGCTCCAGCACATCGGCCGCGTTCTTGGCTGTCTTGTCCCAGATGAGGACGGTGGCGTCGAGTACTGACCGGTGTGCATCCGGCGTCGCCGGAATGGCAAGCCCTTCCACTTCGCCGCCATTGGCGAGGGCGGCGATATAGGTGGTGAGCCGATCCTTCGCTGTGCGTAGTTCCTTGAAAGCGCCGGCATTGCCTTGCAGCGCCAGGGGCACGGCTTTGGCGATCTGCTGCGACAGCGTGCGGGCGTGCCCCGAGGCCGCGGTCAGGGTGTCGCCGTTCCGCTCCTTCTGGACTTCGAGCAGTACGGCGAGGGCGGCGATCGCCAGAGCAGCGCCGAACGCCAGACCCAGCGTACGCAGTTGCTGGGCCAATGGCTTGTCGCCGATAATCGGCAGCCCCGCCTTGCCGGCCTTCGAGACCGGCCGGGTGGCGCTTGCCGGCAGGTCGAGAACCGTACTGAAGGCTGGATTTCCCGAGCTCGACTGCTTACCGAATGCGGGAAGTTTGAAAGGCAGCTTGAATGCCATGAGGTTCTCCCAACTAGCTTGGCGACACGTTCATGATCCGACGTCGAGAAAGGTCGCGTCGGCGAAAAGTTCCCGCAGGTTCAACTGCCTCCATTTGCGTCCCTGGGCGTCCTGGCAGCTGTCTCCGGCCCAGGCCGGACCATCGGTTTGGCCGGGAGCCGGTTCGAGGTCGTTGACGCTTTTCAACCCCAGGGTGCCATCGACGAGCAGGGCGCTGTTGATGCCGTGACGGGCGCCAACCAGCAGCAGGCGGGCATTGGCATTGCGGCGGGTCGGTTCGCCGCCGCGGAAGGCGGAGAAATCGACCACGCTGTAAAGCGTTCCCCGCACGTTGGCGATGCCGGCGAACCAGGATTTGGTCAGCGGCACGGTGGTGAGCGGCGGCAGCGGCACCACTTCGCCTGAATCGGACAGATCGAGCAGCCAGAGGTCGCCGCCGGACGCAACGCCAAGCAGTGCGCGTCGGGTCTCGCCACGCTGGGCGGACGTAAGCCGCTGGGCCAGGCTTTCCTGGAATTCCCGCAGACTGATGCGCCTGGCCATGTTGGCGGCTTACCCGAAAGCGGCGATCTTGGCCAGCAGGGCGTGGCTGTCGATCGGCTTGACCAGGTAGTCATTGGCGCCCTGGCGCATGCCCCAGATCTTGTCTGTTTCCAGGCCCTTGCTGGTGCACATGATTACCGGAATGTGGCGGGTAACTTCATCGCGGGTGATGGTGCGCGTTGCCTGGTAGCCGTTCATGCCGGGCATGACGACATCCATCAGGATCAGATCGGGAACTTCCCGCTTGGCTACTTCGACCGCCTGCTCGCCGCTTTCGGCGATGATGACCGTGTAGCCGGCCTTGAGCAGCATCTCGGTCAGTACATGGCGTTCGGTGGGCGAATCATCGACGACGAGGATTTTTTTCACGGGCATGGCAATTTCCTCATGACGGATGGCGGCGGGCCATGTGGGCCGCGACCGTCTTCAAGAGACTATCTTTCGTGAAGGGCTTGGTCAGGTATTCGTCGGAGCCGACCATGCGGCCGCGGGCGCGGTCGAACAGGCCGTCCTTCGAGGACAGCATGATGACGGGCGTGCCGGACAGGCGCTGATTCTTCTTGATCAGGGCGCAAGTCTGATAGCCGTCGAGACGCGGCATCAGAATGTCGCAGAAGATCACATCGGGATGATGGTCGGTGATTTTTGCCAATGCATCGAACCCGTCCTCTGCCAGCACGACCTGATAGCCTGCCTGTACCAGGAAAATTTCGGCGCTCTTGCGGATGGTGTTCGAGTCATCGATAACCATCACCTTGACGCCGTTCGGATTGGCAATATCGCCCACGCGGTGTCTCTCCTCCCCAGGGGCAAACCGAAACTCGAACGGCCTGGCCACCCCGACCAAAGTAATACTATAGCTGAAATGCTGATTCGGCAATGGGTTGCGGCTGCATTTTGAGAAAGAATCGAGATGACGAAGCATGCCTCTGATCACAAACACGTTTCGGTTAGAATCCGGCGATAAGTCCCGTGTAATGCCTCAGAAGGCCCGTCAATCCAAACCATGGCCGTCGAAACTGAACTCCTGCCGCCGATCGTGCTGACTTTTGCGGCGTCCGATCCGACGGGCGGCGCGGGCATGCAGGCCGACCTCCTGACGCTGGCCAGCATGGGTTGCCACCCGTTGTCGGTGGTGACGGCGCTGACGGTGCAGGACACCACGGGCGTCGAGGGCGTGCTGGCCATCGATGCCGGCTGGATCGCCGACCAGGCTCGGGCGCTGCTGGAGGACATTCCGGTGGCCGCCTTCAAGTTCGGCATGCTGGGCAGCGTCGAGGCCATCGCTGTCATCGCCGAGATCGTCAACGACTATCCCGACATACCACTGGTTTTTGACCCGGTACTGGCTTCGGGGCGCGGCGACCAGCTGGCGGACGAGGAAATGGTCGATGCCATGGTCGGCCTGCTGTTGCCGAGGACGACCATATTGACGCCCAACAGCATGGAAGCCCGGCGACTGGTGCTGGACGAGGACGCCGAGGGCGACGAGCCTTCCCTGTCGGAGTGCGCCAAACGACTGGTCGCTGCCGGCGCCGAGTATGTCCTGATCACCGGCACGCATGAAAACACGCCGCAGGTTGTCAATTCGCTCTACGGCCAACGTGGTCGGGTACGCGAGGACTCGTGGGAACGGCTGCCGGGCAGCTACCATGGTTCCGGCTGCACGCTGGCTTCGGCCATCGCCGCCAACCTGGCCAATGGTCTCGAGATCGAGGAAGCCGTCAGGGATGCCCAGGACTACACCTGGCAGGCGCTGGCGGCGGGCTTTCGTCCCGGCATGGGGCAGTACATTCCCGACCGCTTCTTCTGGGCGCGGCAGGAGGAGGCGGTCGGTGACGACTGACTCTTGCGTGGTGTTGCGTGGCCTCTACGCGGTAACGCCCGACGACCGCCTGCTGCCACGCCTGTCGGCGTTGGTCGAGGCGGCGCTGGAAGGCGGCGTCCGTCTGGTCCAGTATCGCAACAAGTTGGCGCCAGCACCTTTGCGGCGAGCCCAGGCGGCGGAATTGCTGCGCGTCTGCCACGCCTATGGGGCGAAGCTGATCGTCAATGACGACGTCTGGCTGGCCATCGAGATTGGTGCCGACGGAGCCCATGTAGGCCGCGACGACCTGCCAGGTCACGATCTCGCGACCGCGCGCGAGGCACTTGGACCGAAGCGGCTGCTCGGCGTGTCCTGCTACAACGACCTGGCCCGCGTCGAGGCCGCCGCCAAGGCCGGCGCCGATTACGTTGGCATCGGCAGCATGTTCCCGTCCGCCACCAAGCCGGCGGCGATATTGTCCGGGCACGAATTGCTGACCGAGGCGCACCGTCGTTTCGACCTGCCGGTAGCGGCTATCGGCGGCATCACCATCCGCAATGCCCAGCAGGTCATCGCCGCCGGTGCCGACATGGTCGCCGTGGTCAGCGACCTGTTCAACGCCATGGACATCCGGCGCCGGGCGGGGGAATTCCAGAAACTGTTCGACCAGAAATAGAGGCTGTCATGACTCGCAATGAAGAACTCTTCGCCCGCGCCCAGAAAACCATTCCCGGTGGCGTCAATTCACCCGTGCGCGCCTTCCGTTCCGTTGGCGGCACGCCGCGCTTCTTCACGCGCGGCGAAGGGCCATACGTCTGGGATGCCGACGGCAAGCGCTACATCGACTACGTCGGCTCCTGGGGACCGCTGATCCTCGGCCACGCCGATCCCGACGTAGTGGCGGCCGTGCAGCGGACGGCGACCAGCGGCTTGTCCTTCGGCGCGCCCACCGAAGGCGAGGTCGAGCTGGCGGAGCTGCTGGTGAAACTGGTGCCGAGCATGGACATGGTACGGCTGGTGTCCTCGGGCACCGAGGCGACCATGAGCGCCATCCGCCTGGCGCGCGGGCATACCGGCCGCGACAAGATCGTCAAGTTCGAGGGCTGCTATCATGGCCATGCCGACAGCCTGCTGGTCAAGGCCGGTTCGGGCGCGCTGACCTTCGGCAATCCCTCGTCCGACGGCGTGCCGGCTGACGTGGCGCGCGAGACGCTGGTACTCGACTACAACGAACCGCACGAACTCGCCCGCATCTTCCACGAGCACGGCCGTGACATCGCCGGCATCATCGTCGAGCCGGTGGCCGGCAACATGAACCTGATTGCGCCGCGCCCCGAGTTCCTTCAGGCCATGCGCAAACTCTGCGACCAGTACGGCAGCGTGCTGATTTTCGACGAGGTGATGACCGGCTTCCGCGTCGGCCCCGTCAGCGCGCAAGGTCTTTATGGCATCAGGCCGGACCTGTCGACCTTCGGCAAGGTGATAGGAGGCGGCATGCCGCTCGGCGCCTTCGGCGGCCGGCGCGACATCATGGAGAAGATCGCCCCGCTCGGACCGGTCTATCAGGCCGGCACGCTGTCCGGCAACCCGCTGTCGGTGGCGGCAGGCCTGGCGACACTGAAGAAGGTCCAGGCGCCGGGCTTCTACGAGGCGCTGGCGGCGAAAACGCGGGCGCTGGTCGATGGATTGCAGGCGGCAGCGGGCAGGAAGGGCATCACTTTTTCGGCCCAATCCGTGGGCGGCATGTTCGGCCTCTATTTCGCCGCCGAGCCGCCCGTCACCTATGCCGAGGTGATGGCGTCCGACAAGGTTGCCTTCAACCGCTACTTCCACGCCATGCTGGAAAAAGGCGTCTATTTCGCGCCGTCGGCGTTCGAGGCAGGCTTCGTCTCGGCCGCCCATACCGACGCCGATATCGCCGCCACAGTGGCGGCTGCGGAGGCGGTATTCGCTGAAATGGCGAAGTAATTTGACGCTTTCGGCTTGAAAATGACGGCGATCAAGGCAAGGTCGCCGTTTCCTGAAAAGAATGCGTCCGATTCCATCTATCGGACGAAAGTTATATGCGACGCCTTTTTTCAGGATGGTCGTGCCTTGCCGTCGCCTTGACCCTGCTTGCATGCGGCGGCAGTGCCCGGGCGCAGATTGCCGACATCAATTCGGCGATCAACAAGGCCGGCCGGCAGCGCATGCTGTCCCAGCGCATCGCCAAGGCCTACTACCAGATCGGCCAGAACGTCGATGTCGAGCGCTCCCAGCGCGTCCTCGACAGTTCGATCGCCCTGTTCGACCGGCAACTGGTCGAACTGAAGAATTACGCGCCGAAGCCCGAAATCAGGGACACCTATCAGCAGTTGGAGCGGTCATGGCTGGCGTACAAGGACGCACTGGTGGGCGCTGCGCCGAGCCAGGCCGGTGGCCGCACGGTACTGACACTGTCCGAGGATGTGCTCAGACTGGCCCACCAGGGCACGGCACAACTGGAAAAATACTCGGGGACCAGTGCCGGGCGTCTGGTTAACGTTGCCGGCCGGCAACGGATGCTTTCCCAGAGGATGGCGAAGTTCTATCAGGCGATCAACTGGACGGTCGGTGATAGTACCTCGCCAGCGGAACTGGACAAGGCGCGCAAGGAATTTCTCGCCGCCCACGAGGAACTGAAGAAAGCGGCCGGCGACAACCGGCCGCTATCGAATGCGCTGGAACTGGTCGGCCGGCAATGGATTTTCTTTGAGGCGGCGCTCACGCAGCGCGGTGGCGACAAGCACTATTTCGCCACCGATGTCGCAGTCGCCAGCGAATTGATCCTGCAGGAAATGGAAGTCGCCGTCGGTCTGTTCGAGAAGCAACAGAGATAGCGATCAGCGCAGGGCTGACAGGTAGTCGGCAACTGCCTTGATGTCGGCATCCTTGAGCGCCGCCGTCATGGCCAGCATCTCCGGTTCCATGCGGGTGCCCGTGCGGTTTCGATAGTTCGTCAGCGCCCGGACCAGATAGGTATTCTGCTGGCCGGCCAGGCGCGGGAATCGCTCGCCGCCTTGCGCCTGTTCGCCGTGGCAGCGGGCACAGACCCGGAAGAAGATTTCGCGCCCCGCATTGTTTGGCGGCGCCGAACTGGCAGGCGTAACCTGGTGGCCTGCGTAGAAAACGACGATGTTCAGCCGCTCGCTCTCACTGAGCAGCTTGATCGCCGGTTCCATCCACTGGTCCTTGCGTTCACCGGTATAGAACTTGTGCACCTGGTTGAGCAAATACACCGGGTTCTGGCCGGCGAGGTTGGGCACCTCGCCCAGCTTGCTATTGCCGTCAGCGCCGTGGCAGTTGGCGCAGAAGGAAGATGTCTTCCGGCCGGCGTCGGCAGCGGCTGCGCGGGCACCCGGGTCCGCCATCAGTTGCTTAAGTTTTTCCGGCGATTGGGCACGGGCGGCAAGACTTGTCAGGACCAGTAGACAGGGCAGCAGCACGAGGCGCGAAAGACGATGCCGAAAACAGACCATGTTCCGTATTCCTGTAATCGCAATGACCGCCCTGAATGGCAGCGACGCGGCGAATCTTAGCCTAAATCAAGGAAATCAGAGCAGGAAAAGAGTCGTCGAACCCGGAAGGATGGCAAAGCCGCGTGAACAGTACCCTGGTTTACCTTGACGAGGACTAGGGAAGCTTGGTGTGCGGCACTTCCCGTTGCAGCCGGCCGGCCTCCCGGTTTCGCTTCGCCTTCCGGCGTTCGAAGGACTTGATGGCCTGATAGGTTGTCCAGCCGACGATGGCCATGCCGATGGTGAACGCCGTATAGGCAATCGGCCACGGGATATCCTTTGTCATCATCGAAAACTCGGACATGCCGCCAATGCCGGCCAGGATATTGATCGGCATGAAGACGACGCTGATGGTGGTCAGCTTCGACACGCGCTGGTTCTGGTTGATGTTGATGAAGCCGACCGTGGCATCCATCAGGAAGTTGATCTTGCCGAACAGGAACGAGGTATGCACGTCGAGCGACTCGATGTCGCGCAGGATCTGGCGGGCGTCGTCCTGCTGGTCGGCGGTGAGGAACTTGCCGCGCATCAGGAAGGAGAGGGCGCGGCGGGTGTCGAGCACGTTGCGGCGGATGCGGCCGTTGAGGTCTTCGCCGCGCGCAATCTCGGAAAGGATCAGTGCCGCCTCGTCGTCGGTGACATGCGGGTTTAGCACCTTCCTGCCCACCGTCTCCAGGTCGGCATAGACGTCTTCGAGGGCATCGGCCGAATACTCGGCGTCCGCTGCGTAGAGGTCGAGCAGAACATCCTTGCCCTCGGTCACGTAACCGGGCTGGGTGCGCGCGCGCAGTCTTTGCAGGCGGAACACCGGCAGTTCCTCCTTGCGCACCGAGAACAGAATGTCGTTGTGCAGGATGAAGGCGACGGCGACGTTGCGTGATTCATTCTCGGTGTCGAGCAGGAAATCCGAGTGCAGGTGGACCTCGCCGTTGTCGTCTACGAAGAAGCGCGCGCTGGCTTCGATGTCGGTCAGATCGTCCGGATCCGGCAGGTAGAGTTGAAAGAACTCGCCGACCCAGGCCCGTACTGCCGGCGTCGGGGCGACCAGATCGACCCAGATCGGCTTGATGTTGGCGAGATCGCCCTGGTTGTCCACCTGCACCTGGCTGAGGCGGCCGTTACGCAGCTCGAATGCGTTCAGCATGTTTCTGGCGCTTGCGTAAGGACGCGCACCGACCAGTTCCTCGCGGACATCGTCCGGAACGTACTCGAGGATGAGATCGCAGCGCCGCTCTTCCACCTGGTTCCATGCCGTGATGCGATCTTCTTCCGGCAGAGCATCCAGCACGCGGGCGATTTCCGACGTCGTCAGCCGCCGCAGCAGGTTCTGCAATTCGACCAGATGTTGCTTGTGCACCAAGCCCTCGACGAGATCATGGCGCGGCATGTCCTGCCGATGAACGACGTCCTCGATGCGCCGGTGCCGTGCGAGCAGGAGCTGCACCTCGGAGAGGTGCTGCTCGAACTGATTTTCGGCGCGGGGGCGGACAAGCGAAGTTTCGTTCATGATGGCAGCTGCTTGGAAGGCGCGATTCTACGCCCCAAGTCCAGGCTCATGGCACCTCGGAATACTGCATGCGCGCCAGGACCATCTGGGTACGGGCGTTCATGAAGGCGGAATAGGGATTCCGCTCGTAACGACGCGGCGCCGGCAACATGACCGCCAGCCGGGCGGCCTGCTCCGCCGACAGGCTGCTTGCGTCGACGCCGTAGTAACGCCGGGCGGCGGCCTCGGCGCCAAAGATGCCCTCGCCCCATTCCACCGAGTTGAGATACACCTCGAGGATGCGCCGCTTGTCCCAGAACAATTCAAGCCAGACGGTGATGATGGCTTCCTGCGCCTTGCGCCAGGGCGTCTTGTTGGCGGAAAGGAAAAGATTCTTCGCCAGCTGCTGGGAGATGGTCGAGCCGCCGGCCATGACTTTGCCCGTCCTCTGGTTTTTCTCCAGGGCTTTCTGCATGCCTTCCCAGTCGAAGCCCTCGTGATCGACGAACTTGTCGTCCTCTGCGGCCACCACGGCGCGCTTGAGCTGATTCGATATGCGTCCGTAGGGCAACCACTGGTGCCTCAGTTCGGCCTTGGGATTCCTTTCCCGCAGTTCCCCCAGGCGCTGGCGCATGAAGGCAGTCGTGCCCGGGTCGAAATATTTCCACCACAACACGCCGCCGATATACCAGCCCTGCCAGAGAGCGACCAAGGCGAACAGGCCCAGCAAGCCTCTGCGCAACCAGCGCGGCGCCGGCCTCATGCCTGGCGCAGTTCGGCGAGGACCGGAGCCGTGTCGGGGCGCATGCCGCGCCAGACGAGAAAAGCTTCCGCTGCCTGCTCCACCAGCATGCCCAGGCCGTCGACGGTGGTGGCGCCCGCTGCGCTGGCCTGTCGCAGGAATTCCGTCTGCCTGCCATAGACCATGTCATAGGCGAGGCAGCCGGGAGCGAAGACGAAAGTCAGTCGTGGCAATACGCCACCCGAGAGTCCTGCCGAGGTGGCGTTGATGACGAGATCGAAGGCCTGGCCGGCGACATCTTCGAAGCCGCAGCCGTGGCTGCCGGGAAAGGCGCCGGCGAGCTGCACGGCCTTTTCGATCGTTCGGTTGGCGATGATCAGCGACGCCGGTTTCTCCGCCAGCAGCGGCAGGATGACGCCACGTGCGGCACCGCCGGCACCGAGCAGCAGCACCCGCCTGCCGGCGATTTCGCGGCTGAGGTTGACGGTGATGTCGCGCACCAGTCCGGCGCCGTCGGTGTTGTCACCGAGAATGTCGGTGCCGGCAAATGTCAGCGTGTTCACGGCGCCGGCAGCGCGGGCGCGCGCCGACAATTGCGTCGCCAGACGGAAGGCTTCTTCCTTGAAGGGCACGGTGACGTTCATGCCATGTCCGCCCGCGGCGATGAAGTCGCGTACCGTCGCCGAGAAGCCGTCGACTGGCGCCAGCAGCGCTTCGTAAGTCATGTCCTGCCCGGTCTGGGCGGCAAATAGCGCGTGAATGCGCGGCGACCTGGAATGAGCGATCGGGTTGCCGACGACGGCGTACTTGTCGGCCATTAGTCGGACTGCAAGCGGTCGGAGGTGGTAAACGACCAGGTGCGGGTGATTTCCAGAATGTCGGTGTCGCGGCGGATCGCGTCCGGGAAGGGCGAATAGGGTGCGGCCATTTCGACGATGCGGCGGGCGGCATCGTCAAGCACCTTCTGCCCCGAGGGCCGGTTGATCTCGACCCGGTCCAGGCTGCCGTCGCCCTTGATGACGACAGTCAGCACCAGGTTGCCGTAGAGACGCCCCTTGGCGGCGTTCGGGTAGTTGAGGTTGCCGATGCGCTCGACCTTCAGGCGCCAATCCTCGACATACTGGGCGAAGCGATATTCCTCGACGCGGGCGCCGATGAACTTCTTGCGCGGCCGCTTGTTGTAGTCCTCGATATTGCGTGCGATCTGGCCCTCCAGGCGGGCGAGACTGAGGGCGGCGTTGGCCAGGTCCAGTCCCGAGGTGGCGGGTGGCCCGGGCGGCGCCTGCTCGTTTCGACGCGTGTCGGTCGTCACGAGCTTCTGGCTTTTCAGCCGGGTCAGCAACTGCTGCTGCTGTGCCTCCAGTTCGGCCACCCGCCGGTGGGCGTCCAGGAGGTCGTTGCCCTCGCGAACCTTGGGCGAAACCGGTAGCGGTGTCTTGGCGCGCCGGTCCTCGTCGGTGTTGCCGCCACCGTCGAGGTTGGCCTGTGCCTTCGCCTGGGCCTTGTCGGGCTTCTTCGCGCTCCTGCTGTTGACCAGGATGACGTCGAGCGCGTGCTCCGTCGCCTTGCTGAGGACATCGGGCAGCCGGAAATGGATGGACAGGACGATCGCGTGCAGGAACAGCGATATTCCCAGCGCGAGGGTCAGATTGCGGCGCTGCGGCTCCATGTCCGCAAGAAAGGGGGGCCAGGCCAAGGCAGGCATAGCCGGGATTTTACTCCGCAGCCTCGTCCTCTTCGAATGTGTCGCCGGATCCCTCGACGGGCAGCGGTTCGAGGAATCTGGCGCGGCATTCGGCGTCCAGCAGGTCGATGTCCTCGATGTTCAGCCGCACCCGGATGCCCCGGTCCAGGACAGGCAGGGACGGCACCCGCAGCACCAGCGGCAGATGCTCCAGCCGGACGAGGCTTTCGCGCAGGACGCGTGCCGCCATGACTGACTCTTGTTGCTGCCGCAACCAGCGCAGGCACCAGTAGCGCTCCATGCCGCGCTGGAACTCGGCATAGGCGGCGTAGGTCAGTTCGAAGTCGCGCAGGGCGGCGAGGAACTCGGCCGACTTGGCCGTGAACGGCGGCGTTTCGCCCCGCAGATGCGCGATCAGTTGCCACTGGTTGACCAGATCCACGTAGCGGCGCAATGGCGAGGACGACCAGGCGTAGCAATCGACGCCGAGGCCTTCGTGGGCCGCCGCCGCCGTGGTCATGCGCACCTTGCCAACCGTTTGCGCACGGTAAAGCGCCGCTACGCCGGCATCGCGCAGCAGTGCGCCCCAGGTGGCGTTGGCGACGATCATCAGCTCGGCGACCAGCTTGTCCAGCGGCGAGCCGCGCGGCCGCTCGGTGATGTCCACCCGGCCGGGGCCGTCTTCGGTGGCGACATTCCAGTCGACCGTGAAGCTGTAGTCCTTCTGCTGCGGCGTCGCCGACGGCTTGCCGCGGCCGGCTTCGAGCACCGTCGCCAGCTCCCACAACCGCTTCAGTTCGTCGTGGAAGGGAAATTCGCCCAGGCCGTCGGCCAGCGTCTGCTCGTTGAATACGGGCTCGATGTCGTGATGGCGCAGGTTGGCCACCACAGGCACTCGCTCCAGCCTCGTTTCGTGCCCCTGCACCGACAAGTCGGCGGCGACATCGAGGTAGAGC
>DASRXN010000008.1:0-18522 GCA_035654135.1 Rhodocyclaceae bacterium | reverse complement strand
AGCGCGGCAGAGGTAAAGCGACTCACCGAAGCGGCACGGGCGGGCAAGGCAACGCGGGCAGAGTTGACAGACTCGACGATCACCATCACCAGCCTCGGCGCGCTGGGCGGTATCGTCTCCACGCCGGTCATCAATCATCCCGAGGTCGCCATCGTCGGCGTCAACCGCGTCGTCGAGCGGCCGATGATCCGCGACGGCATGGTGGTGGCGCGGCGGATGATGAATCTCTCGTCGTCCTTCGACCACCGCGTCGTCGACGGCATCGACGCCGCCCGGTTTATCCAGGCTGTACGCGGCTACCTGGAGTTTCCCGCCACACTGTTCGTGGAGTAGCCGCGGATCACCGGAATTGGAGACGATCGATGGCCGTTCGCAATATCCTGCGCATGGGCGATCCGCGCCTGCTTGAGCCGGCGGCGCCGGTCATGGACTTCGCCAGTCCGCAACTCCGGGCGTTGATCGGCGACATGTTCGACACCATGGCCGCGGCCGGTGGCGTCGGTCTGGCCGCTCCGCAGATCGGCGCCGGCCTGCAGGTCGCGATCTTCGGTTTCGAGAAAAGCGAGCGCTATCCGGATGCCGAACCCGTTCCCGAGACCATACTGATCAATCCCGTCATCACACCGCTATCCGATGAGGAGGAACTGGCCTGGGAGGGCTGTCTCTCCGTTCCGGGCCTACGCGGCGAAGTGCCGAGATTCAAGCGGATCCGCTACTTGGGATTCGATGCGGCGGGAGACCCGATCGACCGGACGGTCGAGGGATTTCACGCCCGGGTCGTGCAGCACGAGTGCGACCACCTGATCGGCAAGCTCTTCCCCATGCGGGTACGGGATTTCAGCCGATTCGGCTTCACCGATGTCCTGTTCCCCGAATTGCAGGGTGGGACAGCGAGCGACTGATGGCAGCCGATTTCGTCGTCGTTCCGTGGGTCAGTACCGGTCCCGCCGATCGCGATCACGATGTTCCGGCGAATGTCCGCGATCTTCTTCCCAGCGTCCACCGTATTGCCGCCAGTGGTTGCCATCGCGTTCCCATCGATGCGGAACCCAGGCATAGCCTTGACGAGGGGCTGCCCAGTGTCCCGATACCCATTCGTGTCGTCCGCCCACCCAGTTCCAGAAGCCACCAATCCACACATAACCGACCACAGGCGGGGGACCGACGTATTCGACCCGGGGTGGGGGCGGGGCGACCAATACGGGCTCGCCATAGTACGGTCCATTGATCGGGCCTGGCGCGACGACACAACCGGCCACTAGAGCCGTAGCAGCAAGCGACAAGACCAGCAGTTTGCTTTTCATTCTGGATTCCTTGGTTGTCAGCCGAAATTGGCCCGCGAATTACTCCGCGGACGAGGTATTGATGGCCTTGCCACCAATAACGATAGCGGGGGATCGCCCGATTACCGGCTTGTGTAACGATATGTAATAGGCGACATTGTCGTGGTCACCCTTGGCACGATACAGCCGATCAGCAGTAGCGTCCAATTGGCTACAATCCAGCCATGGAATACGAAGTAGTCGACGCCCAAGTCTCGCCCACTGGCCGCCTGGAGGTCCTGTCCAGGGCCGAAGCGGCGAAGCTGCTCGATCACAGCCATGGCGGCCTGCACGAGCTTTATCGCAACTGTTCGCTGGCCGTGCTCAATTGCGGCAACGAGCTCGACGACGGCAAGGAACTGCTGGAACGCTACCTCTCCTTCGACATCAGGATCATCCAGCGCGAGCGCGGCATCAAGCTCGATATCAAGGGAGCGCCGGCCAGCGCCTTCGTCGATGGCAACCTGATCCAGGGCATCCAGGAACATCTGTTCGCGGTCCTGCGCGATGTCATCTATTTGAGTGACGAGATCAGCGGCAATCCCAAATTCGACTTCGCGACCGCTGACGGCGTCACCGATGCGGTGTTCCACATTCTGCGCAACGCGGCGATCCTGAAGCCGATGAGCCAGCCCAACGTAGTGGTCTGCTGGGGTGGGCATTCGATCGGTCGGGAGGAATACGATTACACCAAGCTGGTCGGCTACCAACTCGGCCTGCGCGAGATGGACATATGCACCGGCTGCGGTCCGGGAGCCATGAAGGGACCGATGAAGGGCGCTGCCATCGCACATGCCAAGCAACGCATCGGTGGTGGCCGCTATTTGGGCTTCACTGAACCGGGAATCATTGCCGCCGAGGCGCCAAACCCGATTGTGAACGAACTGGTCATTTTCCCCGACGTCGAGAAGCGACTGGAGGCGTTTGTTCGCACCGGCCACGGCATCGTCGTGTTCCCCGGCGGCGTCGGCACGACGGAGGAAATCCTTTATGTCCTCGGCATCCTGCTCCATCCGGACAATGCCGAGCTGCCATTTCCGTTGGTGTTCACCGGGCCCAAGAGCGCCGAGGACTATTTCCGGCGCATTGACCAGTTCGTCGGCGAAACCCTCGGCGCCGAGGCCCAGCGGCGCTACAAAATCATCGTCGACGATCCGGTGCAGGTGGCGCGGGAAATCCAGGCCGGCATCAGGCAGGTCCGCAGTTTCCGCAAAGAGAAGCGGGACGCCTATTACTTCAACTGGCTGCTCCGGATCGAGCATGAGTTTCAGCGGCCTTTCCATCCCACGCACGAAAAGATGCGCAACCTGAAGCTGCACAAGAGTCAGCCGAAACACTCGCTGGCGGCAAACCTGCGGCGCGCCTTCTCGGGCGTAGTGGCAGGCAATGTCAAAGACACCGGCATCCGCGAGATCGAGAAGCACGGCAGCTTCGAAATTCACGGCGACCCGACGATCATGGGGCCGATAGATGCCCTGCTGTCGTCCTTCGTGGCCCAGCGGCGCATGAAGCTATCGGGCAAGGAATACAACCCTTGTTACCGCATCGTAGCCGAGACCAGCGCTTAGCGGCCGGCGGGTAGTCGTTGCCCAATGGCGCGCTCGATCCTCCATGTATACTGATGGCAATAGAAATCAGCCGATGATGCGGTAGAGTAATCTTTGCGAATACTGATTCGCTTGAGTGTGGCAAACAGAATGGAAAGCGAATCGTTACCCACCGGCGCCGGGCCCGAAAAGCCCCGGCAGCGTTACCCCATTCTCTGGATTGCAATCGCCGTCGTGTTGTTGGCGGTACTGGCGGCGGCATTGATTGAAGTCCGCGATTCGCGCCTGCAGGCACGCCTTTTCTCCGCCATCGCGCGTGACATCACCTGGGAAATGCAGGCCGGGGTCAATGCCGATCTCTGGCTGCCAGAATCCGGCCCCTACAATATCCGTCTCGGTTACAGCCGGATGAAGGACATGCTGCCGCGCCTGCACGCGGCGGGATATGACATTTCCGCCCAGGCCCGGCAGTCCGACCGATTTCGTGGCATCACCCGCCGCGGCTATTACCCGGTCTACCGCGAAAAGTCGCAGGCCGGGCTGACTCTGCTCGACCGCAACGGAATACCGCTCTATGCCAGTCGATATCCAGAACGGCAGTACAGGTCGTTCGAGGCCATCCCACCTGTGCTGATCGCCGCCTTGCTCTATGTCGAGAACCATGATCTGCTTGACCCCGACCACCCGACGCGCAACCCTGCGGTGGATTGGGGGCGCTTGACTCGCGTAGCTCTCGGTCAGACCTTGCGCGCGTTTGATTTCGAAGGCGCACGTGCGGGTGGCAGTACGCTGGCCACCCAGATAGAGAAGTTCAGACATTCCCCCGGGGGACGCACGCGCGACACCGACGACAAGTTGCGGCAGATGGTCTCTGCCTCCCTGCGGGCCTATCAGGACGGTGAAGGAACCTTGGCCGCGCGGCAGCGCATCGTTCTCGACTATCTCAACTCGGTACCTCTGGCGGGGCTTGCCGGCTATGGCGAGGTCAATGGCCTGGGCGATGGTCTGTGGGCGTGGTATGGCCGCGACTTTGATGCCGCCAATCGCTTGCTGGCTGATCCCGCCGCCGACCCGGCAGCCCGGGCCCAGGCATTCAGGGAAGCCTTGTCGTTGATCGTCGCACAGCGCCGCCCTTCCGGTCTTCTGGTCGAGTCGCAGGAACGTCTCGACAGTCTGACCGACAGTTACCTGCGCCTGCTGTCCAGGGAGGGCGGCATTTTCTACAGCTTGAGTAACGATGCCTTGCGCACACGGCTGACGTTGACGAGGCGCATACGTGAGAACGAACCGGTTTCCTTTGTGGAACGCAAGGCGGTGAACGATATTCGTGGGGTGCTCGGTGACCTCCTTGGCGTGGATGATCCGTATGCACTCGACCGTTTCGATCTTGAGGCGCGAACCACGCTGGACGCCACTGCACAGTCTAGGGTAACGGCCTTGCTTGGCCATCTCGCCAAGGCAGATTACCTTGGCTGCGCCGGATTCCGGGAGAAGCGACTGCTTGGTCGCGGCGATCCGGCCAGTGTCAATTACAGCTTTGCGCTCTACGAGAAAACACCTCTCGGCAATCTCTTGCGCGTGCAGGCCGACAACCTCAACCAGCCGCTCGACATCAACGCCGGAACCAAGCTCGACTTGGGCTCCAGCGCCAAGTTCCGCACACTGATCTCATACCTCGGCGCCATCGCCGATCTGCACCAGCGCTACGCGCGTCTCGACGCAAGATCCCTGGCCGGCGTCGCCACGAAACCCGGCGACCGGTTGACCCGCTGGGCGATCGCTCATCTGCGCGGCAGCAAGGACCGCGGCCTCACGGCTATGCTGGAGGCGGCGATGGAACGGCGCTATTCGGCAAGTCCACACGAAACTTTCTTCACCGGCGGTGGCGTGCACCATTTTGCCAATTTCAAGCATGAAGAAGACGGCACCAATCCGAGTGTGGCCGAAGCGCTCGAGCAGTCAGTGAATCTCTCCTTCGTCCGAATCATGCGCGACATCGTGCATTACCACGCATATGAGGCGACGGATGCACCGGCGCGCTCGCTGCGCGAGGGAGACGAAACGGCGCGGCAGGATTTCCTCAACCGTTTCGCCGAGCGCGAGGGCATCGGTTTCCTCCGTACCTTCTGGCACAAATACCGTGACATCGCGCCTCAAGAGCGCCTCGACGCGCTGGCCGATTCAGTGCCGGAGCGGCCGGCACCGCTGGCGGCGGTATTTCTGACCGTGCAGCCGGAAGCCGACTTTGCCGCTTTCCTCACCTTCATGCGCAAGCGTCTCGGCGACAAGGCCGGTACCGACACCGGGCTGCACCGTCTATACGACAACCACGCGACGCGCCACTACAACTTGTCCGACCAGGGCTATCTGGCGCACCTCCACCCGCTGGAACTGTGGCTGGTTAGACACCTGCGGGCCAATCCCGACGCCGGGCTGCAAGCAATCGTCGCAGCCAGTGTCGCCGAGCGGCGCGAGGCGGCGCACTGGCTGTTCGCCAGCCGTTTTCGTCATGCGCAACAGGTACGCATCGACATTGTCGTCGAGGTTGCGGCATTCGAGCGTATCGCTGCCGAATGGCGCCGGCTGGGTTACCCCTTCGAGCACCTGGTGCCTTCCCTGGCAACCGCCATCGGCAGTTCGGCCGACCGCCCGGCGGCACTGGCCGAACTCATGGGGATCGTGGTCAACGATGGCGTACGCCGGCCGACAGTACGCATCGACCAGTTGCATTTCGCTACCGCGACGCCGTTCGAGACCCGGCTTGAGCGACATGCCGTTGCTGGCGACCGGGTGCTGCCAGTCGAAATCGCGCAAGTTGCGCGGCGGACTTTACTGCGCGTCGTCGATAACGGTACTGCCAGGCGCGTCAAGGACGTTTACCGCGATGTCGACGACAAGACGATAGCCGTCGGCGGCAAGACCGGAACCGGCGATCATCGCTTCCAGGTTGTCGGCGCGGACGGCACGGTCAAAAGTTCGCACGTGATGAACCGCGCGGCAACCTTCGCCTTCTACCTCGGTGACCGCTTCTACGGCGTGGTCACTGCCTTTGTGCCGGGGGCAAGAGCCGCCGGCTACGACTTCACTTCGGCACTGCCGGTACAGATTCTCAAAGAGCTCCAGCCGGCGCTGCAGCCCGTGATCGCCGGCAAGGATGCGGGGCCGGAGCGCTGTGCCAATACGCCAAGAAGCGACAAGGCGTCACCAGCGGATGATGTTGCGCGGCCCGACAACCGCGAGAGCTAGGCATTCTCCACTATCACCACGTGCACTCGATACGGGCCATGCGCGCCGAGGACGATGGTCTGTTCGATGTCGCCTGTGCGCGACGGGCCGGAAATGAAGCTGACGGCACGGGGCATTTCGCCACGCTCGGCGCGCGCCAGGTTCCATGCCTCTTCCATGCCCGGCACGATGCGTGAAGCTGCGACGACGGCGACATGCGTTTCCGGCAACAAACTGACCGAGCCCGGCGTATCGGGGCCGGAAAGCAGCATCAGCGTGCCGGTCTCGGCGATGACGCAGAAGCAGCCGGTGATGCCGACCAGGTCGGCGTCGACGGCGCCGCGGGCCTCGAATTCGATGCCCGCCTCCGTCCACGCATGCCCCGCCACCAGCGGCCAGCCGACCGCCTGCATCGGCAGAACCTGCGCAGTAAGGTAACGCGCCACGGCGGCCGGCACCGCCGACCAGTCGGCGATGGCATCCACCGATGTCGACAAGACTTCGGACTTCCGCTGGAAATGTGCCAGCAAATCGCCCCCCACGCGCGGCCGGGGTCCCTGTCGATGCGCGGCCAGGCTAGCATCGATGACACGGCCGGCAGCCGCCGCGTTGTCGGCGTTGCGGCCGAGCCTTGCGCGCACACGGCCGAGGATGTCGTCACGAGAACTCATGCCACGCGGTTCCTTTCCTCGCCCCGGACGAAGGCTTCCATGTTGTCGATCAATTGATCGGCCAGCGCCTGCATGGCCTTGTCCGAAGCCCAGGCGACATGGGGTGTAACGATCAGATTGGGCAGATTCAATGCCAGTAGCGGATTGCCGTCGCGTGGCGGTTCCTTCGACAGCACGTCGAAGCCGGCACCGGCGATCCAGTTCTCCTGCAACGCCCGCGCCAGCGCCACCTCGTCGACCAGGCCGCCGCGCGCGGTGTTGATGAGAATGGTCTCCGGCTTCATGGCACGCAACTCCGCCGCGCCGATCATGGCGCGCGTCTGGTCGTTGAGCGGACAGTGCATCGAAATCGCATCCGACTCCGCCAGCACCGTCTCGAACGGGGCATAGCCATCGCGCACTGCGGCAGCGCCCTTGTGCTCGCCCCATAGCACGCGCATGCCAAAGGCCTCGGCCAGGCGGGCCACGCCCTGCCCCAGCGAGCCACGGCCGAAGATGCCCAAGGTCGAACCCGTCAAGTCGCGGATCGGATGACTGAAGAGGCAAAACGTCGGCGAACCCTGCCACTTGCCCGCCGCGACATCGGCCCGGTAGGCCGGCAACTGCCGACGCAGCGCCAGCAGCAGCATGAAGACATGCTCGGGCACGGTGTCGGCAGCGTAGCCGCGGATGTTGGTTACCGGCAGTTTGTGCTCGCGGCACCAGGCCAGGTCGATGTTGTCGGTGCCGGTGGCAGCCTCGGCGATTAGCCGCAGCTTTGGCAGGCGTGCCAGCAGTTCGCCCGTCAATATCACCTTGTTGGTAATGGCGATGGTGGCATCCTGGAGGCGATCGAACACCTCATTAGGCGCAGTCTTCTCGTACTCGGTCCAGGTATGGGGGAAAGCTGGCCGACGCACCGTCGCCCGGATCGAGTCCTTCTCCAGAAAGACAACGTGTTCCATCAGCGCTGCCTCGCCGCATGCATCTCGCGGAAAGTCTTGCCCTGCGGCGCGGGGAAGTCACGGCCATCAGTCCAACCGGGCGCAATGCCGAGTGCACCGATACGGTCGCGGCCGCCAGCCAACCAGCTGAGATAGCGTACGCCGAACCGGGTACCGACCGCGTAGAGCTTCGGCCGACAAGCTACCCAGGCCCAGGCCTTGAGGGTCAGGCGTTCCATCAGCGGCCGCAGGCCCTTCTCCACCTGCTTTTCGCGCAGCTTGCGCAGAAGTTCGGGCAGCGGAATCTTTACCGGGCAGACTACGCCGCACTGGTTGCACAGGGTCGCCGCATGCGGCAGGTCAATGGCCTTGTCGAGGCCCATGTAGAGCGGCGTCAGCACCGAACCCATCGGCCCCGGGTAAACCCAGCCGTAGGCGTGGCCGCCGATGGTCTGATAGACAGGGCAATGGTTCATACAGGCGCCGCAGCGGATGCAGCGCAGCATGTCCTGGAACTCGGAAGCGACCACGTCGGCACGACCGTTATCGACCAGCACGAAATATAGGTGCTCGGGGCCGTCGTGCTCCTCCGGCTGCTTGATGCCGGTGAGCAGCGACACGTAGTTGGAAATCGACTGGCCGGTGGCCGAGCGGATGAGCAGGCGCAGCAGCAGCGAGAGGTCTTCCAGGGTCGGGGTCACCTTCTCGATGCCGGTGACGACCACATGCACGCGCGGCAGGGTGGTGACCATGCGGCCGTTGCCCTCGTTGGTGACGAGCGCGACGGAACCGGTTTCGGCAACGAGGAAGTTTCCGCCCGAGATGCCCATGTCGGCATCGAGAAAGTGCTGGCGCAGTACTTCACGCGCCTCGCGCGTGAGTTCCGGAATCTCGGTCTTGCGCGGCGTCTTGTGCACCCTTGCGAACAGGTCGGCCACCTCGTCGAGGCCCTTGTGCACCACCGGCGCGATGATGTGCGAGGGTGGCTCGTTGTCGTTGATCTGGAGGATGTACTCGCCGAGGTCAGTTTCCACCGGCTGTATGCCGGCCGCCTCCAGTGCCTGGTTGAGTCCGGCCTCCTCGGAGAGCATGGACTTCGACTTGGCCGCCTTTTTGACGCCGTGCCGACGGGCGATGTCGACGACGTGCCGGCAAACCTCGGCACCGTCCTTGGCCCACAGCACCGTGGCGCCGGTTGCAATCGCCGCCGATTCGAATCTCTCCAGCCAGAGGTCGAGGTCGTTCAACACGCGGTTGCGCAATTCGGCGCCGGCTTCGCGCAGGGCTTCGAAATCGCCGCCCTCGGCCTGAAAGTCAGTGATGGCGGTACGCCGCTTGTCCACGAACTTGCCCTTGGACATACGCATGTTCCCCTGCAATACGGGGTTGGCCAGCGCCGACGCAGCGTTGGCCTTGAAGAACATGGAGCGGATCTGCATCAGTCGTCTCCAGCCAGGACTTCGGCGACGTGGAGAACACGCGTAGTCTCGTCGCCCATTCGCCGCAGCTTACCTTCGATATTGAGCAGGCAGCCAAGATCGCCGCCAACGATGGCGTCGGCGCCCGTCGTGCAGGCGTTGGCGCATTTCCGCTCGGCGATGGCGGCCGAGACGTCGCCGAACTTGACCGAGAAGGTGCCGCCGAAGCCGCAGCACTCCTCGGCGCCCGGCATCTCCTTCAGTTCGACGCCGGGGAGCTTCGCCAGCAGTTGGCGCGGCTGGCGCTTGATGCCGAGGCTGCGCAGGCCGGCACAGGAATCATGGTAAGTGATGCTGCCGCAAAAATTGCCGGGCAGTTTGTCAACTCTGGCGACATTGACGAGGAAATCCGTGAGTTCGTGAACGCGGCTGGCCAGCGCGACGGCGCGTCCGTGCCATTCGGGATCATCGGCAAACAGCCCCGGATACTCATTGCGGATCTGATCGGCGCAGGAGCCCGAGGGCGCGACGACGTATTCGTAGCCCTCGAACTCGGCGATTACTTTCTTCGCCAGCATCGCCGCCGAAGCCCGGTCGCCGCTGTTGAAGGCCGGCTGGCCGCAGCAGGTTTGGGAATCCGGCACGATCACCTCGCATCCGGCCGCTTCCAGCAATCGGATGACGGCGAAGCCGATGCGCGGCCGCATCATGTCGACCAGGCAGGTGACGAAGAGTGCAACCCGCATCAAATCCCCCGTAATTCGAAGCCGCGATTTTTCACATTGTGGCATACTTCCGACACCTTCCGGAACCCGATCCCATGCCGCGTCCGCTTGCCCAATCCGCCGAAGCAAAGAGTCCGATCCAGGTCATCGAGCGCATGATGAAACTTCTCGATGTCCTCTCGTACTACCACGATCCGGTGAGTCTGAAGCAACTGGCGCTGGAGACAGGGCTGCATCCCTCGACCGCGCACCGGATCCTGGCGGCCATGGCGGTTTCCGGTTTCGTCGAGCGGGCCGACCCCGGCACTTACCGGCTCGGCATCCGGCTGCTGGAACTGGGCAATGTCGTCAAGTCGCGCATCAACATCCGCGACTCGGCGATGCCGCAGATGCAGGCGTTGCACGAAAAGATAGGCGAAAGTGTGAACCTCGGTGTGCGCCAGGGCGATGAGATCGTCTATGTCGAGCGGACGTCAAGCGGCCGCTCGTCGGTGCGGGTGGTGCACCTGGTCGGCGCGCGGGCGCCGCTGCACGTGACCGCGGCCGGCAAGCTCTATCTGGCCGAGGGTGGACGCGACGAACTGCGCGAGTATGCCCGCCGCACCGGCCTGCCGGGCCTGACGCCGACGTCGATCACTTCCCTGCCGGCGCTGGAAAAGGAAATCGAGCGGGTGCGCCGGCACGGCGTCGCCTACGATAACGAGGAGATCGAGCAGGGCCTGCGCTGCATCGCGGCGCCGGTGCGCGACGACACGGGAGACGTCGTTGCCGGGCTGTCGGTTTCCGCTCCGGCCGAGCGCTACGACCCGGACTGGGTGCCGCTGCTGCAGGCCACGGCCGAGGCCATCTCGGCCGCGATCGGACACATCAAGCCGGCGAAATAGGCCTGGCGTCAGCCCGCAGACGGACGCTGCGGCAACGAGGCGCTTTCAACCCAGCGCTTGATGCGGTTGGCGTCGCCGACGCGTGTCAGCTTGCCCCAGGAATCCAGCAGCACGATGATCATCGGCTTATTGTTCAGCCATGCCTGCATGACCAGGCATCGGCCGGCTTCGCTGATATAGCCGGTCTTGGACAGGCCGATATCCCAGCCATCATTCTTCACCAAGTGGTTGGTATTGTGGAAAGAATGCGGCCGGCCGGCGATGTTCACCTCGTATTCCGGCGTGGTGGAAAACTGGCGGATCAGGGGGTACTGGTGCGCAGCTGCCACCATCTTGGTCAGGTCGCGGGCGCTGGAGACATTGGCTGCCGTCAGGCCGGTGGGGTCCTCGAATCGGGTCTCAGTCAGGCCAAGTTCCGTCGCCTTGCGGTTCATGGCCGTGACGAAAGCTTCGCGACCGCCGGGGTAGTGGCGGGAGAGAGCCGCCGCGGCGCGGTTTTCCGAAGCCATCAGGGCGAGTCGCAGCATCTCCTCGCGACTAAGCCGGGTGCCCACCTTGAGCCTGGAGCGCGTTCCCTTGAGCATATCGACGTCGTCTTCATCGATGGCCAACTCTTCCGCTAAACTGGGCTTCGCGTCGAGCGCGACCATGGCGGTCATCAGCTTGGTGATCGAGGCGATCGGAACCTGGGCACCGGCGTTCTTTTCGAACAGCACGGCGCCGCTGCTCTGGTCCACCACTAGTGCGGAAGCCGACTGGAGAACCAGATCCCGCGTCTCTTCGAGGGCGGCTGAAGATGAAGCATGATGGTGCTTATGCTTGACTATCCGGGCCTTGGCCTTGACGTGCTTCTTGGTAACCGCCACCTTCTTTTTCGTTGCTGCCAGCGCCTCGCCGGATATCGGCCCGACGGCTATTCCTGCAGACACCAGCAGCAGCATTAATACCCTCTTCATGCCTTCCTCCGCCGCAATATATCGTTAGTCTAACATCCGACCGATAGGCTGCAATCAGGAGTATCGGCAATAATTCCAATTACTAAAGGGTGATAGCGACGAAATCTCAAGTTTTATCGAGATCAAGATCGAGGAAAGTGGCGATTTCACCCCGACGCGACATGGCGTCCCGGTAGCCGAGGTCGATCAATTTCTCCGTATAGGCCGCCTCGAACAGCAGATAGCTGGCCAGGGCGCCGTTGCCGCGTGTGCCGATGCCGCGCAACAGGGCTCGCACCGCCCAGGGAAGGTCGCGCACATGGTGGGCGGCCATGAGATCCAGTCGTTCGGAGGGCTCGATGACCATCAATTCGATGGGTCGCCAGGGCAATTTTTCCCGCTGCCGGACATCTCTCGGTATGCGCGCCACCAGGCGATTCACCTGACCCATCCGTTCGATGTCGGCCGAAAGGCAATCCGCATAGATACCGGACAGCACATGCCCGGCGGTTTCCGCCAGGGTAGGGTGGTGGTTGCTGGACGAACGGTCGCTCTCGCCGGAGGCCATACGGCCGGTACTGATGACCAGAATACGCTCGGCACCGAGGCGAATCGCCGGTGACAGCGGTGCCAGTTCGCGCATGGCGCCGTCGCCGAAGTACTCTCGATGCAGTTTGACCGCCGGGAACATGAAGGGGACGGCCATCGAGGCCATGACGTGTTCCGTGCTCAGCGCGACATGGGCGCCGACGCGTTGGGCGCGCTGCCACGGCTCCAGATCGGCACGGCCCTGGAAGAAGCTGACGCATTGGCCGGAGGCATAGCCGGAACAGGTTACGCTAAGAGCGCGCAGGCCGTGGGCGGTGATCGCATTGTCCAACCGGCTGAAATCCAGGTGTCGGGACAGCAACCGGCCAAACGGCGCGTTGTCGAACACAGCCCGGGGACTAGCCCCGAACAACCAGCCAACAACTGGCGCCGACAGCCAGCGCCCCCCGGAAATGGCAACTCCCAAGGAGTCGGCGCGATAGATGTCGCCAGCATGCACTTCAGACCATAAAGACGTGAGCGCATCGACACCGGCGCCAAAATCATCGGCAGCCAGCGCCAGACTGGCGGCATTGATGGCGCCACCGGAAAGGCCACAATAGATCGAAAACGGGCTGCGCTCCGGCTGCCGCATCAATTCCCGCAGCGCCTTGAGAACGCCGACTTCGTAGGCGGCGCGCGCACCGCCGCCCGACACCACCAGGGCGGTCCTGGTATCGTTGCCTTGCATCATTATTGTGCCAGCCGTGCCTGCCGTTCCTGGGCGACCTCCACCGACAGCAGGGCGGTGACATTGACGATGCGGCGCACCGTCGCCGTGGGAGTCAGGATATGCACCGGCCGTGCCGCGCCCAGCAGTATCGGGCCGACCGTGAAGCCGTCGCCGGCGGCGGTCTTGAGGAGATTGAAGGCGATATTGGCGGCGTCCAGAGTCGGCATCACCAGCAGGTTGGCCGCGCCCTTGAGACGCGACGGCGGGAAAACCTGATGGCGAATATCTTCCGACAAGGCGGCGTCGCCGTGCATTTCGCCATCGACCTCCAGCTGCGGCGCCCGTTCGGTGATGAGGTCGAGAGCACGGCGCATCTTGAGGGCCGTCGGCGTATCGTCCGTGCCGAAGCTGGAATGCGACAGCAGGGCCACCTTCGGCGTCAGGCCGAAGCGGCGCACTTCCTCGGCGGCCAGTATCGTCATCTCGGCCAGCTGTTCGGCCGTGGGATCGTAATTGACGTAGGTGTCGCCGATGAACAGGGTACGGCTAGGCAGAATGATCATGTTCATGGCGTGGAAGCTGTCCACGCCCGGCCGCCGGCCGATCACCTCGGCGATGTACTTGAGGTGCAGGGCATGACGGCCGAAGGTGCCGCAGAGCATCGCGTCGGCGTAGCCGTGGCGCACCAGCATGGCGCCGATCAGTGTCGTGCGCCGCCGCATTTCCCTCTTGGCATATTCGACACCGATGCCCTTGCGGCAGGTGAGCTGGTAGTAATCCTGCCAGAGATCCTTGTAGCGGGGATCGGAATCCGGGTTGACCAGTTCGAAATGCTGGTCCGCCCTGATACGCAAGCCGTCCTTTTCGATGCGCGTTGCCACGACCTGCGGACGGCCGATCACGATGGGCTTGGCCAGGCCCTCGTCGACGACGGTCTGCACTGCCCGAAGGATGCGATCATCCTCGCCCTCGCAGAAGACGATGCGTGCGGGATTCCTCTTGGCCGCCGCGAACACCGGGCGCATCAGCAGACCGGTGTGATAGACGAATTCGTTTAGCTGCTGCCGGTAGGCCGCCATATCGGCGATAGGGCGTGTCGCCACGCCTGACTCCATGGCCGCCTGGGCCACCGCTGGCGCCACCTTCATGATCAGGCGCGGATCGAACGGCTTGGGAATCAGGTACTCAGGGCCAAAGGCTAGTTCTTCCTTGCCGTAGGCGGCGGTCACCACTTCCGATTGTTCGGCGTGTGCCAATTCAGCGATCGCCTTCACCGCCGCAATCTTCATCGCCTCGTTGATGGTGGTGGCGCCGACGTCGAGCGCACCACGAAACATGAACGGGAAACACAAAACGTTGTTGACCTGGTTCGGGTAGTCCGAACGGCCGGTGCCGATGATCGCGTCCGGCCGCACTGCCTTGGCGTCCTCGGGCAGGATTTCCGGATCGGGGTTGGCCATGGCCAGGATCAGCGGATCGGGCGCCATGGTCGCGACCATCTCCGGTTTCAGCACACCCTTGGTCGACAGTCCCAGAAAAACGTCGGCGCCAGGCATGATGTCGGCCAGTGTGCGGGCGCCGGTTTCCTGCGCATAGCGCTGCTTGGACGGATCAAGCTTCTCCCGACCGGTATGAATGACGCCCTTGCTATCCACCGCATAGACATTCTTGCGGTCGAGACCGACACTCACCAGCAGGTCCAGGCAGGCGATGGCGGCAGCACCAGCGCCGGAACACACCAGCTTGACCTCGCCGATATCCTTGCCGACCACGCGCAGGCCGTTGAGCACGGCGGCAGCGGTGATGATGGCGGTGCCATGCTGGTCGTCGTGGAACACCGGGATCTTCATGCGCTCGCGCAGCTTGGACTCGACGTAGAAGCACTCGGGCGCCTTGATGTCCTCAAGGTTGATGCCGCCGAAGGTCGGTTCGAGCGCAGCAATGATGTCCACCAGCTTGTCGGGGTCGAGCTCGTTGATCTCGATGTCGAAAACATCGATGCCGGCGAACTTCTTGAACAGCACGCCCTTGCCTTCCATCACCGGCTTGCCGGCCAGCGGGCCGATGTTTCCCAGCCCGAGCACGGCCGTGCCGTTGCTGACGACCGCGACCAGATTGCCGCGAGATGTGTATTTGTAGGCATTCGCCGGGTCGGCGACGATTTCGTCGCAGGCTGCGGCAACGCCCGGCGAATAGGCGAGGGAAAGGTCGTTCTGATTGGTCAGCGCCTTGGTCGGCGTGACTGAGATCTTGCCTGGCTTGGGCAGCCGGTGGTAGTCCAGGGCGGCGGCGCGAAATCTTTCATCCATGAATAAGCTTCCTTTCTTGGCACCCGGGGCGATTGTGGCACAATTCCGGGCACAATCCCCCAGCCTGCCAATCCCGCTCCCTGACGGAGAAAACATGAGCCAAGCCATCTCCGGCGCCGACGCGCCCGAATACGTCAAGCACGCCAAACTGAAGTCCTGGGTTGCCGAAGTGGCGGCACTCACGCAGCCCCGGAGCATCGTCTGGTGCGATGGCTCTCAGGCCGAGTACGACCGCCTTTGCGCGCAAATGGTCGAGGCCGGCACCTTCGTTAAGCTCAACCCCGCCAAGCGGCCCAATTCCTACCTGGCCTGCTCCGATCCGTCCGATGTCGCACGCGTCGAAGACCGCACCTACATCTGCGCCGAAAGGCAGGAAGACGCCGGCCCGACCAACAACTGGGAATCTCCGGCGAAAATGAAGGAAACCCTGACCGGCCTGTTCAAGGGCTCTATGCGCGGTCGCACCATGTACATCATCCCCTTCAGCATGGGTCCGCTGGGTTCGCCGATCGCACAGATCGGCGTCGAGATCACCGACTCGGCCTATGTGGTCGTCAACATGCGCACCATGACCCGCATGGGCAAAGCCGTGTATGACGTCATGGGCACGGACGGCGCGTTCGTGCCCTGCCTGCACTCGGTAGGCGCGCCGCTGGAACCGGGCCAGGCCGACTCGAAGTGGCCGTGCAACCCGACCACCAAGTACATAGTCCATTTCCCCGAGACGCGGGAGATCTGGTCCTACGGTTCCGGCTACGGCGGCAACGCGCTCCTGGGCAAGAAGTGTCTGGCCCTGCGCATTGCCTCGACCATGGCCCGCGACGAAGGCTGGCTGGCCGAACACATGCTGATCCTCGGCGTCGAATCGCCACAGGGCGAGAAGTCCTATGTCGCCGCCGCCTTTCCGTCCGCCTGCGGCAAGACCAATTTTGCAATGCTGATCCCGCCGCAAAGCTTCAGCGGCTGGAAGGTCACCACCGTCGGCGACGACATCGCCTGGATCAAGCCCGGGCCCGACGGCCGCTTCTACGCGATCAACCCCGAGGCGGGCTACTTCGGCGTCGCGCCTGGCACCAGCGAGAAGACCAACTTCAACGCCATGGCAACGCTGAAGGACAACATCATCTACACCAACGTCGCTCTGACCGACGATGGCGACGTCTGGTGGGAAGGCATGACCAAGGAGCCGCCAGCGCACTGCATCGATTGGCAGGGCAAGGACTGGACGCCGGCGGATGGCAAGACCGGCCGCAAGGCGGCACACCCGAATGCCCGCTTCACCGCGCCGGCATCCCAGTGCCCATCGATCGATCCTGACTGGGAGCGCCCGTCGGGCGTGCCGATCTCGGCGTTCATTTTCGGCGGCCGCCGGGCAACCACCGTACCGCTGGTTTACGAAGCCTTCAACTGGAACTTCGGCGTCTACATGGCAGCGACGCTCGGCTCGGAAACCACTGCCGCCGCCTTCGGCGCGCAGGGTGTGGTGCGCCGCGACCCATTCGCCATGCTGCCCTTCTGCGGCTATCACATGGGCGACTACTTCAACCACTGGCTGAAGATGGGACACGCCGTCGAGCACACACCACGCATTTTCTGCGTCAATTGGTTCCGCATGGACGAGCAGGGCAATTTCATGTGGCCTGGCTTCGGCGAGAACATGCGCGTCCTCAAGTGGATCGTCGATCGCGTCAAGGGCCGCGTACCGGCACGGGAAACGTCACTCGGCTGGATGCCGCGCTTCGCCGACATCGACTGGGGTGGGCTCGACATCACGGAGGCCGAATTCGACGCCTTGACCAAGGTCGATACCGAGGCCTGGAAAACGGAACTGGCCGGTCACAAGGAATGGTTCGACAAGATGGGCGAGCGCCTGCCGCGGCAGCTGGCGCTGAAGCGCGATCTGTTCGAGCTCGCTTTGGTCGACTGATAGTCAGTCACGGCGGTACGCCGCGATGACGCGGATCGCGAAGCGCATGGAAGGAATCGAACCCTTCCATGTCATGGAACTCATGGCCAGGGCCAACGCGCTCGAAGCGCAAGGCCGCGACATCGTCCATATGGAAGTGGGCGAGCCCGATTTCCCGACACCGCAGCCGGTTATCGAGGCCGCCCAGCGTTTCATCGCCACCGGTCAGGTTCATTACACCCACGCCCTTGGCCTGCCGCAGTTGCGTGAGGCGATCGCCTCCTTCTACAAAGATCGCTACCGCGTCAGTGTTCCGCCCGAACGGATTGTCGTCACCGCCGGTGCTTCCGGCGCCCTGTTGCTCGCTCTGGGCGTGCTGATCGATCCGGGCGATGAGGTATTGCTGGCCGATCCGGGCTACCCCTGCAACCGGCATTTCGTGCGCACCTTCGAAGGCCGCGCGAAGGCGATTCCAGTCGATGCCTCAACCGCATATCAGCCGACGGCCGAACAGGTAGCCGCACACTGGTCGCCGCGCACTCGTGCCCTTTTGGTTGCCACTCCGGCCAATCCGACCGGCACGCTGCTGAACCTATCTCAACTTGCCGCGCTGCGTCAGGTGGTGCACGAGCGCGACGGCAGCCTGCTGGTGGACGAGATATACCATGGCCTCACTTACGGCTTTGACGCCGAGACCGCACTGGCGCTCGGCGACGACATCTTCGTCATCAACAGCTTCTCGAAGTACTTCGGCATGACCGGCTGGCGCCTCGGCTGGCTGGTTGCCCCACAGCGCTGCGTCCGCGACATCGAGAAGCTCGCCCAGAACCTTTTCATCTCGCCATCGGCGCCGGCGCAACACGCGGCGCTGGCGGCCTTCAAACCGAACACCCTGGAGATTCTGGAAGCCCGGCGGGTGAAGTTTCAACGTCGCCGCGATACGTTATTGCCCGGCCTGCAGGCACTCGGCTTCGAAATCAAGACTGAGCCGCAAGGAGCCTTCTATGTCTATGCCGATTCGTCGCGACTGGCCCCCGACAGCTTCACCCTGGCGGAGCAACTCGTCAGCAACGCGGGCGTTGCAGCGACGCCGGGGCTCGATTTCGGCAGCTTCCGCCCGGAAGGGCATATGCGCTTCGCCTACACCGTGGCACGCGAGCGGATCGAGGAAGGACTGGTGAGAATGGAACGCTATTTCCGTGCCGCCAAGTAGTCGAAGGGAAACGGGCGACCGGAAATAAAAACGGCGGCTACATCATGCAGCCGCCGAGCCTTGAAGGGAGCCCCGCATTCCGGATCGGAAAACCGGGCAACGGCAACTCAAGAGCCACCGCCGCCCTTTTGGGGATTTCCCGCTCGCCGATCAGGACGGACGCGAACCCGTCGGGAACGGCCA
>DASRXN010000007.1:0-4888 GCA_035654135.1 Rhodocyclaceae bacterium | reverse complement strand
AACTCCTTCCAGTTCAAGCAGCCGGTCTCGGTGGGTGATGTCGTGTCCTTCTACGCCGACACCATCCGGGTTGGCCGCACATCGATCACGGTCGACGTGGCTGTATTCGCCGAACGGAATCCCGCATCACCGGTCGTCGTGAAGGTAACCGAGGCGATCCTGACCTATGTTGCGCTGAATCGGGATGGCTCGAAGCGTGAAGTTCCGCCAGCTGTATGAGGGCGCTACAACCGGCCCGTCGGAAAGCGCTATGATCGAGCTTTGGCAAGACGACACTCTCTGACGTGAGCAAGTTACTTATTTTTCTTCTCTTGGTTATCGCGGCATATTTGCTGCTGTGGAAGAAGCGTCCAGCCGCGGAGTCACGCCAGCAAGCGCCTGCCTCGCCGGAGGTCATGGTCAGTTGTGCCTATTGCGGCCTCCACGTCCCCCTGACCGAGAGCCTGAAAGCTGGCGATCGTCACTATTGCGGCGAGGAACATCGGCGCCTGGATGGCGGTGATCACGGCGACTGACTCGGCGCTATCCCGCGCAATGATGTCGGATGGCAGGATTGGCGACAGCTTCTGGCGCTCGCTGCGCTATTTTGGCGTCTACCGCGTAGGGGTGGCGGCGGTCTTTCTCATCCTCTTTCTGATGACGGGTGGCACGGCGAATCTTGCCTCCCAGAACGCCCCCCTTTTCCTGTGGGCGGATTCCTTTTATCTTGTTTTCGCATTTGCCTTCCTGTTCGCAATGCAGCGTTTCGAGCGCGCGTTCAACCTGCAACTTTCGGTTCAGGTCGCCTGTGATGTCGTTGCCCTGACCCTGCTTATGTACGCGAGCGGTGGCGCCCGTAGCGGCATCGCCTTCATGCTGGTGGTGGTGGTGGCCGGCGCCGGGCTGGTCGGCCAAGGGCGCCTGACACTGTTCTATGCGGCGCTGGCGACGCTTGCGGTACTGCTCGAGCAATCCTTCCGTACCTTGCGGTTCAATGCCGACGCCGAGGATTTCTTCCGGACCGGCCTGACAAGCATCGGTTTTTTTGCCACGGCCCTGATCGCGCAACTGCTCGCTCGTCGCGTGGTGGCCAATGAGAATCTCGCCCGTGAGCGCGGGGTAGAGCTAGCGGACCAGGTTCGCATCAACCGGCAGGTCGTCAGGGACATGGAAGACGGCGTGCTGGTGGTGGACTCGGGCGGGCGGGTGCGCCTGCACAACCCGCAGGCCGAGGCGTTGCTGGGCATCAGACACCCGGATAGCGAGGAACTGTCGGCATATTCGCCGGCCCTGGCCGGACAAGTCATGCACCGTCAGCATGGCGGGGAAACCACGGATGTCCTGTCATTACCTGGCGATGGCAAGTCTCTACTCGTTCGCGTCTTGCCACCGGAGGAAGGAGGCAACACACTGATCTACCTTCAGGATCTCGGCCGTGCCCAGACCCAGGCCCGGCAGATCAAACTGGCTGCGCTTGGCCGCCTGACCGCCAATATTGCTCACGAGATTCGCAATCCTCTCGCCGCCATCAGTCATGCCGCCGAATTGCTCGTGGAAGAGCAGCGGGCCGATACGCGCAGTCGTCTGGTCCGCATCATTGGCGACAATAGCGACCGCCTGAATCGGCTGGTTGGCGAAGTTCTGGAATTGGGGCGTCGCGACCGCGCCCAACTTGAACCGATACACATGGTGGGGTTCCTCCAGCAATTCGTCGAGGAGTACGCCCTGCACGACCCCACTGTGCGGGAGAGAATCCGCATCGCCGTGGCTGAAGAGGCGGTGGCCTGTTTCGACCGCTCCCACTTGCATCGCGTTCTGGAGAATCTTGTCACCAATGCCCTGCGCTATGCCAGTCAGGCGGCCGGCTCGGTCAACATCAAGGTCGAGTCAGTGACGCCGGCACGGCTCGAATTGCATATTATTGATGACGGCCCAGGTATCGCTGAGGCGGATCGCGTCAAGGTGTTCGAGCCGTTCTTTACCACCCGCGGCAGCGGCACCGGCCTGGGGCTCTACATCGCAAGGGAATTGTGCGATGCCAATGATGCTCAGCTGGATCTCGTCGATGATCGCGCCGGCGGCCATTTTCGCATTGTCACCAAGGGGGGAGCATGTCCGCCAAGTTCGATCGCCGAAGCCGGAACGACATAAGGCGGGTATTGGTCGTCGACGACGAGGCCGATATCCGCGAGCTGCTCGACATGACGCTGGCGCGCATGGGGTTGCGGGCCGATTGCGCCGCCACGGTGGCCGAGGCGGAAGGCTTGCTGGCCGGACAAGACTACAGTCTCTGCCTGACGGACATGCGCCTGCCCGACGGTGAAGGCCTGTCGCTCGTGCGCCTGATCGGCGAGCAATATCCAACGCTGCCCGTCGCCGTCATCACCGCTCACGGCAGCATGGAGAACGCGGTTCTGGCGCTGAAGGCAGGCGCCTTCGACTACCTCTCCAAGCCGGTATCGCTGGACCAGTTACGGGCACTGGTCAAGTCGGCCATTGACCTGCCGGCACGCGAGGAGATTCGCCGGGCCGGTGGGCCGGAATTGCTCGGCGAATCGGTGGCCATGGTGCAGGTGCGTGGCATGATCGAGCGCGTGGCGCGCAGCCAGGCCCCTGTCTATATTGCCGGCGAATCTGGTAGCGGCAAGGAACTGGCGGCGCGCCTGATTCATCAACTGGGGCCCCGCGCCGCCGCCCCATTCGTGCCCGTCAATTGCGGCGCCATACCGGAGAACCTGATGGAGAGTGAGTTCTTCGGCTATCGCAAGGGCGCCTTTACCGGTGCCGAGAGTGACCGTGAGGGATTCTTTCAGGCTGCCCACGGCGGCACGCTGTTTCTCGACGAGGTGGCCGACCTGCCACTGACCATGCAGGTGAAGCTGTTGCGGGCGATCCAGGAAAAGCGGGTACGGAAGGTAGGCGCCACGGCCGAAGAACCTCTGGATGTTCGCATCATCAGCGCCACCCACCAGGATCTGAAAGGCATGGTCGAACACGGACGTTTCCGCCAGGACTTGTTCTATCGTCTGAATGTCATCGAAATCCGCATGCCGCCGCTGCGCGAATGCCGCGAGGATATCCCGCGGCTGGCGGGCCATGTCCTCGAAAGGCTGGCGCTAGCAACCGACCGTCTGATACCGGCATTGACTCCGGCCGCCCTCGAGGCCCTGACGGAGTATCCGTTCCCGGGCAATGTGCGCGAACTGGAGAACGTTCTCGAACGCACCCTCGCCTTGCTGGCGGGGGAGGTGATCGATGTGGCGGATCTGAATCTGGCGCCACCGTCACAGGAGAGCGAGCTGGACATGAGGGGTGAGTTGCCGCTACAGGATCGCCTCGATCAGGCGGAGAAGCAGGCCATCCTTGCTGCCCTCGACAAGACACGCTTCAATCAGACGGCTGCCGCCAGGCTGCTCGGGGTGACCTTCCGCTCCCTGCGTTACCGCATGGAACGGTTGGGATTGAAGGACTGATGGCATCGTTGGGTCCACGCCTGACGGCGGCCGGCCTGCTGCCGGGGGCCGCATACATAGCCTCGCCGAACTGCGACGAGCGCCCGGTCGATGCGCCGGTTCGGCTGGTGGTTGTGCATGCCATCAGCCTGCCGCCGGGAGAATTCGGCGGCGACGGTATCGAACGGCTGTTTAGCAACCGGCTCGATCCAGCAGCCCATCCCTACTACCGGGAGATCCAGGCACTGCGGGTTTCCGCCCACTTCTGCATCCGTCGCGACGGCACGGTGATCCAGTTTGTGCCGACCGTCAAACGCGCCTGGCATGCCGGCCTGTCGCGCTGGCGCGAGTGCGAACGCTGTAACGACTTCTCGCTCGGCATCGAACTCGAAGGTTGCGACGACAAGCCGTTCCTGGACATCCAGTACATTCGCCTCGCCCGGCTGATCCGCATCCTGCGGCACGCCTACGCCATCGAAGACATCGTCGGGCATGCCGACATTGCGCCCGGGCGCAAGACCGATCCGGGCCCGTGTTTCGACTGGCTACGTTTGCGCCGGCTGTTGCGTCGCCGGGCGCCACGATAAGTTGCATCGACGCCACAACAATCATGCCGCGTGTCATCGGCATCGAAAAATTCTTGCAACGAAAATCTGCACCTACTAGAATTAGTCGCGATCAGTCAAGGACACACTATATATAGTAGGTCCTTGTTGCGATGTCCGGCCGGACATCGGAACAGAAGGGGAGACGCCTGATGCAGGTTGCGATGGATTCGAAACGCCACAGCCCCCGGGCCTTGTGCAAGCGATTCGATTCTGTTTTCACAATCTGCCGTTTTCTCCCACCCCGAATTTCTTCTCCCGCGCTCCTCCCCCAGTCAGCTCCTGTCGATGCAAATGACCATGCCATCAACCTGGCGCGGCATGCTTTGCATTCTCGGGGTGCGGTCGCGCGCCGGGCACGAACTGAATTTGCAAGGCAGGGCGAAACCATGGCCCTGCAACCGGTCATTGCGTTAAAGCGTAGTGATGGATGGAAAAACGTGAGGAATTCGTCGCTTTCAATTGCTTGAGGGCGTTGAATAATCCGTGCTAACCCAGACGGGTTGCAGTAGTGCGTAAGTGGTGTTTCTTTCCTGTTACTTTGTGAAGGAGGTTCAAGATGGCTGAAGCCAAGAAACCCGCGGCGAAGAAACCTGCCGCCAAGAAGGCTGCTCCGGCGAAGAAGCCGGCTGCGAAGAAGGCTGTTGCTGCGAAGAAGCCGGCTGCAAAGAAGGCTGCTCCGGCAAAGAAGCCCGCTGTGAAGAAGGCTGCTGCGAAGAAGCCGGTCGCGAAGAAGGCTGCTGCGAAGAAGCCGGTCGCGAAGAAGGCTGCTGCGAAGAAGCCGGTCGCGAAGAAGGCTGCTGCCAAGAAGCCCGCCGCGAAGAAGGCTGCTGCCAAGAAGCCGGCCGCGAA
>DASRXN010000006.1:0-13363 GCA_035654135.1 Rhodocyclaceae bacterium | reverse complement strand
TCGCCTGCTGAAGTCTGGCCGTGTCGGCGTAGGTGATCGGCACGTCGCCGTCCTGCATCGGTAGGAAGTTGTACGTCGCCTTGCGCCCGAGCGAATTCTCGAGGATGCCGATGAACTCCATCAACTCTACCGGCTGGTGGTTGCCGATATTGAAGACGGCGTGGGGCGGCTGACCGCCTGCAGGCTTGTCGAGCACGCGGACGACGCCTTCGGCGATATCGTCGATGTAGGTGAAGTCGCGCCGCATCCTGCCGTGGTTGAAAACATCGATCGGCCGGCCGGCGAGGATCGCCTGCGTGAAACTGAAGTAGGCCATGTCGGGCCGGCCCCACGGTCCATAGACGGTGAAGAAGCGCAGGCCGGTGCTGGGAATCCCGTAGAGGTGGCTGTAGCTATAGGCCATCAGCTCGTTGGCCTTCTTCGTCGCCGCGTACAGGCTGACGGGGTGGTCGACGTTGTCGTCCTCGGCAAACGGCACCTTGGTGTTGCCGCCATAGACGCTGGAACTCGACGCATAGACAAGATGCTTGACGCCGTTGTGGCGGCAGCCTTCGAGCACATTAACGAAGCCGAGCAGGTTGCTGTCGGCATAGGCCAGCGGATTCTTCAGCGAATAGCGCACGCCGGCCTGGGCGGCGAGGTTGATGACGGCATCGGGACGCTCCTGGCGGAATAGCGTGGCCATGCCTTCGCGGTCGGCGATATCGAGGCGGCGCTCCGCGAAGCCTGACTTTGGCCGCAGCCGCGCCAGCCGGGCCTCCTTGAGCGACACCTCGTAATAGTCGTTGAGGTTGTCGACGCCGACCACTTCATCGCCACGGGCCAGCAGCCGCTCCGCGACATACATGCCGATGAAGCCGGCACAACCCGTAATCAGAACCTTCATTGTCGCTCCGCAAGAATGGAGCGCATTTTCGCATACTTCATATGGCTGTTCCGGCAGCCGATGAGGATGTGCATCAGGCCGGGAATGCCGTCCAGAAAGCCCAGGCGGACGACGTAGAACTTGACGAAGCGGATCAGCGGCGACAGCAGCGGATGCAACCAGGTGGCCCGCTTGCCGCGCGCCAGCGCCTCTTCGGCGGCGAGCGTGGTGTAGCGGTCCTGCTTGGCAAGATAGGTCGCCAGCGTCTCCGCCGAATCATGCAGCATGTCGCCGCGCAATTCGCCCACGGTGGCATCGGTGAGAACTTTCTCGTGCACCGCATCGTCCGACCAGTGGGCTTGGCGGCGATCGAACAGGCGCAGGCTCCAGTCGGGATAGCCCTCGCCGTGCCGGAGATTACGGCCCATGAAGCGGTTGCAGCGGGGGAAGCGATAGGCCTGGTGCGTCGGCGCAGCCAGCACGGCTTCGATGCTCGCGCGCAGTTCGTCGCTCACGCGCTCGTCGGCATCGAGACACAGCACCCAGTCGTGGTTTGCCTGAGCGACGGCGAACTGCTTCTGCGGGCCGAAACCGAGCCAGTCCTGCGGTACGACACGCGCACCAAGGGCGCGGGCGATCGCCACCGTATCGTCGCTGCTGCCCGAATCGACGACGACGATGTCGTCGCAAAAGGCGACAGAGGCAAGGCAGGCCGGCAATTGCGTGGCGGCGTTGCGGGTGATGAGGACTGCGGAAAGCGGTTGGCGCGGCACGGCTGGCGGGGTGGCATCGCTATAATCGGGCAGTCCTCGATTCTACCGGTACGCGCCAGGTGCGCATTCTTCTCGTCAAGACCTCCTCCCTCGGCGACGTCGTCCACAATCTGCCCGTGGTCAGCGACATCGCGCGTCATTTTCCCGGCGCCGAAATCGACTGGGTGGTCGAGGAATCTATTGTCGAAATTCCGCGCCTGCACCCGGCCGTGCGGCGCGTCATTCCCGTCGCCGTCCGCCGCTGGCGCAAGACGCCGTTCTCGGCCGCGACCTGGCGCGAGATCGGCGCGTTTCGGCGTGCCATCAGGGCTGACTCTTACGATGCGGTGCTCGACAGCCAGGGCCTCCTGAAGAGCGCCCTCATCGCCGCGCAGGCTCGCGGCCAACGCATCGGCCATGATCGCGACAGCGCCCGTGAGCCGTTCGCCGCTCGTTTCCATGACCGGGGTATCACGGTGCCCCGGAATCTCCATGCCGTCGAGCGCAACCGACTCCTCGCCGCGCAGGCATTCGGCTACAGCGCCGACCAAGCGCTCGATTACGGCATTGTCGCGCCACCATTTTCGGCAGGCTGGCTGCCGGCTGGCGACCACGCGGTATTGCTGACCGCCACCAGCCGGGCCGACAAGGAGTGGCCCGAGGACGACTGGCGAGGGTTGGGCATGGCACTGATCGCCACCGGGCTGCGCTGTATCCTGCCCGGCGGCAGCCCAGCCGAACGCGCCCGCGCGGCACGACTTGCCACGTCGCTCGGACGCGCGATGGCAGCGCCGGCCATGAATCTGACCGAACTTGCGGGACTGCTCGCCGGGGCCAAGTTGGTCGTCGGCGTCGACACCGGCCTCGTGCATCTCGCCGCCGCGCTGGGCCGGCCGACGCTGGCGCTCTATTGCGGTTCGGACCCCGCGCTGACCGGCGTTCTCGCCGGCCCGCAGGCCATCAACCTCGGTGCTCCAAGCGCGCCACCCGCTGCCGGCGCGGTCGTCGCCAAGGCGCTGCAACTGCTGGGCTGATGCCGCGCTTCTTCTACACTCTCGCCGTCCTCGCCCTGCTGCCCTGGGCTTTTCTGCACTTGCTCTGGCGCGCCAGACGGCAACCCGAGTACCTTCGGCACTGGGGCGAGCGTCTCGGCCACTACCGCCCTCAGCCAGCGAGCAAAGTCATCTGGATCCATGCCGTCTCGGTCGGCGAGACGCGCGCCGCCCAGCCGCTCGTCGTGGCGCTGAGCGAGCGGCATCCGGATTGCCGCATTGTCTTCACGCACATGACACCGACCGGACGGGAGACTTCCACCGCGCTGTTCGGCCAAGACGTGGAGCGCGTCTATCTGCCCTACGACACACCCTGGGCCGTCGCTCGCTTCCTCGCGCGCTTCCGGCCATCGCTGGGCCTCATCATGGAAACCGAGTTGTGGCCGAATCTGATCGCAGCCTGCCATGAGCGCAAGCTGCCGCTGCTGCTGGTCAATGCGCGCTTGTCCGAACGCTCGGCGCGACGCTATGCGACGTTCCCCAGCCTGGCCCGACAAGCGCTGCAGAGGCTTGCCGCCATCGCCGCGCAGGGCGAGGCCGACGCGCAGCGACTGCGCGCGCTCGGTGCCGCCGAAGTTGCCGTGCTCGGCAATCTGAAGTTCGACATCGAACCGGCGTCGGCACAGCTCGGGCTCGGGCAGGAATTCCGCCGCCGCATCGGCGCACGGCCTGTCTTTCTCTGCGCCAGCACCCGCGAGGGCGAGGAAGCGCTGATCCTCGACGCATGGCCGAAGCACCACCCGGCGCTGCTGATCATCGTGCCGCGCCATCCCCAGCGCTTCGATGAAGTGTCGGCACTCGTGGCCGCGCACGAATTCACGCTCCAGCGGCGTTCCGACGCTGCGGCAGTCGATTCGAAGACATCGGTCTGGCTCGGCGACAGCATGGGCGAGATGTTCGCTTATTACGCAGCTGCCGACGTGGCTTTCGTCGGCGGCAGTCTGCTCGACTACGGCAGCCAGAACCTGATCGAGGCTTGCGCGGTGGGGACGCCGGTGCTGATAGGGCCGTCGACCTTCAATTTCGCCGAGGCGGCGCGCGCAGCGATTGCCGCCGGGGTGGCAATTCAGGTGGGCGATGCGGCGACGTTGGTTCGGCAGGCGCTGGCACTGCTCAGCGACGCCGATCGGCGTGCCGCCATGGCTGACTTTGGTCGCGCTTTCGCCGCGCGCCATCGCGGCGCCACGGCACGGACTATAGCGTTGATCGAACGGTTTATTCCAGCAGGGCGTTGATGGCCGCCAGATCGCCGTCGGTCAGGTTGCCGGCAGCCTGCTTGAGTTTCAGTTGCGCCACCAGAGTATCGAGACGCGCCTTCATCAGTTTCTGGCGGGTATCGTAGAGCTGGCTCTGGGCGTTCAGCACGTCGATGTTGATGCGAATGCCGACTTCATAGCCGAGCTTGTTGGAGTCCAGGGCCGATTGCGACGAAGCCAGCGCTGCCTCATAGGCCTTGACCTGCGACAGTCCCGAGGTGACGCCAAGATAGGCCTGGCGGGCACCGAGCGCTGCCAGCCGGCGCGCGTTCTCGAGGTCGGCCAGCGCCTTTTCGCGCAGGGCAACGGCCTCGCGATCCTTGGATGACACTGCACCGCCGGCAAAGATCGGCACCGCGAGTTGCATACCGACGGTGCCGGTCGTGGTGTCCACGCCGGTGCCGAGGGTTGGGCTGTAGCCGGTGCCGCTCTTGCCATAACTCGCCACCAGGTCGAGGGTCGGCAAGTGCCCGCCGCGCTGCTTGCTCACTTCCTGACCAGCGATCTCCAATGCGCCCTGCGCCTGGGCCACCGTGAGGTTGCCGCTCTCGGCCGTTTCCGCCCATTTGGCCATGTCGTCCGGCTGCGGCCGACCGATCTCGGTTCCGGATTTGAGGCGTTTCAGGGTGTCCGGTTCCTTGCCCATGAGGACACGCAGAGCCTGCCGCTTGACGGTCAGGTCGCTGTCGGCCGCGATCTCGGTTGCCACTGCCAGATCGTAGCGAGCCTGGGCTTCGTGGGTGTCGGTGATGGTCGCGGTGCCAACCTCGAAGTTGCGCTTGGCCGCCGCCAGCTGCTCGGCAATGGCCGTCTTCTGGGCACCTGCGGTAGCGAGGGTCTCCTGCGCCAGCAGCACGTCGAAATAGGCTTGGGCAACTCGCACCATCAGGTCCTGCGTCGCCGCTGCGAATTGGGCTTCGGCGACGGCAACGGCGAGATCGCCCTGCCGATAGGACGCCCAGTTCTGCCAGCGGAACAGCGGCTGGGTCAGATTTGCCGTCCAGCCGTTGCTGTTGTACTGGCCCGAAATGGTTCTCGCCGGATTGGTACGGGTCGTCGAGTCAGTATCGTTCCAGGTGGTGTTGGCTGACAGGCCAATGTTGGGCAGCAGGCCCGCGCGGCCTTGCGGCAGCTTCTCGCGGCCCGCATCCAGGCTGGCACGGGCGGCGGCAAACTGGGCGTCGTAAGCAGCCGCATCGCGATAGACCGCAAGCAGGTCGGCCGCACTTGCCATCTCGGCGGAGGCAACCAGAAACATGCCGGACAGCAGCACGGATAGCGTCTTTTTCATCACCGACTCCAATGTAGATTCAATAGGTAGGCGTTGTCGGGTCTACGTCCCGCGACCACGCCGCCATGCCGCCATAGAGGTTGAAAAGCTTGGTGAAACCCTGATGTTCCAGGAACATGCAGACTTGATAACTGCGCGCGCCGTGATGACAGACGACCACTGTCTCGGCATCCCGCTTCAATTCCAGATAGCGGGCGGGGATAGAGCGCATGGGCATGGGCTTGGCGCCACCGATGCGGCAAACGTCGAATTCCCATGGCTCGCGCACGTCAATCAGCACGGGCTTCTCCCGCGCGGAGTCGTCGAGCCATTCCTTGAGTTGGGCGGCGGTCAGTTGTTGCATAGGCCGTGAATATTATCATCCCGGTTTCCGCACCTTGTACCACGCCGCGTAGAGCGCCGGCAGGAACAGCAGCGTCAGCACCGTCGCGACGATCAGGCCACCCATGATGGCGACTGCCATCGGGCCCCAGAAGATCTGGCGCGAAAGCGGAATCATCGCCAGCACCGCCGCGGCGGCCGTCAGCATGATGGGCCGGAAACGGCGCACCGCCGAGCCGACGATGGCGTCCCAGGTGCTCTTGCCGGCTTTCTCGTCCTGCTCGATCTGGTCGACCAGGATGACCGAGTTGCGCAGGATCATGCCCATCAGCGCAATGACGCCGAGGTTGGCGACGAAGCCGAAGGGCTTGCCGAAGGCCAGCAGCGCCATGGCGACGCCGACCAAGCCGAGCGGCGCGGTGAGCAGCACCATGAAAGTTCGACGCATGCTCTGCAATTGCATCATCAACAGGGTGATGACGCCGACCAGCATCAGCGGCATCACCGACTTCAGCGCGTTCTCGTTCTTGCCCGATTCCTCGATGGTGCCGCCTATCTCGACGCGATAGCCTGGCGGCAACGCCTTGCGGATATCGGCGAGCTTGGGATCGATCTGCATCGTCGCGGTCGGCCCGGTGATGTTATTGGTGGCCAGGTCTGCCCGTACCTGGATCGTCGGCAGACGATCTCGGCGCCAGATGATGCCTTCCTCGAGCACCGGCTTCAGCTTTGCCACCTGTGTCAGCGGCACCCATTTGCCGCCGGCGGGCACGGGCAGGTCGGCCAGGCGATCGAGCCTGCCCCGATCCGGGCCGCCGGCGCGCCAAACGACGTCGATCAGCTGGTCGCCCTCTCGGAATTGCGTCAGCGTCGCACCGACCTCGTGCGCCTGCAATACCTGCGCGATGTCCTGGCTGGAAACCCCGAGCACCCGCGCGCGGTCCTGGTCGATCTCGACCTTCACGCTCCTCGCCTTCTCGTTCCAGTCAAGGTGCACATCCTGGACGTTCGGGTTGGCGCGCATCACCTCGGCTACCTCGCCAGCGATGCGACGCAGCGTCTCGTAATTCTCGCCCATGACGCGGAACACCACCGGGTAGCCGACCGGTGGGCCGTTTTCCAGCCGTTGCACGCGGGCGCGCAAGTGGCTCCAGGAACCGTCCTTGGCGTCGAAGGCCTGCATCAGGCGGCTTCTGATCGCCTCGCGCTCGTCGAAGCCCTTGGTGACGATGACCAGCTGGCCGAAGTTGTCGTTGAACAGCTGCTGGTCGAGTGGCAGATAGAAGCGCGGCGCGCCGTTGCCGATGTAGGAGGAGTGGTTGGCGATGCCGTCCTTGATCTGTTCGCTCTCGAGCAGGGCCTCGACCCCTTTCACCGCCGTTTCGGTCGCCCTCAGCGAGGCGCCCTGCGGCAGCCAGAGGTCGACCAGCAGTTCGGGACGATTTGACGGCGGGAAGAACTGCTTCTGCACGCCGGAGTTAAAAGCGACGATGCCGAGCACGAATGTCACGGCCGTAATGGCGATCGTCTTCCAGCGGTGGTGCACGCACCACTCGACCGTGGCGCGCACGCGACGATAGAAGGGTGTGTCGTAAATGTCGCCGTGGTGATCCTCGCCGTACTTTCTCAACTTCTCGACGTCGAGCAGTTTGAAGCCGAGATAGGGCGTAAAGATCACCGCCACCAGCCATGAAGTCAGCAAGGCGATGGTGGTGACGGAGAAGATGGCACCCGCGTACTCGCCGGCGCCGGAGCGGGCGAAGCCGACCGGCGTGAAGCCGGCGGCAGTGATCAGCGTGCCGGTGAGCATCGGGAAGGCCGTCGACGTGTAGGCGAAAGTGGCCGCCTTGAACTTATCCAGGCCCTGCTCGATCTTCACCACCATCATTTCGGCGGAGATGATGGCATCGTCAACCAGCAGGCCCAGCGCGATGATCAGCGCGCCCAGCGAAATCCGATGCAGGTCGATGCCAAACACCTTCATGAGCAGGAAGGTCATCGCCAGCACCAGCGGTATCGACAGCGCCACCACCATGCCGGTACGCAGGCCCAGCGACAGGAAACTTACCGCCAGCACTATGATCAGCGCTTCCGAAAGCGATTGCAGGAAGAGCTTCAGCGATACCTGGACGATGGTCGGCTGGTCGGCCACCTTGCGCACTTCCATGCCCAGCGGCAGATCCTGCGCGTGCCGCTCCACCTCGCGCGTCAGGTTGTCGCCGAGCTCGATGACGTTGGCGCCGCGATTCATGACCACGGCTATGCCGATCGCGTCCTGGCCGCCAACCCGCATGCGCGGATTGGGCGGGTCGGCCTGCCCGCGCTTCACCTCGGCGATGTCGGCCAGCCGGAAGTGGCGGCCACCGACGGCCAGGTCGGCATTGCGGATGCGCTCCACCGAGTCGAAGGTGCCGGTAACGCGCAGGCGCACGCGATCCGACGGCGTCTCGACGAAGCCGGCCGACGCCACGGCATTCTGTTTGGCCAGCGCCTCGCCCACTTGTGCGGGCGTGATGCCCAGTGCCGCCAGTCTCGAGGGCGCCACCTCGATGTAGATCTTTTCATCCTGGACGCCGAGCAGATCGACCTTCTTGATGTCGGGTAGGGCACGCAGATCTCGTGCCAGGCGGTCTGCCTCGCGCCGCAGGGCGCCCATGTCGTAGCCGGCGCCGGTGAGAGCGAAAATGGTGACATAGACATCGCCGAACTCGTCGTTGGGATAAGGCCCCTGGACGCCGACTGGCAACTGCTGCCGGATGTCGTCGAGCTTCTTGCGCACCTGGCGCCAAGCCTCGGGCACCTCGGCTTTCGGCGTGTAGTCCTTGAGGATGATGAATACCAGCGACTCGCCGGACCGCGACGCCGACCTCAGTACATCTACCCAGGGTGTTTCCTGGAGTTTTTTTTCGATGCGCTCGGTCAGTTCGGTTTCGACCTCGCTGGCCGTGGCGCCCGGCCACATCGTGCGCACTACCATGACCTTGAATGTGAAGTCGGGATCCTCGGCGCGGCCGAGATTCAAGAACGACAGCGTACCGGCGACCATGAGCACGATGATCAGGTAGAGCACCATCGACGGGTGCTCCAGCGCCCAAGCGGATAGATTGATGTTTTTCATTTCTCGGCAATCCGCACCTTTTCGCCCGCGGTCAGCCTGAAGGCGCCGGCTGCGACGATGCGCTCGCCGGCATTCAGGCCGCTTTTCAGGACCACGCCGTCGTCGCCGTAGCGCTCCACCTCGACCAGCCGCAAGGTGGCGGTGTTCTCCTGGTCGATCACCCATACCGCCGGTCGATCACCCTGCTGGAATATCGCTGGCAGCGGCACGACGATCCGCTGGTCGCCGGCGCGCGAAAACTTCACGGTCGCGGTCATGCCTAGCGGTAGTCGGGGATCAGCACCGGTGATAGTGATTCTTGCAGCAAATGTGCGTGTCGCCGAATCTGCGGCCGGCGCGATCTCGCGCACCCGGCCCTGATAGTTCTTGCCGTCCGCCCAGAGACTGACCTTGGCCACCGTGCCGGGCCGAATAGCAGCCAGATCGGTCTCCGGCAGGGAGATGGATACTTCGCGCTCGCCGTCGCGGGCAAGGCGCAGTACGCCCTGGCCGGAACTCATCACCTGCCCCGGCTCGGCCAGCACAGCGGCGATCACGCCCGATGCATCGGCGAAGAGGGTGGCGTAGGCGGCCTGATTTTTCGCCAGCTGTGCCTGCGCCTCGGCCGCCTTGGCGGCTGCTTCCCGGGCATCCAGCGCGGCCTGGCTGACGAAGTTTTTCGTCCTGAGATCCTGCGTACGCTTGAGATCGGCGGTGGCGAGCGCGGCATTGGCGTCGGCCTGAGCAGCGGCCAGGCGGGCATCCGCCGGATCCAGTCGCGCCAGCGGCTGCCCCGCTTTTACCCGAGCGCCGGCGTCGACCAGGCGCTCGGTCATTTTGCCGCCGATCCGGAAGCCCAGCGTGGATTCGTAGCGCGCACGCACTTCGCCGCTATAGCTGTGCTCCGCCGCCGTCCCGCCATCACTGACTTTCAGGACCGTGACCAGCTTCAATGCTGCCACCTTGTTGTCGGCGGGCGGTGACTTCTCGACGCAGGCGGCCAGGAGAAAAAGGGCGGGCAGCAAGGCAAAGGCGATTTTCATCAGACAGACTCCCGTGGTTCGGCCAAGCCATGGACGAGCATGTCCACGGTAAGTGAAAAATACGTCTCCGGATCGGGCAGGTCGGCCATGCAGGCGCCAAACGCACGCTGCCAGAGAAGGTATGAAAACATCGGCCCAAAGACGATGCGGGCCGCAACCATCGGCGGCATAGGCCGGAAATCGCCGCGCGCCACTCCGAGTTCGATGATGCCGGCAACCGCGCGCTGGGCGCGCTTGATCATGTTGTCGTGGAACCATCGCGCCAGTTCGGGAAAGTTGGCCGACTCGGCGACCAGTAGCTTGGGCAGGCCGCCGAGGGTGGTCGAACCGACCATTTGCCACCAGCCGAAGACGAAGCAGCGCAGGAGTTCGGCCGACGACTTGGTGGCATCAGCTGCCAGCGCCTCGGCCGCCTCCAAAGCCGGCGTCATCGCCGCCTCGACGGCTGCCTTGAACAACGCTTCCTTGCTCTCGAAATACAGATAGACCGTGCCTTTCGACACGCCGGCCCGGCGGGCAACCTCCTCCAGGCGGGTGGCAGTAAAGCCGTGCTCGGCGAACACCTCCAGCGCGGCAGCCATCAACTCGCCGGGGCGGGCATCCTTGCGGCGTTGGCGGGGCTTGGCGACGCCCATAGGACAAATACCTAATTACTGACTAGTCGGTAAGTTACTACGGATGCAATGCCGCCGTCAAGCTGGCATACGAGGAAACTGCTAGTCGGCGCCCCAGGGGCGCATCAGGGCGTGGACAATGCCGAGCTGGTCGAGAATGCGCGCGACAACGAAATCGACCAGGTCCTGCACGCGTTCGGGATGATGATAGAAGCCCGGGCTGGGCGGCAAGATGACAGCGCCGGCGCGCGACAGGCGCAGCATGTTCTCGAGATGGATGGTCGAGAACGGCGTTTCGCGCGGCACCAGTACCAGCTTGCGGCCCTCCTTGAGCACGACGTCGGCGGCGCGGGCGATCAGGTCGTCGGCCATGCCCGCCGCCACTTTCGCCAGAGTGCCCATGCTGCACGGACAGATGACGTAGGCATCGGGCGGATTGGAGCCGGACGCCAGCGGCGCATTCCAGTCCTGCGCGCCGAATACCGACAGCTGACCCTCCCTGGCGCCGAAGCGTTCGGTGAACACCCGTTGCGCTTCACGGGGCTGCACAGGCAGGAGCATGTCCAGTTCCTGCCTGGCAACCAGTTGCGCTGCCTGCGAATAGAGCAGCCAGACTCGCGCATCGGCAGCCAGCAGGCATTCGAGCAGACGCAGACCATAAGGCAGGCCGGAAGCACCGGTAAAGGCAAGCGCGATGGTCTTGTTCATTTTTCGAGTTCCAGCAGTTTCGCTGCGATCAGGCCGTTGATGATGCCAAAGACAAGCGCAAACAGCGCGAATACCGGCACCAGATAGAACACCCCGTCATGGGGTACCAGCCACACCCGTGCCAGCAGCACCTGGCCGCCAATATGGGCGAATGCAGCGAGGATACTCTGGCTCACCGGTCCGAACCAGCGGGCCGGCAGGCGGCTGGCGCCGGCCAGCACGGCGAGGCTCAACAGGGCACCGGTGAGGCCGAGGAAGAATCCCGGCGCCAGGAACTGGCCGATCAGCAGGCTGCCCGCCACCACCCGCAACAGGGATACCCAGGCGGCCTCCCGCCAGCCGTGGCGCGCCAGCACGACCAGGACAATGATATTGGCCAGCCCCGGCTTGACGCCGGGCAGCGGCGTCGGGATCGCCGCCTCGGCTATCGTCAGTGCAATGGCGGCGGCAGCGTAGCGCGCCACGCGCCGATCGGCGGGCGTGACTTGAAGGCGGATAGTCGACTGGCTCACGTAACGATTATTTGAAATAGATGTGCCGGCAGAAACGGCATTGCCATATAATCCGCCCCATTAACTTTGCCGCTTTCCATGCGGGTTGCGGCGGAGCAGCGACGAGATTATGAGACTTTTTCGCCACGCCGTGCCTCTTGCCTTGCTCGCCTTGCCAGCCGCCGCCCACGCGCTGGGGCTGGGCCGCGTCGTCGGCGAAGCGGTCCTCGGCGAATCACTGCAACTCGAGGTGCCCCTGACGGGCAGCATGGACCGGCCGCTGGAAGGCGAATGCATCATCCTGCGCCGGCCACCGGACACTATCGACACCGAGTATTTCCCGCGCGATCTGACCGCCCGCATCGACAGGCAGTCCGGCGTTCCGCGCCTGCTGTTGAGCACGCGATCGGCCCTGCGCCAGCCCCTGGTCGAATTCCGCGTGTCCGTCAGTTGCGGTTACAACCTGTCGCACGATTACCTGCTGATGGTCTCGCCGCGCATCGAGCGTGCGCAGTCGGGCGTTGCGCCAGTCGCCCAGGCTGACGCGCCGGCACGATCGGCTGTCCCGGCAGTTCAGGCGCAGCCGGCGACGGCGGAGTCGCCCGTCATCGCGGCGCCGTCGGCCGGCCTGCCGGATGGTTTGCCGGCGAAGACCGTCGTCCTCGACAAGGACATGACCCTCGAGCAGCTCGCGCGTCGGCATTTCCCGGGCCCGCTGCGCCAGGAGCGTTTCATGCGGTGGGTGATCGAGGCCAACCCACAGTATTTCGCCGGTACCGGCAAACTCCGCCAGCAACGCCTGCAAAGCGGGCTCCAATTGCTGATCCCGGACGGGGTGCCGCCACGCCGGCCAGACGACTACAAGCACGGCAAGTCTCCGCTGGGCGAGCCGATGGCCGCGGCCCAACCGGACGCACCGGCCGCCAAGCCCGCCCGCAAGGCAACTGGTCCTGCGGTGGAAACGCCACCGACCAGGTCCGCAACCGATGGCCGCAAGGATCGACTGGTCGTCGGCGGCAGCGGCGGGCGCGACCTCAAGTTGACCATGGCCCTGGTGGAGCGGATGACCGGCGTAATGGAACAGCAGGCAAGCGCCCAGACCGCCAACAACGAAAAGATCCAGCAACTCGAAGCCACCGTCGCCGACCTGGGCAAATACGTTGCCAAACTGGAAGCCGAGGCCCAGCAGCGGGATGCCCAGTGGCAGGCCGAACGCCAGGCGGAAAAGCAGGCGCGCCAACAGGAGGTTGAACGCGGCTGGACGCAACTTCTGCTCGCTGTCGTTGCCGGCGGCGTTCTGGGTGCCGGACTGCTGCTGGGCGGCCGCCTGCTTTCGGCACGGAAACAGAATGCCGTGACAGATCTCGGTGGATCGCCAATTGGCCAACCTGCCGGTGATGCAGCAGCAGACAACGAGAGTGGTCCGCTAACGGAATTCGGCTGGGATGACGATCCGCGGCATATATCGTCGCCCGCCCGGGCGCCTGCCGCCACACCGGCAGTAGCTGCTACCGCGACGGTGCCGCCCCCGACGCCTGCGGCCCTCGCGGCAATGCCGGCTGCGCCACCGGCAAGGACCATCGAATTCGAGCCACCGTTGTCGACCGGCAAGGACTCGAAGCAGTCTCCAACGTCACACTCTCACGACCAGAAGCCTGACGATCCGGCTGCCGCCGCGATCGAGCTTGCTAACATCATGACCTCGATGGGACTGGCCGAATCGGCGGCCCAGACTCTGGTCGAACACATACGCGAAAACCCTCGCCAGTCGCTCGGCCACTGGTTGAAGTTGCTCGAACTTCATCGCCTGAATGGCAACCGGACGGAGTTCGAGCGTTCGGCGAACGAAATGCGCCAACATTTCAACGTCCAG
>DASRXN010000005.1:0-29395 GCA_035654135.1 Rhodocyclaceae bacterium | reverse complement strand
CCGCAGCGCTTCCATGACGTGGGCATCGCCGAGCAGCACGCCCTGACCTTCGCCGCCGGCGTCGCCTGCAAAGGATTGAAGCCGGTGGTCGCGATCTACTCGACCTTCCTGCAACGGGCGTCCGACCAGTTGATTCACGACATCGCCTTACAGAATTTGCCGGTGATGCTGGCCATCGACCGCGGCGGCCTGGTCGGTGCCGATGGCGCGACCCACCAGGGCGCCTTCGATCTTTCGTATCTGACCTGCATCCCGAACATGGTGGTCATGGCGCCGGCCGACGAGAACGAATGCCGGCAGATGCTGACCACCGCCTTCCATATTGAGGGACCGACGGCGGTTCGCTACCCGCGCGGCGGCGGGCCCGGCGTATTACCAAGACTGACTTTCGAAACGCTGCCGGTCGGCAAAGGCGAAGTCCGCCGACAAGGCAAGCGCGTCGCCCTCCTGGCCTTCGGCACGCTGCTGACGGTCGCGCTGCAGGCGGGTGAAGCGCTCGACGCGACCGTCGCCAACATGCGCTTCGTCAAGCCGCTGGATCATGCGCTCGTTAAGCAGTTGGCCGAGACTCACGATGGGCTGATTAGCATCGAGGAAAATTCCGTCATCGGCGGCGCCGGGTCGGAAGTCGCGCGTTCGCTCGAAGCGCAGGGGCTGAAAACACCGCTGTTGCGCCTCGGTCTGCCCGACCATTTCATCGAGCATGGCGATCAGACCCAGATGCTGGCGGAACTCGGTCTCGACGCAGCGGGTATCATCCGCAAGGTGAAAGAATTTATTAGTTGAGTAGTTTTGTCAGGAATGATATTCTGGCGGTGCTGAAGAATGACGCTGCGGCCCGGACCGCGCGCACCCCCAACCCCAGGAGATCATCCCCATGAACAGCAGGGACCCCATGACTATCCCAGACGTCCAAGGCAGCGCGGATTCGCGTCAATTACCGATCAACAAGGTCGGTATCAAAGCGGTCAGGCATCCGGTACGGGTGCTGGACAAGAGCGGTGGCGTACAGCACACCATCGCCAATTTCAACATGTATGTCGGACTGCCCCACAACTTCAAGGGCACCCACATGTCGCGCTTCCTCGAAATCCTCAACGGCTACGAGCGCGAGATTTCGGTCGAGAATTTCGAGTCGATGCTGCGCGACATGGTGAAGCGGCTGGAGGCTGAAACCGGCCATGTAGAAATGAGCTTTCCCTACTTTATCAACAAGCAGGCGCCGGTTTCCGGCGTCAAGAGTCTGATGGATTACGAGGTGACCTTCACAGGCGAAATCCTCGCCGGCGGCGCCTATCGGCAGACCATGAAAGTGGTCGTTCCCGCTACGAGCCTCTGCCCCTGCTCGAAGGAAATCTCCGAACGCGGTGCGCACAACCAGCGCTCGCACATCACCGTCGCCGCCCGTACCAATGCCTTCGTCTGGATCGAGGATCTGGTGCAGTTGATCGAGGCTCAGGCCTCGTGCGAGGTGTTCGGCCTGCTCAAGCGTACGGATGAGAAATACGTGACCGAACGCGCCTACGACAACCCGAAGTTCGTCGAGGACATCATCCGCGACCTGGCTGGCGTACTCAACGCCGATTCGCGCATCGATGCCTATGTCGCCGAGGCCGAAAATTTCGAATCCATCCACAACCACTCGGCCTACGCCTTGATCGAGCGGGACAAGAAGGCCTGACTGCTTCCTGAACCTGAAAAGCAAATGGGACGCCTGGGCGTCCCATTTGCATTGACCTGCCGAAAAACTATCAGGCCTTATCGGTCGACCGGGCCGCCAGCTTTTCCTTGATGCGGGCCGACTTGCCGGAGCGGTCACGCAGGTAGTACAGCTTGGCGCGACGCACGTCGCCGCGACGCTTCACCTCGATACTGGCCACCAGCGGCGAATAGGTCTGGAAAGTCCTCTCGACGCCTTCACCGGCGGAAATTTTGCGCACGATGAAGTTGGAATTGAGGCCGCGGTTGCGCTTGGCGATCACCACGCCTTCGTAGGCCTGGAGACGCTCGCGGGTGCCTTCCTTCACCTTCACCTGAACGATGACGGTATCGCCGGGAGCGAAGGTCGGTAGGGTCTTGTCCAGACGGGCAATTTCTTCCTGCTCGAGTTGCTGAATCAGGTTCATGTCGTTTTCTCCTTATGACACATACTACTCATCACGACCGCAGAGCTCCTCCGCTTCGATTTGCCGAAGGAGTTGCGCTTCTTCCGCACTCAAGGTACGGTACGTCAGCATATCCGGGCGACGCTTCCGGGTCCGCGCCAGCGCCTGCTTCAGGCGCCAGCGGCGGATATTCTCGTGGTGCCCGGACAACAGAACATCCGGCACCGAAATTCCTTCATACACCTCCGGCCGCGTGTAGTGGGGGCAATCCAGCAACCCCGCAACAAACGACTCCTCGATCGCCGAAGCGTCGTCGTTCAACGCACCCGGCAACTGCCTGACGCAGGCGTCGATCAGCGCCATGGCGGCGATCTCGCCGCCGGAGAGGACGAAATCGCCGAGGGAAATCTCCTCATCGACACAACGCCCGATCAGGCGCTCATCCACTCCTTCGTAGCGGCCGCAGAGGAGAATCGCTCCCTCCGTCGCCGCCAGTTCGCACACCCGGCCATGCGTCAGCGGCTTGCCCTGCGGCGACAGGTAGATCACCCTGCCAGCACCGCGTGCGGCCTTCGCCGCCGCAATCGCCTTTTCCAGCGGCCCCGGCATCATCACCATTCCCGGGCCGCCGCCGAAAGGCCGGTCATCGACCGTCCGGTAGGCATTTTCGGCCCAGTCTCGCGGATTCCACGAGGCCAACTGCCACAATCCGCGCTGCAGTGCCCGCCGGGTGATGCCCACGCCGCTCACCGCCGCGAACATCTCTGGAAACAGGGTGACGACGTCAAAACGCAAGGTCACCAGTCCAGCCCCCAAGCGACCAGAATGCGGCCACCGCTTACATCCACATCCTTCACTACGTGGCCGACGAACGGCAACAACCGCTCGCTCTCGCCGTCCTTCACGACCAGCACCTGGTGGGCACCTGTCTGTATCAGCGAATCGACACAACCCAGCGATTCGCCCTGCTCGTTCATCACCATCAGGCCGATCAGGTCGGCCCAGTAGTACTCGTCCTTGCCGGTGTCGGGCAACGACTGCCGCGGCGCCGCAATGAACCTGCCATCCAAGCCTTCGGCACCGTTGCGGTCGTCGATGCCGGCCAGCTTGGCGATCCAGAATGCGCCTTGCTGCCGGAAACCTTCGACCTCGAACGGTTGCCAGGCATCGCCTTCGGCATCGGCACCGAGCCACCACTGCGGCATGCCGCGCCAGGCGCCCGGATCATCCCCGAACGGCCGGATCTTCACCCAGCCGAGCACACCGTGCGGGGCGACGACGCGCCCCAGGACAATCATTCCTATCAGGCAGCCTGCTTGACGCTCGCCTGGCCGAACTGCTTGGCCAGACGGGCAGCGGTCGGCGACAACTGGGCGCCTTGGCCCTGCCAGTAAGCCAGACGCTCGGCATTGATCACCAAGCCCTGCTCGCTTTCGGCCGCGACCGGGTTGTAATAGCCGATACGCTCAACAAAGCGACCGTCGCGGCGGTTGCGCGAATCCGTCACCACCATGTTGTAGAACGGGCGCTTCTTGGCGCCGCTGCGGGCAAGTCGAATGACGACCATGGATGTGTCCCTTGAAACTGGAAAAAGGGCGTGATTATAGCGGGAATTCGCCGCAAATCAATCAGCTGAATACTTCCGCGATGGTCTTTTGTACCGCCGCCGCCGCCGCTCTCGGATCCGGCGCCTGCCGGATGGGCCGGCCGACCACGATATAGTCAGCGCCGTTGCGGAAGGCTTGGGCCACATCGACAGTGCGTTTCTGGTCGTCGACCGGCTTGTTTTCCACCGGCCGGATACCCGGCGTGACCACCAGCAGCTTCTGGCCTAGTTCCTGGCGGATCATCGGCGCCTCCAGGCCGGAGGAAACGATGCCATCGACACCGGTCTCCAATGCGCGCCGGGCACGAGACAGCACCAGTTTATCCACATCGCAGGCAAAGCCGAGGTCGTCGAGGTCGCCGCGGTCCAGGCTGGTGAGCACCGTCACCGCCAGGATTTTCAGGTCGTCCTTGTCGCGGGCAGCCGCCTCCATGATGGCCTGGTTGCCATGAACGGTGGCGAACGTGGCGCCGCTGCCGGCCAGCGCCCGCACGGCAGCGCGAACCGTTTCCGGCACGTCGAAGAACTTGAGGTCCACGAATACCTTCTTGCCGTTATTCACCAACCAGTCGAGGAGTTCGAAATAGCCACCCGCCATGAAGAGTTCGAGGCCGATCTTGTAGAACTGCGCGGCATCGCCGAGTTGGCTGACGAAGGCCTTGGCCGCGACGGCGTCCGGCACGTCGAGGGCGACAATAAGACGATCGGCAGGTGCAATTGGCTTGCTCGAAAGCAGCGTGTTCATGGTCAATTCTTTCGGGTTGTTCCGGCCGCGGGGACCGCTGCTAGGCCGGCGGCATATTTCGTTCTGTTGGCCGACGACGAATTCTACTAGAATCGGCCCACTATCCCATTGGCAAGGCCATGACCGTTCCCGTTCGCAGCCAACAGCCACAACCCATGCTGCAAAGCGCCTTGGCATGGCTGACAATGCGGCCGCCGGACGACCCGCTGCATGATCTCGGTCCGCTGAAGCAGCATCTCAAGGAAGTGGCCGAGGCATCCATACAGCCGCTGCAACGGCTGAAGGTACTGGAGCTGTTCCAATCGCGCGTCGACTCCACCAGCAAGACGTTGAAGCCGCGCTTGGTCGGGGCGAGCCTGCCGTTGCCGCACCGGCTGCGCTCGATTGCCGAAGGACTCACCGACATCCATGGACTGCTCGCTTCGGCTACGCTGCGGTCCATGCACGAACTGCGGCCGGAAGATCTGGCCCGGCCTGTGCAGGACATGCCCGCGTATTGCACCCGCATTCTCGGCAACCTCGCCGAGCAGCAGCAAATCGCGTTGTTCGTCTCGACGACGGCGCCGAACGGTGTCTGGGTCCAGGCACAGGAAGCGTTCCGGCTGCTGCGGACAATCGAGGGGGCCGACACCGTTGCCGCCGAACGGTTGCTGAAGGGCATGCTGGCGCTGGTTGCGGTACAGCCCGAGTCATTCACGGCACGCGAGATATTGTTCCTGGCCGAATACCTGCATCGCTTTGCCACGGCGGTCGACATTCGCCATCAGCCCCTGCCGCCACTGGAGAACTGGCACTGGCTAGAGGAAAGCCGCGACCTGCCGCCTGTGGCCATCGTCCGCAGGCCACCGCCAAGCCATGGCACGGTGCTCTATTTCTCCTGCGCGACACTCGCCAGGATTGCCGCCCAGCACGTCATGCAACTGGCCAATGGCGAGTCGCTGGCAACGTTGCGCCTGCCGCCCGGCAATGACGTGAACCATCGCGAGTTGCTGGCCCGCGCACAGGCCTGCTGGTTGACTCCCCCGCGCCGTCACGCCCATCGCCGCCCCAGCCATTACCGGGTCGAAATCTGTTCGCAGTTTCAAACGCTCTGGACTCTCATGGGCGACAGCGCGCCGAAAGTCAGTGGTGACGGTACGCCGATCACTGACTGGATGGTGCTGAACGAAAGTCCCAGCGGCATGGCATTGATGCATGTTTCCGGCCCGGTCGCCGAACTCGTGCCTGGCGACACCCTGGGCCTGCGCACGGCGCCCGGGCAGCCGTGGAACATTGGCCTGATTCGCTGGGCGCGCAGCGATAACCCGGAGCATTTCGAGCTCGGTCTCGAAATGATCTCGCCATCGGCAGTGCCGGTACAGATTGTCCAGGGCAGCACCACCAGCGCGAAGGTCTCGCCGGCACTGCTGTTTCCGGCGTCATCCAGTCTCGAACACAACGAGACGTTGATGACTGCACGCGGTCAGGCGGATATCGGTCCGTTTACCCTGATCGGGGGCACGGATGGCAAGGTGCAGCTGACCCGATGCCAGATGCGGCGTCTGGCGCTGCAAACAGCGAAAGTGGAAATATTCGAATTCACGCGGGATTCCGCCCCGCAGTAGGCGAGGCCTTTGCGGCGCGCGGCAACTCGGCCGTAACCAGAGCCCCGACCAGAATGACCGTCCATGAAGCGTACAGCCAGATGAGAAAAATCGGCATGGCGGCGAATGGCCCGTACACCAGAGTATAGGTCGGAAACTTGACGATATAGAGGCCGAACAGCCGCTGCATCGCCAGGAACCCAGCGGCCGCCAGGGTACCGCCTACTGCCGCGTGCCAACCAGACACCGCACGATTGGGCACTCCCCAGTAAAGCATGGCGAAAAGCCCGGCGACGAAACCGAAGGACAGCGTGCGAAACACCAGGGTAGTCAGCCACGGCGCCTCGGCGATCAGGCCGAGAGAAACGCTCGCCAGATAGGTGGTTGCCGCCAGGCTGACGCCGAAGAGCAAAGGACCGAGCACCAGCGCCAGGCCGTGGATGGCCAGCCGCCGCAGCAGCGAGCGCGGTGCCTTGATTTTCCAGATCGCATTGAAGGCATGCTCGATCGTCAGCATCTGCATCAGCGCCGTGGCGGCCAGCGCCAGGATGCCGATCATGGTGACCCTATCCGCGCGATTCGCGAACTGGCCGACGACCTTGGCGATCACCGCCCCCGCCTTCTCCGGCAGAAGATTGGCGAGCAGGAACTCCTCCAGTGCCGCGCCGATACCGGCGGTAAAAGGAACCTGATCGATCAGCGATGCCGCGACGATGATCATGGGCACCAGCCCCAGCAGCGTGGCGAAGGAGAGCGCGGCGATGGTCTGAGCCATGCGTTCGGCCACAAAGCGTCTGCCCACGCGGACAACGAGACGAAGAGGTGCAAGTAAGCGCATATAATCCGCCGCGATTCTACCGGAGGCCATCTTGAACAAACCGCTCGCGCACTGCGCCGCCATCGAACGGCTCAATCTGCTCGCGACGGCCAGCCTGATCGGCCTGATTCTTCTCTGTCTGGCCTGGGAGCTGTGGCTGGCGCCGCTGCGCCCGGGTGGTTCCTGGCTGGTGCTGAAGACTCTGCCGCTGCTGGTGCCGCTGTTCGGCATCATGCGCGGCCAGCGCTACACCTACCAGTGGTCGTCGCTGCTGATCCTGCTCTACATCGGCGAAGGCGCGCTTCGCGCCATGACGGATCACGGCGCAAGTTCAACACTGGCTGTTACGGAACTTGTGCTGGCGTCGATCTTCTTTGCCGCGTCGGTCTGGTACTCCCGACTGACGCGGCGAATGCATCCTACAATTGTGGATTGAGCCGCTCGTTGCCCTGATACAGCCGGTTGAGGGCATTCAGATATGCCTTCGCCGAAGCCACCACGATATCCGTATCCGCGCCTTGGCCATTGACGATACGGCCGTCGCTGGCCAGCCGCACGGTCACTTCGCCCTGGGCGTCGGTGCCGGTTGTAATGGCATTGACCGAGTAGAGCAGCAACTCGCAACCGCTGGCGACGACGCTCTCGATGGCTTTCAGCGCGGCGTCGACCGGACCGCCACCGTCGGATTCGGCCGGCTTCTCGACACCGCCCACGGACAAGGTGAGTTTCGCATGCGGCGTCTCGCCCGTCTCGGAGTGGAACTTGAACGAAACCAGCTTGAAGTGCTCGTGCGCCGGCGGCAGACCCTCGTCGGACATGAGTGCCTGCAAGTCCTCGTCGAAGATCTCGTGCTTCTTGTCGGCCAATTCCTTGAACTTGGCGAAGGCAGCATTGATCGCCTCCTCGCTGGTGACCGTGATGCCCAGTTCCTGCAGACGGTTCTTGAAAGCGTTACGCCCTGAATGTTTGCCGAGTACGAGCTTGTTCTGGGCCCAGCCGACGTCCTGTGCCCGCATGATTTCATAGGTCTCGCGGTGCTTGAGGACGCCATCCTGGTGGATGCCGGACTCGTGTGCGAAGGCGTTGGCGCCGACGATGGCCTTGTTCGGCTGCACCGGATAGCCGGTGATCTGGGAAACGAGCCGTGACGCCGGCACGATCTGGGTGGTATCGATGCGGGTTTCGACGTGGAAGATGTCGCTGCGTGTCTTCACCGCCATCACCACCTCTTCCAGCGATGCGTTGCCGGCCCGCTCGCCAAGGCCGTTGATGGTGCATTCGACCTGGCGCGCGCCCGCCTGCACGGCCGCCAGCGAATTGGCCACGGCCATGCCGAGGTCGTTGTGGCAATGGGTGGACCAGATGACCTTGTCGGAATTGGCTACGCGCTCGATCAGGGTGTGCATGCGTTCGCCCCAAACCGAGGGAATGCTGTAGCCGACGGTGTCGGGCACGTTGATGGTCTTCGCACCGGCGGCGATGACGGCGTCGAACACTCGACAAAGGAAATCGATGTCCGAGCGAACGGCATCCTCGGCTGAAAACTCGACGTCGTCGGTGTATTCGCGGGCGATGCCGATCGCCTTCACGGCCGCCTCGACCACCTGATCCGGCGTCATGCGCAGCTTCTTCTCCATGTGGATCGGGCTGGTGGCGATGAAGGTGTGAATGCGTCCGGAGTGGGCGGGCCTGATCGCTTCGCCGGCACGGCGAATGTCGTTCTCATTGGCGCGGGCCAGCGAGCAAACCGTCGAGTCCTTAATCGTTTCGGCGATCATCTTGATGGCGTTGAAGTCGCCTGGCGACGCGGCAGCGAAGCCGGCCTCAATGACGTCGACGCGCATGCGCTCCAGCTGGCGGGCAACGCGCAGCTTCTCCTCCTGGGTCATGGAGGCGCCTGGGCTTTGTTCGCCGTCGCGAAGTGTGGTATCGAATATGATCAACTTCTCTTTGGCCATGATCGCCTCCTGTGGAAATACGGTTCGATAAACAAATCGCACTGCCCGAAGGGCGTGCCTGCGGGCCGGACAAACTCGAATTGTGGGAAGGGTGTCTGCTAGCGCGCGCGGCGCAGCAGCGGCCGGGCCAGCAGGAAGCCGGACAGGGCGAGGAATGCAGCGGCAAAGGCCATGGTCGCAAACATGGTTTGACTATAGCGGCTTTATTCCGGCCGCGCAACCGTCCGCCGCCGGGTCGTCAACTGCCATCCGGACAAGACGTATCCCGACAGGGCATAAGCGAGAAAAAGGGCAAACAGGACACCGGGCGGATAGCTGGAAACCAGCGCGAAGCCGACAGCGAAGGCAACCACGATAATGAACGGCACACTCTTCCTGAGGTTGATGTCCTTGCCCGACCAGTAGCGGATGTTGCTGACCATCGTAATGCCGGCAAACATCGTCAGCACGCAGGCGTACCAGCGAGCCTCCTCGCCGGTCCAGTCGTTGTCGATCATCACCCAGACCAGGCCTGCCACCAATGCCGCGGCCGCGGGACTCGGCAAACCCTGGAAGTAGCGCTTGTCCACCACGTCGATGTTGGTGTTGAAGCGCGCCAGCCGGAGGGCTGCGCCGGCGCAATAGATGAAGGCGGCGATCCAGCCCAGCTTGCCCAAGCCCTTCAGCGCCCACTCGTAGGCCACCAGCGCCGGGGCGACCCCGAAGGACACCATGTCGGAGAGAGAATCGTACTCGGCGCCAAAGGCGCTCTGGGTATGCGTCAGGCGCGCCACACGGCCATCGAGGCCGTCGAAGACCATGGCCAGAAAAATCGCCACCGCCGATACCTCAAAGCGCTCGTTCATAGCCTGGACGATGGCGAAGAAACCGGCGAACAAGGCCGCCGTGGTGAACAGGTTCGGCAGAATATAGATGCCGCGCCGGCGAATGTCCGGATTCATCAACGATTTACGGGGACGATAGTCAGTCACGGCAGGACGGCAAGGATCGTGCTGGTAGCCCTGACCTTGTCGCCGATGGCCACCTTGACGCGCACATCGACCGGCAGATAAAGATCGACCCGCGAACCGAAACGGATGAAGCCGTAACGCTCGCCGCGCACGAGCAGCGCGCCCGCCTCGACGTAGCAAAGGATGCGACGCGCGATCAGGCCCGCCACTTGTACGCAGGTAATGTCGTGGCCTGTCGTCGAACGAATGTGCAGCGCGTTACGCTCGTTCTCGGTTGACGCCTTGTCGAGATCCGCATTGACGAACTTGCCCGGGTTGTACCAGCGTTGCCTCACTTCACCGTCGACCGGGCTGCGGTTGGAATGGACGTTGAACACGTTCATGAACACGCTGACCTTGAGGGCGTCGCGACCAAGCCATGGATCACGAACCGGCTGGATGGCGACGATGCGCCCGTCGGCCGGCGACAGCACGCTCTTCGTATCGCCCGGCACCTCGCGCGGCGGATCGCGGAAGAACTGGAGCACGAAAAGGGAGATCAGCCACAGCGGCGATGCCCATAGCCAGCCGGCGGTAGATGTGGCGATCAGCGACAGTACAACGGCACCACCCAGGAAGGGCCAGCCTTCCCGGGCGATGATGGGATGCGGATAGTCGCTCAAGTCAGTTCTTCGACCTGTCGACCAGTGCCTTGGCCTTGATCCACGGCATCATGTCGCGCAGTTGGGCGCCCACCTTCTCGATCGGATGCTCCGCGGTCAGGCGGCGACGGGCCGTCATCTCCGGATAGTTGGTGCGGCCTTCGAGGATGAAGCGCTTGGCGTACTCGCCGGTCTGAATGTTCTTCAGCGCTTCCTTCATGGCGGCGCGCGCCTCGCCGGCGATGACGCGTGGGCCGGTGACGTATTCTCCGTACTCGGCATTGTTCGAGATCGAGTAGTTCATGTTGGCGATGCCGCCCTCGAAGATCAGGTCGACGATCAGCTTCACTTCGTGCAGGCATTCGAAGTAGGCCATCTCGGGGGCATAGCCCGCCTCGGTCAGCGTCTCGTAGCCGGCCTTGATCAGTTCCACGACGCCACCGCAGAGTACAGCCTGTTCGCCGAACAGGTCGGTTTCGGTTTCTTCGCGGAAGGATGTCTCGATGACGCCGCCCTTGGTACCGCCGTTGGCCGCCGCGTACGACAGCGCGATGTCCTTCGCCTTGCCGGTCTTGTCCTGGTAGACCGCGATCAGCGACGGCACACCGCCGCCGCGCAGGTACTCGGAACGCACCGTGTGGCCCGGGCCTTTCGGCGCCACCATGATGACATCGACGTCGGCGCGCGGCACCACCTGGTTGTAATGGATGTTGAAACCATGGGCGAAGGCGAGCGCGGCGCCCTTCTTCATGTTCGGCTCGACATCGGCGTAATAGACTGACGGGATGGTCTCGTCGGGCAGAAGGATCATGACGACGTCGGCATCCTTGACGGCTTTGGCGACCTCCTCGACCTTGAGCCCGGCCTTTTTGGCCTTGTCCCACGAGGCGCCACCCTTGCGCAGGCCGACGGTAACCTTGACACCCGAATCCTTGAGGTTCTGGGCATGGGCATGGCCCTGCGAGCCATAGCCAACGATGGTGACCTTCTTGCCCTTGATGAGCGACAGGTCGGCGTCCTTGTCGTAATAGACCTTCATTTGAAACCCCTCATGGGAAAACTGTTGCGAAAAATGATCAGACGCGCAGGATGCGGTCGCCGCGGCCGATGCCGCATACGCCGGTACGCACAGTCTCGAGAATCAACGACCGGTCGATGGCATCGAGAAAGGCATCGAGCTTGGCGGTATTGCCAGTCAGTTCGACGACGTAGCTCGACTCCGTGACATCGATGATGCGGCCGCGGAAGATGTCGGCAACGCGCTTCATCTCCTCGCGATCCTTGCCAGTGGCGCGTACCTTCACCAACATCAGCTCGCGCTCGATGTGCGCCGCTTCGGATAGATCGACCACCTTGACGATGTCGATCAGCTTGTTCAACTGCTTGGTGATCTGCTCGATGATTTCATCGGAACCAATACTGACGATGGTCATGCGCGACAGCGAGGCGTCTTCGGTCGGCGCCACGGTCAGGGATTCGATGTTGTAGCCGCGCGCCGAAAAAAGGCCGGAAACGCGCGACAGGGCGCCGGATTCATTTTCGATCAGGATGGAAATGATATGCCGCATGATTACAAGTCCTCGGCCAGGATCATCTCGGACAGTCCCTTGCCCGCCGCCACCATCGGGAAAACGTTGGCCTTCGGATCGATGATGAAATCCAGGAAAACCAGATCGCTCTTATGCGTTGTGAAAGCTTCGCGCAAGGCCGGCTCGACATCGGCCGGCTTTTCGATGCGCATGCCGACATGCCCGTAGGCTTCGGCCAGCTTGACGAAATCAGGCAAGGCATCGACGTAGGACTCGGAGTAGCGGTTGCCGTGGAACATCTCCTGCCACTGCCGAACCATGCCCAGGTAGCCGTTGTTGAGGTTGATGATCTTGATCGGCAGACGGAACTGCTTGCAGGTCGACAACTCCTGGATGCACATCTGGATCGAACCTTCGCCGGTGATGCAGGCGACTGGTGCTTTCGGATTGGCAAAGCGCACGCCCATCGCCGCCGGCAGGCCGAACCCCATGGTGCCGAGGCCGCCGGAATTGATCCAGCGCCGTGGCTTATCGAACTTGTAGAACTGGGCCGCGAACATCTGGTGCTGGCCTACGTCGGACGTGACGAAGGCGTCGCCGCCGGTTACTTCGTAGAGCTTCTGCACCACGTATTGTGGCGTGATGACGTCCTTGCCCTGCTTGTACTTCAGGCAGTCGCGGCTGCGCCAACCCTCGATTTCCTTCCACCAGGCGGCCAGTGCCTTGCCTTCGCTCTTGGCCTCGCTGGCGTCGAGTTGCTTGAGCATTTCATCGAGCACGTCGGGCACGTTGCCGACGATGGGCACGTCGACCTTGACCCGCTTGGAAATGCTGGAAGGGTCGATGTCGATGTGAATGATCTTGCGCGCCACCTGGGCAAAATGACTAGGACTGCCAATTACCCGGTCATCGAAGCGGGCGCCGATCGCCAGCACGACATCGGCATGCTGCATGGCCATGTTGGCCTCGTAGGTGCCATGCATGCCCAGCATGCCGAGAAACTGCCGGTCGGTGGCCGGATAACCGCCCAGCCCCATTAGCGTCTGGGTAATTGGGAAGTCGAGCGTGCGGGTCAGTCGGGTCAGCTTCTCGGCAGAATCGGAAAGAATGACGCCACCACCCGTGTAAATGATCGGCCGCTTGGCTTCCAGCAGCAGTTGAAGTGCCTTCTTGATCTGGCCGGCATGCCCCTTCACCACCGGGTTGTACGACCGCATGGCGATGGTCTTCGGATACTGGAACTCGCACTTCTGGGCGGTGATGTCCTTCGGGATATCCACCAGCACCGGGCCGGGGCGGCCGGTCTTGGCCAGGTAAAACGCCTTCTTGATGGTAACCGCAAGGTCCTTCACATCCTTGACCAGGAAATTGTGCTTGACGCAGGGCCGCGTGATGCCAACGGTGTCAGCTTCCTGGAAGGCGTCCTGGCCGATGTAGGCGGTCGGCACCTGCCCGGTGAGAATCACCAGTGGAATCGAATCCATGTAGGCGGTAGCGATGCCCGTGACGGCATTGGTGACGCCCGGGCCGGACGTCACCATGCAGACACCTATCTTGTTCGAGGAGCGGGAATAGGCATCGGCCGCATGCACGGCCCCCTGCTCATGACGAACCAGAATGTGCTTGATCTGATCCTGCTTGAAGAACTCGTCATAGATGAAAAGCACGGAACCGCCCGGATAACCGAAGACGTGTTCCACCTTTTCTTCCTGAAGACACCTGATTACAATCTCTGCGCCGGTCAACTGCATCATTTCTTCCGAATTTCGAGGGGTTCAGCCTAAAAGCGCGTTACCTTACTGGCTCAGACGCAGTTGGTCAAGGTCGCGGCTGGCCAAACGGTGGTTCACGATCCCCCATTCAGCATAAGGATTTTCTACCTGGCTTCCCGCCCGCAACTTTCTGACTTTCTCGCCAGCGTCGAACGGCGTGCCTACAAACAGGCGCTTTTTGCCGTGCGCGACGAGGATACGGCTCTGGACATCGTTCAGGACACGATGCTGAAGCTGTCGGAGAAGTACGGCGGACGTCCGGCGGAAGAGTTACCCCTGCTGTTTCAGCGCATTCTTCAAAACACGATCCGCGACTTCTACCGCCGGCAGAAGGTACGGTCGATGTGGACGACGCTGCTGTCGTCCTTCTCGTCCGGCGACGACGATGACTCGGATCCCCTGGAAACCCTGCCGACCGACAGCACCTCCCGTTTCGGCAACCCCCATGGCAGTCTCGAACAGAGCCAAGTCCTTGCCATTATTGAAAAAGAGGTTGAAAAACTGCCGGCGCGTCAACGGGAAGCGTTTCTGCTGCGTTACTGGGAAGATATGGATATCGCCGAAACAGCGTTGGCGATGGGGTGCTCGGAAGGCAGCGTCAAGACGCATTGCTCCCGCGCGACTCATACGTTAGCTGCTGTCTTGAAAGCGAAAGGCGTTGAACTATGAACCAGGAACTGCACGAATCCCAATTTGCCAGCCGCATACGTCACGTTCTGGATCAGGGCACTTCGAACCTGGACCAGAAGGCAGTGGCACGGCTCTACCAATTCCGTCAGGATGCGCTTTGCCGCCAGGCAGCGCCAGTAGCGGTCTTGAGTCTCGCCGGAATTGGCCACTTGGCGACCGAATCCCTGCATAGCCATTACCGCGGCATCCTTGCCTTTCTGGCTCTGGTGATCGGCGCGATGGGCGTCCAGTTCTGGCAGAATGCCCGGCAAGCCACCGAGCTGGCGGAAATCGACAGCGCCCTGCTGGCCGACGAAGTTTCTCCGAATGCGTACACTGACCAAGGTTTCATTGAATGGCTGAATCACCTCTCCCAGCAGGAAGAAGGGTCAGAAGAGTCGTTGCCGCAATAATCCTCGCGGGGGCCATGGCTCCCGCGATGGCGGGAGTACCACTTGTCCTCCCCCCGGACTGGAGCGCGCTCCCCCCCCAAAAGCAACAGATTCTCGCCCCGCTGTCGGGCGAATGGGATCAGTTGGAGTCTTATCGCAAGAAGAAATGGTTGGAGATTGCGGATCGCTATCCGCAAATGAGTCCGGACGAACAGGCGCGAATTCAGCGCCGCATGAAAGCATGGGTCAAGCTGACGCCGGAGGAGCGCAAGGCGGCGCGGGAAAAATACAAGAACGTGCAGAAGGCGAGCCCGGAGCAACGCGAGGCGCTAAAAAGGATGTGGTCGGAATACCAGACCCTTCCCGATGAAGAGAAACAGCGCCTGAAGGAATCCGCTGCCAAGTCTGCGGCCAGCAAAGCATCTGCCAAGTCAGGCAGCCGACCGCCCGGCAAGCCCGCAGCAGCCAAGCCGTCGTTGGTACCTGCAATGACCCTGCCCTCAGTGCAGCCCGAGCCAGCCACCACTACGACACCATCACCACCACCGCCGTCGCCGGCACCAGCCTTTGTCTGGCCATTTGCTGAGCCGACGCATTAGTGAAGCCTCCGCGGAGCACCGAGGCAGAGACGCCGAGCATTCGTCGGCGCTTGGCTAGCATGCTCTATGAATCCCTGTTGTTGGTCGGTGTTCTGGCGTTACTGTTTCTGGTGCCGAATTTGATTATCGCCGTCGTCTGGCAGATTGTACTGCCGGGATGGGCTCATTGGCTGAACATTGTGGCGGCACTGGGACTCTACTTTGTCTGGCTGTGGCATCGCGATGGTCGCACCTTGGCCATGCAAACCTGGCATATCCGGATCGTGACGGTTGAAAATGGCGGGACTCCCTCAATCCAGCGCGCGATTGTTCGCTTCCTTCTGGCCTGGCCATCGGTACTGTCGGTTGTCGGCCTGCTCTGGGCACTATTCGACCGCGACCGTCAGTTCCTGCACGACCGGCTGGCCGGCACGCGCATCGTCTTCCGGGGCTAGCGCCGCTCCACCCACCAGATCATCGCCGCAGCCGCGAGCAGAAACAAGGCACTCGGCGTCACGGCCGCATAGAGCGGTGTCCAGCTGTTGATGACACCGAGACTGGAGAACAGTCCGTTCAGCATGTGAAAGGTGACGCCGAGCATCACGCCGGCGAAGACCTTGAAACTGATATTACCCATGCGGTCGTGCAGATAGCCGAAAGGCAGCGCCAAGGCCATCATGACCAGCGCGGCAGCAGGATAGATCAGCTTCTTCCACATCGCGATTTCGTAACGCTGCGTTTTCTGCTGGTTCTCCGCCAGGTGACGCGTATAGAGATACAAATTGAACAGCGACATCCGCCCCGGATCCACCAGCAACACGCTCAGAATGTCCGGGTTCAATGCCGATTGCCATTGCAGCTCCGGCACACGCGCCACCCGAACACGATCGCCCTCGAAGACCGTCTGTGCGACATCGCTCAATTGCCAGCGATCGGGCGGCATATAGCGGCCCGATTGAGCTTGGCTGATCGACCGCAGCTGGTAGTTGCGGTCGAACTCGTAGATGCGCACCCCCTGCAGCGACGTGTCCGGCAGCACCTCGCGAACATTGACGAAGGCCAGCTCGTCCTTGATCCACAAACCCGAGCGGAACTCCTGTGCGACGACCGAACTCATCGCCTGCAGGCGAAGTTGCTGGGCCGCCCGCTCCGCCGGCGGAGCAACGAACTCGCCGATCAGAAAGGTCAGGACAACAAAGGCCAAACCGATCTTGGCCAGAGAACCCAGCAAGGTCCCGGTGGACAACCCCGAAGCGCGCAGTACGGTGATTTCGGAGTGCCTGGCAAGCAGGGTCAAAGCGTACAGTGTGCCAATCAATACAGCTACCGGCAGCAGTTCGTATGCATATCCGGGCATGGTCAGCAGCACGTAGACCACGGCATGATGAATCTGGTAGTTGCCTTTGCCCAGATCTGCAAGTTCATGCACGAGATCGAAGAAGGCAAACAGGGCCAGGAAGGCGACAAGGACGAGTGCCGTCGCCGCGTAGATCTCTCGGGCGAGGTAACGTTCGAACACTCGCAGGCCCACGTTCAGCGCCACAGCCGCCCCCACGAGAAGACCAGCAGGCGTCGCGAGAACAACACCAGCAGGCCGACGAACATGAGTACATGCACGGCCCAAACACCGATCTCGAAGGGCAGCTTGCCCTGGGCCACCCACGCCTGACTGACGCTGACCAGGTTGCTGTAGATCATGAAAGTCAGGAGCGCGAAGATCAGATTATTGGTTCGCCCCGCCCGAGGGTTGACGAACGACAGCGGTATCGCCAGCAGGGCCAGGTTCAACGCCGACAGGGGAATACCGATCCGCCAGAGTAACTCGCCGAGATTGCCCGGCGTCGGTCGACTGACGAGTTCCAATACGGTCATGTTCTTCTGAGTCTGTTCGATGCCGCGGCTTTCCCGAGTTTCGATACGAACGCCATAGCGTTCGAACTCCATGACCCGATAGTCCGCCGCTCCCGGAATGCCTTCGTAGCGCCGACCGCGCTCCAGTACCAGAAAGCGGTCGCCGCTGGGCGCGGCCTCGGTATGTCCTTCCGCAGCCACGATAACGCCCAAGCGGCCCTGTTGCACGGAGCTGACAAACACGTTCTTCACCCGCCCCTGATCGCCGGAAATGCCCTCGACAAAGAATACCCGCTCGGCTTGGGCAGATTCTTGGAAAGCTCCCGGCGACACCCGCGAAACATCGTTGCGTTCATCCATGCGCTGCCGGTACTCGGCGCTCCTGGTGAGCGCCCAAGGCGAGAGAAATAGCGACAGAACGGCAATCACCACCACCAGCGGCAAAGCGAATGTCAGCACCGGCCTTACCCACGCCGTCAGCGACATGCCGGCCGAAAACCAGATCACCATCTCGGAATCCCGGTAGGAGCGGGAGAGGGTCATCAGGATGGAAATGAACAACGTCAGCGACAGCAGCGTCGGCAAGTAGCTGACGGCGCCTAAGCCAAGCAGCGCCACGACACCTTCCGACGCGATCTTGCCGCCGGCCGCCTGGCCAAGCAGGCGGATCAGCTGTGTCGTCAGCAGGATGGCGAACAATGCAACAAAGACGGTCGCCGCGGTCTGGGAAAATTCGCGTTGGGCAGCGCGCTGAAAGATCATTTCGACGCTAATGGGCCTGGACTGTGTTGGCTTTGACTTTTGGCAAAACTATTGGCGATAATCACAAAAGCGGTGAATTGGACAAAAACATCAAGACTTCCCATCCTTCGGATACAGGAGCGACACGTGGAATTTAGCATAAGAAGTGGCAGTCCCGAGAAGCAACGGAGCGCCTGCGTCGTTGTCGGCGTTTTCGAACCCCGCAAATTGTCGTTGCCAGCCGAGGTCATTGACAACGCCGCGCGGGGCTACTTGAGCGACCTGGTACGCCGCGGTGACATGGAAGGCAAGGCCGGATCCACCCTGCTGCTCCACAATGTTTCCGGCACGCTGGCGGACCGGGTGCTGCTCGTCGGCCTCGGCAAGGAAAAGGAATTCCGCGAAAAGGAATTCCGCGCCGCCGTCGCCACGGCGGTAAAAACCCTCAACGAAACTGGCGGCTTCGACGGCACGCTCTATCTGACCGAGCTTTCGGTCAAGAAGCGCGACGTCGTCTGGCGCGTGCGCCAGGCCACGATGGTGGCCCTGGAATCCCTGTACCGTTTCGATCGCCTCAAGTCCAAGAAGGACGATGTCCGCCGCCCCCTGCGCAAACTGACCTTCTGCGTCGAGCGGCGCAATGAACTTGGCCCGGCCGAGGAGGCCTTGGCCCAAGGCGAAGCGATCGCTGCCGGCACCGCGCTGATGAAGGACCTTGCCAATCTGCCGGCCAACATCTGCACCCCCAGCCATCTGGCCGACCAGGCCAGACAGCTCGCCACCGAGCATGGCATGAGCGTGGAGGTGCTGGAACGCGCCGACATGGAAAAGCTCGGTATGCACACCCTGCTGTCGGTCGCCAAGGGATCGCACGAACCGCCGAAGTTCATCGTCCTCAAGCACTCCGGCGGCAAGGCGGACGAGAAACCCGTCGTGCTGGTCGGGAAGGGCATCACCTTCGACACCGGCGGCATTTCGCTGAAGCCGGCGCCGGAAATGGACGAAATGAAGTTCGACATGTCAGGCGCCGCCAGCGTGCTGGGCACGATGAAGGCGATTGCCCAGATGAAGCTACCGCTCAACGTCGTCGCCGCCATCCCGACCACCGAGAACATGCCGGGCGGCAGCGCGACCAAACCGGGCGATGTCGTTACCTCGCTTTCCGGCCAAACGGTGGAAATCCTCAACACCGATGCCGAGGGCCGACTGATCCTCTGCGATGCGCTCACCTACGTCGAGCGTTTCGATCCCGCCTGCGTGGTTGACGTCGCTACATTGACCGGCGCCTGCGTCATCGCGCTGGGCCATATCGCCACCGGCCTGCTGGCCAACAACGACACACTGGCGCGGGAACTGATCGATGCCGGCCAGGAATCCTATGACCGCGCCTGGCAGTTGCCGTTGTGGGAGGATTACCAGGAACTGTTGCAAAGCAACTTCGCCGACATGGCCAACATCGGCGGCCGTTCCGGCGGCACCATCACGGCCGCCAGCTTCCTTGCCCGTTTCACAAAGAAATACGACTGGGCGCATCTGGATATTGCCGGCACTGCCTACCGAGGCGGCAAGGAAAAGGGCTCGACCGGCCGACCCGTGCCGCTGCTCACCCATTTCCTGATGTCCAGGGCCGCCAGCGCCAAGTCGTGACCCGCATCCAGTTCCTGCACGGCGCGCCGGATCGTCTTGCCGCCGCGGCCGCATGGCTGCGGCAGGCTTGGCAGGATCGCCAGACGGTACTCGTTTACGTGCCGGTCCGGCAAACCGCGGAACAGTTGGACCGGTTGCTTTGGTCACAGCCGGCAACAGGCTTTCTGCCCCATTGCGGGGCGGAGTCGTCGCTGGCCGCCGAAACGCCCATCCTGCTCACCGGCGATCTCGACCAGCTGCCCCACGACCGTTGCCTGCTCAATCTTGGCGACGAGCTGCCGCCGGGCTTCTCGCGCTTCGAAGAATTGGTGGAAATCGTCAGCACCGCCGATGCCGACCGCCTGCCGGCACGCGAGCGCTTCAAGTTCTACCGCGAACGGGGCTATGCTCTTGAGTCACGCGACATCTCCGAAGGAATATGAATTGGACGGCGACAGCATCCTGCAAAAAGCCAACAACCTGATGCAGCGTCATCGCGTTTTCGTTGCCGGCGCCTTCCGTCACACCGCTGCCTCAGAGGCAAAAGCGGAAAACGATGACTTACCAGTATTAACCGAGGTCGTCACCGGCATCACGGACGAATCAGCCACACCGCAGGCCATTGAACAAGCGATCGCAGACAGTCGGCAAATCGCACCCGAGCGAGTCGAAGCGCTGGCCAGGGAACTGTTGTTCGAGCGCCTTCCCACCCAGCGCCAGGCGCTGGCCGACGAACTGGCGTCCTGGCTCGATCACGAACTGCCACTGGTGGTCATGCGCGTGCTCGACGGCATCACCGACCAACTCGTCATCCAGGTGACCGCCGAGGCCCGGGCGGCGCTGTTGCCTCGCCTGCAAGCTGCCCTGGACACAGAAAGTCAGTCGTCGCAAGACGCCGTCGCCGATTGAGCAATCCCCCTCCGGTATAATTTTTCGTTTTTGCAATCCCGATAATCCGGCATTCCCATGGAACTCGCGAAGAGCTTTGAGCCCGCCGACATCGAGCGGCGCTGGTATCCCATCTGGGAGTCGCAGGGCTACTTCAAGGCCGGCCTCGATACGTCCAAGCAGGACAATTTCTGCATCCTGCTGCCGCCGCCCAACGTCACCGGCACGCTGCACATGGGTCACGGCTTCAACCAGTCGCTGATGGATGCCCTGACACGCTACCACCGCATGCGCGGCGATAACACGCTCTGGCAGCCCGGCACCGACCACGCCGGCATTGCCACGCAGATCGTCGTCGAGCGCCAGCTCGATGCACAGGGCATTTCCCGCCACGAGCTCGGCCGCGAGAAGTTTCTCGAAAAGGTCTGGGAGTGGAAGGAATATTCCGGCGGCACTATCACCAAGCAGATGCGCCGCCTCGGCACTTCTCCCGATTGGAGCCGCGAGCGCTTCACCATGGACGCCGGGCTGTCGAAGATCGTCACCGAGACCTTCGTCCGTCTCTACAAGGAAGGCCTGATCTACCGCGGCAAGCGACTGGTCAACTGGGACCCGAAGCTGCTCACCGCCGTTTCCGACCTCGAAGTCGTCAGCGAGGAGGAAGAAGGCTTCATGTGGGAAATCAAATATCCGTTCGCCTGCGGCAACGGTTCACTGACCGTCGCCACCACGCGGCCCGAGACGATGCTCGGCGACGTTGCCGTGGCGGTGAATCCCGAGGACGAGCGCTACCGGCACCTGATCGGCAAGCAAGTGGTGCTGCCGCTGACCGGCCGCACGATTCCGGTGATCGCCGACACCTACGTCGACAAGGAGTTCGGTACCGGCTGCGTCAAGATCACGCCGGCCCACGACTTCAACGACTGGCAGGTCGGCCACCGGCACCAGTTGCAGCCGATCAGCATCTTCACCCTCGACGCCCGCATCAACGAGCATGGGCCGGAACGCTACCGTGGCATGGACCGCTATGAGGCGCGCAAGGCAATCGTCGCCGACCTCGAGATCGAAGAACTGTTGGTCAGCATCAAGCCGCACAAACTAATGGTGCCGCGCGGCGATCGCACCAACGCCGTCATCGAGCCGATGCTCACCGACCAGTGGTTCGTTGCCATGAGCAAACCCGGCGCCGATGGCACCTCCATCGCCGGCAAGGCGCTGGAATGCGTCGCTTCCGGTGAGATCAGGTTCGTGCCCGAGAACTGGGTCAATACCTACAACCAGTGGCTCAACAACATCCAGGACTGGTGCATTTCGCGCCAGCTTTGGTGGGGCCATCAGATTCCCGCCTGGTATGCGGATGACGGCCGTTTCTATGTCGCCCACGATGAAGCCGAGGCACAGAAACTTGCGCGCCAGGACGGCTATACGGGCGGCCTGACACGCGATGCAGACGTGCTCGACACCTGGTATTCGTCGGCGTTGTGGCCATTTTCGACGCTCGACTGGACACCGGAATGGCCGGCGAAGTCGAACCCGGCACTTGACCTCTATCTGCCCTCGACGGTGCTGGTTACCGGCTTCGACATCATCTTCTTCTGGGTGGCCCGCATGGTGATGATGACGAAGCACATCACCGGCAAGATCCCGTTTCATGATGTGTATGTGCATGGCCTGATCCGCGACGCCGAAGGCCAGAAGATGAGCAAGTCGAAGGGCAACGTGCTCGATCCCATCGACCTGATCGACGGCATCGCGCTCGACGAGCTGGTGAAGAAGCGCACCACCGGCCTGATGAATCCGAAGCAGGCGCAACAGATCGAGAAGCGCACGCGCAAGGAGTTTCCAAACGGCATTCCCGGCTTCGGCACCGATGCGCTGCGCTTCACCTTCGCCTCGCTCGCCAGCCCCGGCCGCGACATCAAGTTCGACATGCAGCGTTGCGAGGGCTATCGCAACTTCTGCAACAAGCTCTGGAACGCCAGCCGCTTCGTGCTGATGAATTGCGTGGGGCAGGACTGCGGCCTCGACGAGCAGGCGCCGCGCGACTATTCGCCGGCCGATCGCTGGATCGTCAGCCTGCTGCAGAAAGTGGAAGCCGAAGTGGCGAAGCATTTCGCCGAATATCGCTTCGACCTGCTCGCCCGCGCCATCTACGAGTTCATCTGGGACGAGTACTGCGACTGGTACGTCGAACTGGCCAAGGTTCAGATCCAGATGGGCACGGAGGCCCAGCAGCGCGCCACCCGGCGCACGCTGGTGCGCGTGCTGGAGACCATGCTGCGTCTGGCGCATCCGCTCATTCCGTTCATTACCGAAGAGTTGTGGCAGACGGTAGCTCCGCTTGCCGGCCGTGCGAAAGTCAGTGGTGGTGACACGCTGATGACACAGTCCTATCCGAAGGCCGACATGGCCCGCTGCGACGATCAGGCTGAAGCCTGGGTCGGCACTCTGAAGGCCCTGGTCAATGCCTGCCGCAGCCTGCGCGGCGAGATGAACATCTCTCCGGCCCAGAAGGTGCCTCTGGTCGCAGCCGGCGACAAAGTTGCGGTGGAAGCTTACGCGCCCTACCTCGCCGCGCTGGCGAAGCTGTCGGAGGTCACGGCGGCCGGTGAAGCTCTGCCGGAGTCGGATGCGCCGGTGCAGATCGTCGGCGACTTCCGCCTGATGCTGAAGATCGAAATCGATCTCGCCGCCGAGAAGGAACGGCTGGGCAAGGAACTCGCCCGCATCGAGGGCGAGATTGTCAAGGCGGAGAAGAAGCTGGCGACGCCAAGCTTCGTCGAGCGCGCGCCGGCCACGGTGGTCAATCAGGAAAGGGAAAGGCTGGCGAGCTTCCGCGACCTGCACCAGAAACTCGCCGCCCAGCTTGCCCGCCTGAACTGACGGGCAAGCACCGGCGTCTTACTTGACGCCGGCAACTTCCTCGAGCATCTCCTTCGTCTTGTCGGGATGCATCGAAATGCCCATGAACTGGCCCATACCCAGCGACGGCCAGGCCAGCGCCGTGCGGTAGCGGCCGTAGAGGCCCATAACCTTGCCATTGACCACGAACACTTCCCACGGCAGGGCCGCGACGTGATCGGCACCAATCTTGTTGACCCACCAGCCTTCGCCATATTCAGCGTCGCTCATCGAAACGCCGAAGACAGCCAGTTTCTTGTCGGCCAGCACCAGTTCGTAAACCTTGCCCGTGCCCTTGACGCCCTTGGCCAGATTGTCACGAACCGTCTTGACGGCGTCATCGAAGCTCTTGAACTCATTGAGCGTCGATTTCTCGTCGAATCGTTCCATGCCGAACATGTAGTGATAGTTCGACAGATCGTCGGTCTTGATTTCGCCGCCAAAGGCCGCGCCGGCGCCGAGCGTCTGTTCCAGCTTGGCTGCCGTAGCCTTCACGGCCGCCTCTGCCTTGGCGTAGTCCTTGCGCAGATAGGCCCGCTGCCAGTATTCAAGATTGACATAGGACACCGTGCCGTCGGCCTTGACACCGACGCGGATCGGTATGGCGACAACGGCGGTGCCACCGATGGCCTTCAGCGCGTCCGTCAGGCCGGCATCGGTTACCACGACCGTCGCCTGCTTGGGCAGGCCCTTGGCCATGTGCTCGCCAAGCACCGTGAAGCCGGCAGCGGTCAGTTTCTGCTCAACGGCGGTCGTGGCCGCCTTGAGGTCGCCACCGGTAACCTTGGTAGCAGTTACGTAGGGCTGCAACGCATGCGCCGCCAAGGCGGTGACCAGCAACGCCAGACCCGCAATCAGTCTCTTCATGTGATGTCTCCTCTTCTTGCACATACGGTCAAAAAAAAGCCGGCGACACCAAGCCGCCGGCTTTTTCAGACAACAGTAACACCTAGTCGCTTCAGAACTTCACGCCGTAACCAACGCCGAGCGAGTCCTGATACATGCGAAGATTGGCTTCCCCTGGCGCGCCGCCAGTGGCGGCCGCAACGGAACCCGAGCCATTAACGGTCTTCTTGAAGGCATGCATGTAACCCACGGTCAGCTCAGACTTGTTGGCGAGAGTCCATGTTCCACCCAACGTCAAATGGTCTTGGACAACGCCCGGGGCGAGAATATTGAAAAAGGTCTCCTTTTCCGGGATAGGCTGCTTAGCATGGCTAAAGCCCGCTCGCAAAACCATGTCCCTGCCGAGATCATAGCTCACGCCCAACTTGAGGACAGTCATGTCGCGCCAGCCAAAGCCGGCACCATTTGAGGCACCCAGGGGACCACCGGCGGTCACAGAATTCGCGATCGACTTGATCTTGCTGTAATTGATCTGCTCCACATCGGCAGCGATCGTCAATTGCGGCATCACCTTCACCGCAATGCCAGCGCCATAGTTTTCGGGGATGTCGAAGTCGCCCTGCTCGGCGAACAGGCCCTTGTATTTGTCGAGCTTGCCCATGTTGGTGCGCGTTTGGTACGTGGCCCCCAAGGTGACATTCGGTGCAACACGGCCGGTCCAGCCAATGCGCGCGCCATAGCCCGTGGAGCTATCGTAGCCATTGTTGGTCAGGTTGCTTGCGTCCGATGACATACCACCAAAGGCCTGCAGGCCCTCAGCCTTGAACCGCTGATAGGCCAGATTGATCGACAGGCCAACGGCGTGATCGGCATTGATCTTGTAGGCTACCGTCGGCGCGACGAACAGCTGCATCAGATCGACGCCAGCCGGGTTGGTGCCGGCACCGGTAAACGCCCCGGTGGCAAATGGGCTCTTGTCATATTGAGTGTTCATGCCGCCATTGCCGTATACGGACACGCCCAGCGACAGGTTCGAGTTCAGCATCTTGTTGTAGCCGAATTCCGGAATGAAGAAATTCTTCTTGCCGTTGCCATCGTAGCTGCCGTCGATCCCGAGTTGGCCCGGACCAGGAGCGGTGCCCGTCCCGGAAATATCGGCGCCGCGGGTGGGGCGGAACCAGTCGAGGCCGACATCTAGCCTGTCGCCAACCATCACCATACCGGCCGGGTTGGTCGCCGCGGCGAGGGAATCTTGCGGCATGGCAATACCGACACCGGCCATGCCTAAGGCCTTCATGCCATAGCCATGCGCAAAATAACCGTTAGTAGCGAATGCCGGTGAAGCGATACCGGCGATGGCGAGCAGAGCTGCGATCTTCTTGAGTGTCATTCTTACTTCCTCCCCCAGGGGTCAAATAAACGACTGTTTGCGAAAAACGAAAAAACCTTAGATGAACAGGCAGACGTCGGAGGTCTGCGCCATCGGCAGGAACGAGGCGGCGCCGACGTAGTCCATGCCCTCGATGAAGTCGTCGTGGCTGAAGCCGAACAGTTCGACGGTCATCTGGCAAACACTGAACTTGACGCCCGCCTCCAGGCTCAATTCACGCAGTTCGGAGATGCTGGCGACACCGTTGTTCTTGATGGTCTGCTGCATCAGCGAGGTTGCCACGGACTCGAAGCCGGGGATGCCGGCCTGGACGAGGTTCGGGATGTTCCAGTTGATGCCCTTGAACCAGTCGGGGCCGAAAGGCATTTTCATCGGCATGCCGGGGTTGCCCAAGGGGCTGACCTTGAGATCCGACACGTCCTTCTTGACCAGGTTGAGGCCATAGAAAGTAAAGAAAATGTTGACGTCCCAGCCCAGCGCGGCGGCGGTGGAAGCGAGAATGAAAGGCGGATAGGCCCAGTCGAGCGTGCCCTTGGTGGCAATGATGGCCATCGACGGGGTTTTGCTTTCCTGAATTTCCTTCAGCTTTTCCTCGATCTTGCCCGGCAGAATCTCGTCCAGCCGTTGGCGAATCAGGTCATCCACAACAGCGATTTCGGGGGTGGCGCCCATGGTCTCTCTCCTTCCGTTTTTTGCGTCTGCCCGGCGGATGGGCAAGACTAATTTGACGATGATGATTTATTTCGCGGCGCAATAGCGAACATATTGTTCTTATACCAGCATAACCAGCGATAATCCGCGTTCGTGCCGACAGAAAGACGAAGGGCGCCCAAGGCGCCCTTAGGCTCTCAACCTTGTTAGCGTCTTACTTGCGCTTGATGTAGAACTCGAATTCCTTGTTGTTTTCAGCCGAGGACAGCAGTTCGTTGCCGGTCTGCTTGGCGAAGGCCTGGAAATCCTTGACCGAACCCGGATCGGTGGCGACGATGCGCAGCACTTGGCCCGAAGTCAATTCGGCCAGCGCCTTCTTGGCGCGCAGGATGGGAAGCGGGCAGTTCAGGCCGCGGGCATCCAGTTCTTTATCAAAATTCATGGCGTTTCCTTGTTGGTGATGGTTGATGGAATATCTTGGACTTTCTTAATACGAAAATAATAGTCCGAGAGGGGCTATTTCGGCAACACTATTCGTTGGTGCACGGCAGCAGATTGCCCTAAGCCACCGACTGGTAGTACAGGTTCTGCGGGTGGTTCGCTTGGGCGAAGAAAAACCACCTCTCGGCCATCAAGCCCAGATACTGGACGAAAAACGCCGTAGCCAGCAGCAGCACACCCGATCCCTCCGACGTCGCCATGGCCAGCAGAATTATCGGCATCGCGAAAGCCATCGCTAGAAACAACCATTTCACCGACCGCAGGAACACAGCCGGTTTGCCGTGGAAAAACTCGCGGGTATTGAAGGAACCGCCCATGGCGCCCTGGGTTTTCTGAACGATGCGCGGATGCTTGATGCCGATGGCCGACTGCAGCGTCGATTTCGGCTTTAAGCGCGCATTTCGCAACAGCGATGCGCCACGACTGACCAGACCAAGCGTGGTGATCACTAACGCCCAGCCGACGAAAAATCGTACCAAGTTCGGCGCCTCCAAGGCCGAGAATCCGGCCGCGAGGGTGAATCCTGACGCACCGCCCAGCAGGATGTAATTGACCACCGTCAAAGGCGTGTGCCATTCGCGCAGGAACCGCAGGCAGGCGTAGATCATGGCGGTGCAGACGAACAGCGTGAAGGCCAGCACGGTGCCGATGGTGCCGAGCACCGCCGTGACGTTCACCGGCGCGCCAGTCGGGAGTTGTGCCAGCACCGGATTGATATCCAGCCAATGAGCGGCGCCATAAAACAGGACCGTGCCCATGAAGGCCGGCAGCACGAGCACTTCGCGCGACAGCCACGAGGTGCGCCATTGCGTTGCCGACCGCCATGCCCGCTCCGGCCGACCGAGGTGGAAGAACGATGCGATCAGGCCGCCGAACAGGAACACCAGCGCGATGGCGCTGCCCAGCGCATAGAACTCGTTCGACTGCTTGGGCAGCAGGTCGAAGGCGGCATAGGACTCGACGGTGAACAGCGCCAGAAAAAGTCCCTGGCCGACACCGATCAGCGTGGTGAGAAAAATAACGGAGAATGCGGGATGCATCGCGGTTACCAGGAAGTGACGTCGTCGAGAGACGGTTCGGCCTTGTCGGGCTTGGGCAGCAGGCCGTCGATCTTGAGGGGGTTATCGGCGCGCTCGATCTCGTCGTGGCGGATGCGCAGCTTGATCTTGCGCCGGGGCAGGTAATGGTTGGCCGGGCTGGTGCCCCACTCGGGCATCAGCTGGTAGCCACCCGCCTCGCGAATGGCATGCGACACCTCCGATTCCGGATCATGAATGTCGCCGAAGAGGCGCGCGCTGGTCGGGCAGGCGCGCACGCAGGCGGGCCGGCGCTCTTCCTCCGTCATGGCCTTGTCGTAGATGCGATCGACGCAGAGCGTGCATTTCTTCATCACCTTCTGGTCCTCGTCGAACTCGCGTACGCCATAGGGACAGGCCCAGGAGCAGTACTTGCAGCCGATGCACTTGTCGTAGTTCACGAGGACGATGCCGTCCTCCTTGCGCTTGTATGAAGCGCCCGTCGGGCAGACCGGCACGCAGGGCGGGTCCTCGCAATGCAGGCAGGACTTGGGGAAATGGACCGTCTCGGTGTTCGGGAACTCGCCGACCTCGAAGGTCTGCACGCGGTTGAAGAAGGTGCCGGTGGGATCCTTGCCGTAGGGATTCTGATCAACCATCGGTCCTGCGTCGCCCGAGGTGTTCCACTCCTTGCAGTTGGTGACGCAGGCGTGGCAGCCGACGCAGACGTTGAGGTCGATGACGAGGGCAAGCTGTGTCATTTCTTGCCTCCCGCGAAGAAGTTCCATACCGACTTGCGTTCGGGCTGGCCCGGGTAGGGCTTGAGCGGTTCGAACTGCGGCTCGGTAATCGGCGTCTCGCCATGGCTGACTTTTTCGATGCGCACGCGCACGTCGAACCAGGCGGCCTGGCCGGTGATCGGGTCGGAGTTCGATACCTTCCCTGCTCCGCCCGGAAGTTCTTCCGAGATCAGATGGTTGAGCAGGAAGCCCTGCTGCGACTCATTGGCGTCGGGCGCAAGGTTCCAGGCGCCGGCGGCCTTGCCGATGGCGTTCCAGGTCCATACCGTGCCCGGCTCGACCGCCTCTGAATGCTTGGCCATGCACTTGACGCGGCCCCACTGCGACTCGACCCAGATCCAGTCGTTGTCCTCGATGCCCGCGACTCGTGCCGTGTACGTGTTGATGTAGAGGAGATTGTGGGCGTGGATCTGGCGCAGCCAGGCGTTCTGCGAATCCCAGGAGTGATACATCGCCATCGGCCGCTGGGTGATCGCCGCGAGCGGATACTTGTGCTTGTCGGTGGCCTGGCCTTCCAGCGTGTCGTAGTAGAACGGCAGCGGATCGAAGTAGGTCTCGACGCGTTTCGCCAGATGCGCCGGCGGTTTGCGCGTGAAGCCCTTGCCCTGCGCGGCAGCGCGGAACTTCTGCAGCACTTCGGAATAGATGTTGATCAGGATCGGCTCGGCATAGCGCGTAATGCGGTTGCGCTGCGACCATTCGAGATAGCCCTTGTTCCAGTTGCGCATGTACTGGTAGCTCTTGGGCAACTCGTAGTGGAAGACGCAGTCGTTCTTGGCGTACATTTCCCACTGGTTCGGGTTGGGCTCGCCGCGCAGGCTCTTCTCGCCACCCCTGCC
>DASRXN010000004.1:0-11758 GCA_035654135.1 Rhodocyclaceae bacterium | reverse complement strand
GCCGGCGCCTATTGGCGCGGCGACCACCGGAACGCGCAGCTCCAGCGCATCTACGGCACGGCCTGGCGCGACGAGAAGGAGCTCGCCGCTTATCTCGCGCGCCTCGAGGAAGCGGAGCGGCGCGACCACCGCAAGCTCGCCAAGCAGCTCGACCTGTTTCATCTGCAGGAAGAAGCGCCTGGCATGGTGTTCTGGCACCCCAAGGGCTGGATCGTATGGCAACAGGTGGAGCGGTACCTGCGGCGTGTCCTGGACGCAGCCGGTTACCAGGAGATACGCACGCCGCTGGTGATGGACCTTACGCTGTGGAAACGCTCCGGCCACTGGGATCACTTCCGCGAGAACATGTTCTTCACCAGTTCCGAGAACCGCGACTACGCGGTGAAGCCGATGAACTGCCCCGGCCATGTGCAGATTTTCAACACCGATGTGCGCTCCTACCGCGACCTGCCGCTGCGCTACGGCGAGTTCGGTTCCTGCCACCGCAACGAGCCGTCGGGCGCGCTGCACGGCGTGATGCGCGTGCGCGGCTTCACGCAGGACGACGGCCACGTCTTCTGCACCGAGGACCAGATCCAGCCGGAAGTGACGGCCTTCAACGAACTGGTGCGCAGGGTCTACGCGGATTTCGGTTTCAGGGATGTCGCCGTCAAGCTGGCGCTGCGGCCGGATGGTCGCGTTGGCGCCGACGAGCTTTGGGACAAGGCCGAGCATGCGCTGCGCGCCGCGCTCAAGGCCAGCAATCTCCAATGGGAAGAGTTGCCGGGCGAGGGCGCCTTCTACGGTCCGAAGATCGAGTTCCACATCAAGGACGCCATCGGCCGCTCCTGGCAGTGCGGCACCATGCAGGTCGATTTCTCCATGCCCGGCCGCCTCGGCGCCGAGTACGTCGGCGAGGACAACGCGCGCCATACGCCAGTGATGCTGCACCGGGCTATCCTCGGCTCGCTGGAGCGCTTCATCGGCATCCTGATTGAAAACCATGCCGGGGCGCTGCCCCTGTGGCTGGCGCCGGTGCAGGTCGTGGTGATGAGCATTTCCGAACACCAGGAGGATTACGCGACCTCTGTGGCGGAAAAGCTGCGCCAAGCCGGCCTGCGCGTCGATCTCGATTTGCGCGGCGAGAAAATTAACTATAAAATCCGCGAACATAGCTTGTTGAAGCGGCCTTACTTCGTCGTCATCGGCGACAAGGAAAAGGCCGCCGGGATGGTCGCCGTGCGTGCCCGGGGCAATCAGGATCTCGGGCAAATGTCCCCTGAAGCCTTGATGGAGCGTCTGCTGAGGGAGAAGCAGAAGCGGGACGCGGCGGCCTGATTTTTTGTTTTTTGGGAGAAATACACCATCGCTCAGGAAAAGACGCAACGCGTCAATGACGAGATAACAGCCCCCGAAGTGCGTCTGGTCGGGGCCGACGGCGAGCAACTCGGCATTGTGAATATTCGCGCCGCCCTGCAGTTGGCACAGGAAGCGGAAATCGACCTGGTGGAAATTGCACCGCTGGCCAAGCCGCCAGTCTGCAAGATCATGGACTTCGGCAAGTTCAAGTACCAGGAGGCGAAGCGGGCACATGAGGCGAAGCTGAAGCAGAAGCAGGTACAGGTGAAGGAAGTGAAGTTCCGACCCGGTACCGACGAGAACGACTACCAGATCAAGTTGCGTAATCTGATCAAGTTCTTGCAGGAAGGCGACAAGGCGAAGATCACGCTGCGTTACCGCGGCCGGGAGATGGCCCACCAGGAATTCGGCATACGCATGCTGGAGCGCATCAAGGGCGACTTGACGGAAGTGGCGGTGGTCGAGCAGTTTCCGAAGATGGAAGGGCGTCAGTTGATCATGGTCCTGGCGCCGACCAAGAAGCAGGTGAAGCACTGAAGTTGCAGTAGCAGTAACGAAAGCAGCAAGAAGCGGTTGCGGGTTGTCAAAGCGTTCCCGAATCGGGAGCCACCCGGCGCCGTGTCAGAAAAGGAGTCTCGGCCATGCCGAAGATGAAGACCAAGAGCGGGGCCGCCAAGCGCTTCAAAGTGCGCGGCAGCGGCAGCATCAAGCGCTCGCAGGCGTTCAAGCGCCATATCCTGACCAAGAAAACCACCAAGGTGAAGCGCCATCTGCGCGGCGTGCTCACCGTGCATGAGTCGGACGTCAAATCCGTTCGCGCCATGCTGCCCAACGCCTAAGGAGACGACGCCATGCCACGAGTCAAACGCGGTGTAACGGCGCGCGCGCGCCACAAGAAGGTCCTTGACCAGGCCAAGGGCTACCGGGGTCGTCGCAGTACCGTCTATCGCATCGCCAAAGAGGCGGTGATGAAGGCGGGCCAGTACCAGTATCGCGACCGTCGTCAAAGAAAGCGCCAGTTCCGCGCCCTCTGGATCGCCCGGATCAACGCCGGCGCCCGCGAGCTGGGCATGAAGTACAGCACCCTGATGAACGGCCTCAAGAAGGCCGCCATCGAGGTCGACCGCAAGGTGCTGGCCGATCTGGCCGTGTTCGACAAGCCGGCGTTTGCCGCACTGGCGAACCAGGCCAAGGCCAAGCTCGGCGCTTAACGCAACGAGGCCAGCAAACGGGGAGGCCAAGGCCTCCCCTTTTAGTTTTCGAAATGGAAAATCTCGAACAACTCGTAGCCCAAGCGACCACCGATTTCGCCGCCGCGGTTGAGCCGGCGAAGCTTGAGGAAGCGAAGGCGCGCTACCTGGGTAAGGATGGCTCGCTGACCGTATTGCTCAAGGGCCTGGGCAAGCTGTCGCCCGATGAGAAGAAGGGCGCCGGCGCCGCTATCAACCTCGCCAAGCAGGCGGTGGAGTCAGCCTTGGCGGCACGCCGCGACGAACTCAAGCGCGGCCAGCTCGAAGCACAGCTCGCCGCCGAGGCGCTCGACATCACACTTCCGGGGCGCGGCCAGTCCCGTGGCGGCCTGCATCCGGTTACGCGCAGCCTCGAACGCATCGAGCAACTGTTCCGCTCGATCGGTTTCGAGGTCGCCGATGGTCCCGAGATCGAGGGCGACTGGCACAACTTCACGGCGCTCAACACGCCCGAAAAGCACCCGGCGCGTTCGATGCACGACACCTTCTACCTGCTCGACGCAGAGGGGCGCGTCCAGGAAGATGTGCTGCTGCGCACCCACACCAGCCCGGTGCAGATCCGCTACATGCAGGCACACGTGGCGAAGTACGGCCACCTCGATACGATGCCGGAGATCCGCGTCATTGCGCCGGGCCGCGTCTATCGCGTCGACTCCGACGCCACCCACTCACCGATGTTCCACCAGGTCGAGGGCCTGTGGGTGGGCGAGAACGTCAGCTTCGCCGACTTGAAGGGCGTGGTTGCCGATTTCCTGCGACGCTTCTTCGAGAGCGACGACCTCAAGGTCCGCTTCCGTCCTTCTTTCTTCCCGTTCACCGAACCCTCGGCCGAGATCGACGTCGCCTTCATGTCCGGCGCCCTCGAAGGCCGCTGGCTGGAGATCGCCGGCTGCGGCATGGTGCATCCGAACGTCCTGCGCTTCGGCGGCATCGATCCGGAAAAGTACACTGGCTTTGCCTTCGGCATGGGCCCGGACAGGCTGACCATGCTCCGCTACGGCATCAACGACCTGCGCCTGTTCTTCGAAGGCGATCTGCGCTTCCTTTCGCAATTCCGATAAGCCATGCAATTCCCCGAATCCTGGCTGCGCGCCCTCGTCAATCCGCCGCTGTCGACCGACGAACTCTGTCATCTGCTGACCATGGCCGGCCTCGAAGTCGAGGAGCGGCGTGCCGCCGCAGCTGACTTTTCGGGCGTGGTCGTCGCCCGTGTGATCGGCACCGAGAAGCATCCCGACGCCGACAAGCTGAAGCTCTGCAAGGTGGATACAGGCCAGCACGGTATTCTGCAGATCGTCTGCGGCGCGCCCAACGTTGCGCGCGGCATGGTGGCGCCTTGCGCCCTGGTCGGCGCCAAACTGCCCGGCATTGAGATCAGGAAGGCCAAGGTACGCGGCATCGAGAGTTTCGGCATGCTCTGCTCGGCGCGCGAGCTCGGTATGTCGGAAGACCACGGCGGCCTGCTGGCGCTGCCGGAAGACGCGCCGATCGGCACCGACATCCGCAAGTACCTGAACCTCGACGACACCCTGATCACCCTCAAGCTGACGCCCAACCGCGCCGACTGCCTCTCGCTGACCGGCATCGCCCGCGAGGTCGCGGCGCTGACCGGTGCGCCACTGACGCTGCCGGCCATCGAGCCGGTTGCCAAGGCGATTGACGATACCCGCGCCATCGTCCTCGATGCGCCCGGCGCCTGTCCGCGCTATTGCGGCCGCATCATCCGCGGCGTGAACGCCAAGGCGCCGACACCCGACTGGATGAAACAGCGCATCGAACGCTGCGGCATCCGTTCCATCTCGGCGCTGGTCGATGTCACCAACTACGTGATGCTGGAACTGGGCCAGCCGCTGCATGCCTTCGACGATGCGGAACTGGCGGGCGCCATCCATGTACGCTACCCGAAGGCCGGCGAGCGACTGCTGCTGCTCAACGAGCAGACCGTCACGCCCTCCGCCGATACTGCGCTGATCGCCGACGAAGCCAAGCCGCTGGCGCTGGCCGGCATCATGGGTGGCGAGCACTCGGGCATCGCCGATACGACGACCGATCTGTTCCTCGAGTGCGCCTTCTTCACGCCGACGGCGATTGCCGGCAAGGCGCGCGCACTCGGCTTCTCGTCCGATGCCTCGCACCGCTACGAGCGCGGCGTCGATTTCGAGTTGCAGCGTCGCGCCGTCGAGCGCGCCACGCAACTGATCATCGATATCTGTGGTGGCCGGCCCGGGCCCGTCACCGAAGCAGCATCGCCCGAACATCTGCCGGCGCGCAAGCCCGTGCGCCTGCGCAGCGCCCGCGCTGTAAAGGTACTCGGCATCGACCTTTCTGCGGACCAGATCGGCAAGCTGCTCGCCGGCTTCGGCACGCAGGTCGAGCGCCAAGGCGACGACTTCGTGGTGACGCCGCCGTCGCACCGCTTCGACATGGAAATCGAAGAGGACCTGATCGAGGAGATCGCCCGCATTCACGGCTACGACAACATCCCGGCGCCGCCGCCGAAGGCGCAGATGGCCATGCTGCCTCTGCCCGAAAACCGGCGCGGGCCGATGGCCGTTAGGCATTTGCTGGCTGAGCGCGGTTATTTCGAGGTCGTCACCTTCAGCTTCGTCGAGGCGGCGTGGGAAGCAGATTTCGCCGGCAATACCAATCCAATCCAACTCGCCAACCCCATCGCCAGCCAGATGGGCGTGATGCGCACCACACTGGTCGGTGGCTTAGTCAGTGTGCTTTCCGCCAACCGCAAGCGACAGACCGAGCGCGTGCGGGTGTTCGAAATCGGCCGTGTCTTCCAGCGTGATGTTTCAGGACAGCCGGTGTCAGGGTTCGATCAGCCGATGCGGATTAGCGGTCTCTGGGCCGGTCCTGTTGCTTCCGAGCAGTGGGGTTTGCCGACGCGCTATGCCGATTTCTTCGACATCAAGGGCGATCTTGAAGCGCTGTTTGCCCAGCAATCGCTGGCCTTCGAGAAGCTGGTACATCCGGCGCTGCATCCTGGCCGGGGTGCGAAAGTCAGCCTTGGTGGCACGCCGATGGGATTCATCGGCGAACTGCATCCGCAATGGGTGCAGAAGTACGAACTCGGCAATGCGCCGGTTGTTTTTGAGATCGATCTGGAAGCCTGGTTGGCGTTGCCGATGCCGGCCTACCGGGAGGTTTCACGCTTCCCGGCTGTTACCCGCGATCTGGCACTGGCGGTGCCGAAAGAGCAGCCGTTGGCGCCGCTCCTGAGCGCACTGCAATCGAGTGCACCACCTTTCATTCGGGAGATCCGATTGTTTGACGTATATCAGGGCAAGGGCCTGCCTGAAGGGCAAAAAAGCCTTGCATTTCGGATAGTTATGCAAGATACTGAACAAACATTGGCGGATGCCGAAGTGGATGCCGCCATTGCTAAGTTGGTTGAGGTTGCCGGCAAAGAGTTCAGCGGTGCCTTGCGCGGATAAGAAGAAATCAGGGGACAGCAATGACGCTGACGAAGGCCGAACTGGCCGATATGCTCTTCGACAAGGTTGGCTTGAACAAGCGTGAAGCCAAGGATATGGTTGAGGCGTTCTTCGAGGAAGTCCGTACATCGCTGCAAACCGGTGACGGTGTGAAATTGTCCGGTTTCGGCAACTTCCAGTTGCGCGACAAGCCGCAGCGTCCCGGCCGCAATCCCAAGACCGGCGAGGAAATTCCGATCACCGCCCGCAGGGTGGTGACCTTTCATGCCAGCCAGAAGCTCAAGGGTTCCGTCGAAAGGGCGCAGCTGAATGACCAGCATCCGCAAGGATGAGTTGCCGCCCATTCCGGCCAAGCGCTACTTCACGATTGGCGAGGTGAGTGATCTGTGTGGCGTGAAGCCGCATGTGCTGCGCTACTGGGAGCAGGAATTCACGCAACTGAAGCCGGTCAAGCGACGCGGCAACCGGCGTTACTATCAGCACCACGAAGTGCTGCTGGTACGCCGCATCCGACAGCTTCTGTACGACGAAGGTTTTACCATCAGCGGCGCCCGCAACCGTCTTGACGACACGCCGGCGAAGATCGAGATGCCGCGGACGGCATCTGTCGCTGCCGAGCTCGCTGGATTTTCGCTGCGCGCCGAAATGGCCGGAATCATCGAACTGCTGCGCGTTTGACCAGCCCGTCGTCCCCTTCGTTCTGATACAATTCGCGCCGTCGGGGCGTAGCGCAGCCTGGTAGCGCACTTGCATGGGGTGCAAGGGGTCGCGAGTTCGAATCCCGCCGCCCCGACCAGTAATACCAAGGGTTTCCGGTTAATCGCTAGAAACCCTTTTTCTTTGGTTCTTGAGCCAAGGGAACCGCTAACGGGACGTCATCGGTTTTCTACTATTCCTTCAGCGCCCGCCGTAGTACTTTGCCGACGTTGGTCTTCGGCAGGTCGTCGCGAAACTCGACATGATGTGGCACCTTGTAGGACGTAAGTTGCGTCCGGCAATGGGCGATGATCGCTTCTGGCGTCAGATTCGGATCCTTGCGTACGACGAAGATCTTCACTGCTTCGCCCGAGTGTGCGTCGGGCACGCCGATGGCCGCTACTTCCCGCACGCCGGGGTGGGACGCGACCACCTCCTCGACTTCATTCGGGTAGACGTTGAAGCCTGACACCAGGATCATGTCCTTCTTGCGGTCGACCAGGAACACGAAGCCCTTTTCATCTACATAGCCGACGTCGCCGGTACGCAGAAAGCCATCAGGGTAGAACACTGTCGCCGATTCATCCGCCCTCTGCCAGTAGCCCTTGGTCACTTGGGGGCCACGCAGGCAGATCTCGCCGACTTGTCCCACCGCCAGTTCTTGACCGCTGTCGTCGCGGATCGATAACTCGGTCGACGAGATCGGCAAGCCGATGGAGCCGTTGAAGCCGGTCAGGGTCAGCGGGTTGATGGTGGCAGCTGGCGAGGTTTCGGTCAGGCCGTAGGCCTGGATCAGCGGCTTGCCGGTTACCTGCTGCCAGCGGTCGGCCACCGGCTTCTGCACGGCCATACCGCCGCCCAGAGTGATGATCAGGTGCGAGAAATCGACGCCCTCGAAATCCGGATGGTTCAACAGCGCGTTAAACAGCGTGTTGACGCCGGTGATGACGGTGAACGGGTGCCCCTTCAATTCCTTGATGAAACCTGGAATGTCTCTCGGATTGGCGATCAGCAGGTTGGTGGCGCCGACGCGCAGGAAGGTCAGGCAATTCGCGGTCAGGGCGAAGATGTGATACAGGGGCAGGGCCGTGACGACGAGTTCTTGTCGTTCACGCACGGGCGGGCTGATCCAGGCACCTGCCTGCGTCACGTTGGAGACGATGTTGCGGTGGCTGAGCATGGCGCCCTTGGCCACGCCCGTCGTACCGCCCGTGTATTGCAGGAAGGCAAGGTCGTCGAGCCCGACCTCGGGCCGCTTAAAACCGTGTTTGCGGCCCGCCGCCAAGGCGTGATGGAGATTGATGGCGCCAGGAATGTGCCAGTGGGGGACGAGTTTTTTCACATGCCGGACTACCAGGTTGACCAGCAGCCCCTTGAGCCCGCCTAGCATTTCGCCCATAGGCGTCACCACCACGTGACGCAGGGCCGTGCGCGGGATCACCTGCTCGACCGTGTAGGCGAAATTCTCCACCACGACGATAACCTCGGCGCCCGAATCTTTCATCTGGTGTTCGAGTTCGCGTGGCGTGTAGAGCGGATTGACGTTCACCACAACGCAGCCGGCGCGCAGTGCGCCGAATAGGCAGATCGGATACTGAAACAGATTGGGCATCATCAGCGCCACGCGGCTGCCCTTGCTGATGCCGATGCTTTGCAGCCAGCCGGCGTATTCCAGCGACAGGCGGTCGAGCTCAGCGTAACTAAGACTTTTGCCCATGCTCAGGTAAGCGGCCTTGTCGTCGTAGCGGCGGCAGGCGTTTTCCATCAGTTCGGCCAGCGAGGAGTCCTTCAGCGGCCCTATTTCCGCCGGCGTACTGGCCGGGTAGCTTTGCAGCCAAATCCTGTCCATGTCTGCGCCCCTCTCTCAGCCGCCCAGCAGGGCCTGTTTCAGTCCAGTATCGACGGGTTTTTCGCCCAGCCAAACCTTCAACAAGGCGCGTCCAAAGGCCGTGCCGGCGATATTGCCGCGCGGCTGCCCGTTGAAGCTTATCGCCGTGCCATCGGTAGAAAAGTCGATGGCGATCACGTCACCGGGCCTGGCCGAACCGATGCTGCGCATGATGTTTTCAAGCTGGTCGATGTCGGTCTTGAGAACGGCGAGTTCGCTTTCGCCATGGTTCTGGCGCAGGCCATCCTTGAGCGCGCCGATCAGCGCGTCGGCGTCCAGTTCCCGCAGCATGTGCATGGCGATGCGGCGCGGCTCTCGCGAGTCGATCAATTCGGCGGCGCTGGTGGTCTTCTTTGTGGTATAGAGCGCTGCCACATAAACCTTGAAGAACAACCGGCTGCGCAGGCCGGCACCATTCAACACCAGGTCGGCTTTCGTCCGTTCTTCGATTCGCACGCCAGCCACCTCGGCGGCGTACAGGGGCGACGCGGCCAGCATTGCGGCAACTAGCATGGTGATAGGCAGTCCGGATCGGACCATGGTCTCCTCCTGAATTCTTGTTCTTGTGATACCGGCACAATACAGAAACTGGTCCCGAATTCAACCGTCCCGAATGCTTCTGGCGTACGCGAGCGGCCCGCCGGTAAAGGGAGCGAAGCCGGTGCCGAAGATTACGCCGGCATCGGCGAGGTCGGCGTCGGCGACGACGCCATCGGCGACCAGCGCGCGTGTCCGCTCGATCAGCGGAGTCACCAGCCGGGCGGCGAGATCGGACGGAAGCGACCCTGGCACGGCCTTGCCAGGTTTGCCGTCGGTCCAGGCGTAGAAGCCGCGACCGGTCTTTTTGCCCAGTTCGTTGCGGCCGACCCGTTCGGCCAGGCAACGTGGCGGTTCGGTCGCATTCGCAAGCTGCTTGCCGGCAGCGAGGGCGATATCGAGGCCGACGGTGTCGGCGAGTTCGATCGGTCCCATCGGCATGCCGAAGGCGAGCATGGCTTCGTCGATAGTCTCCGGCGCCATGCCTTCGTCGACGCAGCGCATGGCTTCGAGCATGTAGGGTGCCAGCACGGCATTGACCAGGAAGCCGGGCGCACTCTTGACAGGCAATGGCAGCTTGTCGATCTGACGCACGAAGGCGGCGGCGCGGGCCAGCATTTCCGGATCGGCGCCTTTTGCTTCGACTACTTCCACCAGCGGCATCATGGCCACCGGATTGAAGAAGTGGATGCCGACCAAGCGGGCCGGATACTTCATGGTCGTGGCGATGTCCTCCAGACGCAGGCTCGAAGTGTTGCTGGCCAGCACCGCGTCCGGCTTCATCTTCGCTTCCAGCGCTGCGAGCAGGCTGCGTTTCGCCTCCAGGTCCTCGAAGATCGCTTCAATCACCACGTCGGCGCGGGCCGCGCCGTGACCCTCGGGGTCGGGAATCAGCCGGTCCAGCGCAGAACGGCGCAACAGCTTGTCCTTGATGCGTCGCTCGAAGAGTTTGCCGGCACGGCCGATGGCGGCGGCGACGCGTTCCAGCGACTGGTCCTGGAGTGTGACGGTGAGGCCGCGCATGGCGGCCACGGCGGCAATGTCACCGCCCATCACTCCCGCACCGACTACGTGCAGGTGGCGTGCCGCCGCGGCTGACCCTTTGCCGAAGGCCTTGAGGCGGTCCTGCAGGAAGAAGACGCGTACCAGGTTCTTCGTGGTCGACGTTCGGGTGATACGGTCGATATATTCGGACGTGGCCAATGCATTGCCATCGTGTTTCGCCCAGCAGTCGATGATCGCGTAGGGCGCCGGATAATGCTCCGGTCGGGCGCGCTTCGCCACCTGCTTCCTAGCCTTCGCGGCGATGAAGGATTTCAGCGGGCCATTCATCAGTCGATGCAGCAGGAGGCGCGGCTTGCGCGGTTTGCCGGAAAGTACCAGACCACGAGCGGTCGCCACGGCAACGCGCGGTGGCACGCATTCGTCGGCCAGCCCCATGCGCTTCGCCTTGCGGGCGTCGATGCTGCGGCCGCTGAGCATCATGTCCAGCGCCTCGGGCGGCGAGACGCGTTCCGGCAGGCGCTTCATGCCGCCCCAGCCGGGGAAGATGCCGAGCATCACCTCGGGCAGCGCCATCTTCGTCGACGGATCGTCGACCACGACGATGTAGCGGCACGCCAGCGAGAGCTCGGTACCGCCGCCCATGCAGTGGCCGCGGACCAGCGCCAGCGTCGGATAGCGCACCGCGGCGAGGCGGTTGAACAGCTCCCAGCCGCGCGCCACCAGCGCACGTGCAGATTCCGCGCTGTCGAGGCGGGCGAATTCCTCGATGTCGGCGCCGGCAATGAAGCCGGCTTCCTTGCCGGACCGGAAGATCAGCCCCTTGGGCGGTTCGCGGTCGCCACGGTCCAATTCGTCGAGGATCAGCGCCAGCTCCGCCATCACCTCGGCGGACAGGATGTTGGCGCTGGCGTCCTGCTTGTCCAGTGTCGCCCATGCGATGCCGTCGGCATCACGTTCGAGTTTCCAGTGCTTCATGATTTCTCCACGAGCATGGCACCGCCCAGGCCGCCGCCGATGCAGATGCTGGCGATGCCCTTCTGGCCTGCCTGCAGGCGATGCAGCAGGTGCAGGACGATGCGCGCTCCAGAGGCGCCCACCGGATGCCCGAGTGCGATGGCGCCGCCGTCGGCGTTGAGCTTCTCTGGGTCAAGCGCTCCGAGCTCCTCGTCGAGGCCGAGCTGCTCTCGGCAATAGGCTTCGTCCTGCCAGGCGGCGAGACAACCGAGCACTTGGGCGGCGAAGGCTTCGTTGATCTCCCAGGCATCGAGGTCGTCGAGACCCCAGCCATGACGTTGCAGGATCGGCGTCGACGCATGCACGGGCCCGAGGCCCATCTGTGCCGGGTCGAGTCCCGCCCACTGACTGTCGGTGATCCTGCCGAGCGGCGCCAGGTCCCAGCGGCGCACCGCATCCTCTGAAGCGAGCAGCAGCAGCGCCGCGCCGTCGGTGACCTGCGAGCTGTTGCCGGCGGTGATGTTGCCGTAGGGCTTGTCGAAGACCGGCCGCAGCGTGCCCAGTTTGTCGGGCGTCGAGTCGCTGCGCACGCCGTCGTCTTCTGCGTAAACCGTGCCTTTGGCGTCTACCAGCGGCACGATTTCGCC
>DASRXN010000003.1:0-6681 GCA_035654135.1 Rhodocyclaceae bacterium | reverse complement strand
CAAGGTTGCCGAAGACCGTGGCTACAAGGTGGTCGAGCATGCCCTTTATCTCTACGCAGATTGCACCAGGCCGAATTGCCCGAACCGGAAGAAAGCCTGACCCTTGGAGGCATTCCTGACCTCGACCGCACTCGTCGCGCTGGCCGAGATCGGTGACAAAACGCAACTCCTCTCGTTCGTCCTGGCCGCGAGATTGCGCAAGCCCTGGCCGATCATCGCGGGTATCTTTGTCGCCACGATCGTCAACCACTTGTTCGCCGGTTCAATCGGCGTCTGGCTGGCCGGCCTGATTGCCGTGCAATTTCTGCCCTGGATCACTGGCGTGGTCTTCGTCGTCTTCGGCCTGTGGGCCCTGCACCCGGATGCGCTCGACGACGACCCCAAGCTGCACCGGGCCGGTGCCTTCGTCACCACCGTCATCGCCTTCTTCATCGCCGAGATGGGCGACAAGACGCAATTGGCTACCGTCGCCCTGGCAGCGCGCTTCGATGCCTTGCTGGTCGTGGTCATGGGCACAACGATTGGCATGATGCTGGCCAATGTGCCAGCGGTCATCGTCGGAGAAAAACTGGCCGCCCAACTGCCGCTCACGACCATCCGCTGGATCGCGGCCGGCGTGTTCATCGTCACCGGTCTCGTGACAATGATCGGTGCGCCGGGACTGGCGACCTAGAAACTTCGTGCCGGCGCTTCAGCCGGCCGGTGGCAGGATCTTCTGCAGTTCTGTGTAAAGCGGCCCCAGCCGGTCGTACATGCGGCGGTAGACACGGCGGTAGAGCGCGTCGTACATCGACACGTGGGCCGAATCTGGCTCAAAGGTCCGGCCCAGCCTGGTCATCGCCGTCACCGCGGCAGGAAAGTCACGATGCAGGCCAAGACCCACCGCACCCGCGATCGCCGCGCCCAGACCGGAGGTTTCGTAAGTGTGCGGCCGCGCCGTCGGCAGGTTGAAGATGTCGGCCGTGAGCTGCATCGCGGCATCCGATTGCGAACCACCGCCCGAAACGCGCAGGCTCGTGATGGCCACCTTGCTCTTCGCCTCGATGCGCTCCTTGCCTTCGCGCAGCGCGTAGGCCAACCCTTCCAGGATGGCGCGGTACAGGTGGGCGCGCGTATGTGTGTCGGAGAATCCGATCACCGCGCCGCGCGCATCGGGACCGGGGTTGCGGATACCGGGCGTCCAGTACGGCTGCAACATCAGTCCCTGGGACCCAGGCGGCACCGTGGCAACCATACGGTCGAACAGCGTCTCGGGCGATACGCCCTCGCTTGATGCGGCCGCACACTCGGGCTGCCCGAACTGCTCCTTGAACCAGCTCACCATCCAGTAGCCGCGAAAAATCTGCACCTCGGTGTTGTACTGCCCTGGCAGCACGGCGGGATATGGCGGCAGGAAAGGCGTGGCCTCGATGTAGCGCGGTGTCGTGATGTCGATGGTGGCGGTCGTACCGTAGGACAGAGCGCCAATGTCGGGCGTGATGGCACCGGCGCCGATGATCTCGCTGGCCTTGTCGGCCGCCGCCGCGATCACCGGCAGGCCCTCGGCCAGACCGGTAGCCTCGGCCGCCTCACGCGTGATGACGCCGATGAGACTGCCGACGCTCAGCAGCTCCGGCATCTGCTCGCGGCGCACCGGCAGCGCCTGCCACTTCCAGTCCCACGCCGAAGCCCAGTGCTGGCGCTTGAAGTCGAACGGCAGGTAGCCGACCTGGGAGCCGATCGAGTCGGCGAAGCGACCAGTGAGACGGTAGTTCAGCCATCCCGACAGCAGCAGTACCTTGTGCGTGTGCGCTAGCTGTTCGGGCTCGTGCTCGGCGATCCAGTTGAGCTCGGCCTCCCGCGTGAAGTAATCAATGGTGCGACTGACGCCGGCGACCTTGAGGGCCAATTGCCACCAGGGCTTGAGGCGGCGTGGGCGCGAGGCCCGCCGCTGGTCTAGCCAGGTAATGAAGGGGCGCAACGGCCGGCCGGCAACATCGACCGGCACCAGGGAACCGCGCTGCGTGGTCACCACGACGCCCCTCACACGCGGACGCATCACCGCATGCTCCTGCCACAAGTTCTGGCATACATGCGCGGCCGCATGCCAGAAGGCTTCGGCATCGTGTTCCAGCCAGCCCTCCTGCAACGACACGTACCCGGTCAGATCGGCTTGGCACTTGGCGACGATATGACCGTGCAGGTCGACCAGCAGGGCGCGCACGCTCTGAGTGCCGCAATCGATGGCCAGCAGCAGTTCGTCGGACGTGGCGTTCATCGTTGAGCCTCCGGCAGCAACATGCTGCATCGTCTCGTGTCGCTGCGGGCCACGGTTTGCGCGGTCAGGCCGAAGCAGGCGTCGTGCAGCTAAAGGTTCAGCATCTCGCGCGCGTGCCGGCGCGTCGTGTCGGTAATCTTGACGCCGCCCAGCATGCGGGCGACTTCCTCGACACGGCCGTCCCGATCGAGCACCCGGACGCGGCTGAAGGTCTCGCCCGCCGCCGTCTCCTTGGCGATCGACCATTGCCAGTCGGCCTGCGCGGCCACCTGCGGCAGGTGGGTGACGCAGAGCACCTGACGCTGGCTGCCCAGCTGGCGCAGCATGTGGCCGACGATCTCGGCCACGCGGCCGCCGATGCCGACATCGACCTCGTCGAAGATCAACGTCGGCGTCTGGCCGGCACAACTGGCGATGACCTGGATGGCCAGACCGATGCGGGAAAGTTCGCCGCCGGAAGCGACTTTCGCCAGCGGCCGTGGCGGCTGACCCGGATTGGCGGCGACCAGGAAGTTCACATCCTCCAGCCCGTGGGCTGCGCCCTCGGCCAGCGGTTCGAGCGACACCTCGAAACGTCCGCCGACCATGGCGAGCTGCTGCATGCCTTCGGTCACCGCCGCGGCAAAGTCAGTCGCGGCGATACGCCGACGCTCCGACAGGCGCTCAGCCGTCGCCCGATAAGCGGCCTGCGCGGCCTTCTCCTTTGCCGCCAGCGCCGCCGGATCGGCCGCAAGGCCGAGGTCCTGTAGTCGCGCATCGAGCCGCGCCAGCACATCAGGCAGTTCCTCGGCCGGCACCCGGTGCTTGCGAGCCGCCGCCGTTACCGCCTCGATGCGCCCCTCCAGTTCGGCCAGGCGCTCGGGCTCCAGTTCCAGATGCTCGCGGTAGCGCGAGAGGGCGTGAGTGGCCTCGCTCAATTGAATACGCGCCGCATCGAGCAGTTCCGCCGGTTCCCTGAGCGCTTCGTCGTAGTCGGTCAGCGGCCGCAGCCGCGCCAGCGCCTCGTCCAGTTGCACGGTCACCGCCGCATCGTTCTCGTCCAGGATTGCCAGCGCCACAGCCGCCCCTTCCAGCAGGCTCGCCGCGTGCGCCAGGCGCCGATGTTCCTGGTTGTCCTCGTTCCAGCGGAGCGGATCGAAGGCCAGGGTCCGCAACTCCTGCACCTGCCAATCAAGCATTTCCCGTTCCTGCACCACCGCCGAGCTGTCCTGCTCCGCTCTCTCGCGCGCATCCCGCAGACCGCGCCAGGCACGGAACTTCTCGGCAACTTCGGCGGCGAGAGCCGTCGTGCCGATCTGGCCGTCGAGCAAGGCGCGTTGCGCCTCGGCCCGCAACAGGGCGTGGTAGGCATGCTGGCCGTGGATGTCGGCCAGGAAATCGGCGGTCTGGCGCAACTGACCGAGTGTAGCCGGCGAGCCGTTGATGGTCGCCCGCGAACGGCCGCCGGCGTCGATCACCCGCCGCAGCAGGCAACTGCCATCGACATCAAAATCGTTGGCGCGTAGCCAGGCTTCCAGCTCACTGCCGGCGGCGATGTCGAATTCCGCCGACACCTCGGCACGCTCGGCGCCCGGCCGCAATACCGTGGCATCGGCGCGTTCACCCAATGCCAGCGCCAGCGCATCGACGAGAATCGACTTGCCGGCCCCGGTTTCGCCAGTGAGCGCACCGAAACCGGCCTCGAAGTCGAGTTCGAGCCGGTCGACGATGACGAAATCACGGATGAACAGTCTGCGCAGCATCGCTAGGGGTCGGCCCTCAGTGCTTCGGCGGCTCGCTCCAGTGGAGCTTCTCGCGCAGCATGGTGTAGTAGTCGTAGCCAGGCGGATGCAGCAGTGTCGCGGCGAAACGCGAACGGCCGATGCGCACGCAATCGCCAGTCAGCGCATCGTAGCGGGCCTGTCCATCCACGTGCACACGACCATCGTGGGGCGGCACCAAGGTGATTTCCACCCGGCAGTCGTCGCCGATGGTGATCGGCCGGTTCGACAATGCATGCGGACACAATGGCACGAGGGCGATGCCGGCCACGCCGGGATGCAGGATGGGGCCGTTGGCCGACAGGGCATAGGCCGTGGAGCCGGTGGGCGTACACGCGATGATGCCGTCGGCGCGCAGCACGTAGAGAAACTCGCCGTCGACCTCCACCTTCATTTCGATCATGCGGCCGAGATCGCCCTTGTTGACCACCACCTCGTTGAAGGCCAGGTTGCCGAACACCCGCTCGCCGCCACGCCAGACTTCGGCTTCGAGCAATACACGGGATTCGGCGGTGAATTTCCCCGCCAGCAGATCGGACACGCCGGCCAGCATGTCGTGGCGGGCGATGTCGGTCATGAAGCCGAGCCGCCCCAGATTGACGCCGGCCAGCGGCACACCGAACTCCGCCAGGCGCCGGGCGGCATAGAGCATGGTGCCATCGCCGCCGAGCACGATGGCCACATCGGCCTCGCTGCCCATGGTTTCATAGCTCGCCGTGTCGCCACCACTGACTTTCACCGAACCGGCAAGCTTTTCCTCGATCAGCACGCGCACGCCACGCTCGCGCAGAAATGCCGCCAGCAGCGGCAGCGACTCCGCCACCTCGGGGCTCTGGTATTTGCCGATCAGGCCGGCGGTGCGGATTTTTCTCTGGAAGGGAGCTGCCATGGCTTCGATTAAACCATATCTTTTTTCCCGCTAGAATCGCGCCATGCTCGACCGGCGCGCCCAATCCCTGCTCAAGACCCTGATCGAACGCTATATCGCGGAAGGTCAGCCGGTCGGCTCGCGCACGCTCTCGCGGTATTCGGGACTGGAACTGTCGCCGGCTACCATTCGCAACGTCATGTCCGACCTGGAGGAAATGGGCTTCATCGCCAGCCCGCACACCTCCGCCGGCCGCATCCCGACGCCCAAGGGCTACCGCCTGTTCGTGGACACCCTGCTCACCGTCCAGCCACTGGCGCGGGAAGATCTCACGGAGATCAAGGGCGTCATCCAGCCTGACCAACCGCAGCGGCTGATCAGCCATGCCTCTCAGCTGCTTTCCGAGCTGACCCACTTCGCCGGCGTGGTCATCGCGCCGCGCCGCCAGCTGCCGCGCATCCGCCAGATCGAGTTTCTCAGTCTGTCCGAGACCCGCATCCTGCTGATCATCGTCACCGCCGACGGCGATGTGCAGAACCGGATCCTGTTCACCCAGCGCTCCTACACGCCCAGCGAACTGACGACTGCCGCCAACATGCTCAACGAGCACTTCGCCGGCTACGATTTCCCGCAGATCCGTGCCCGCCTGCAGGACGAGCTGAAGCAGTTGCGCGCCGACATGGTGGAACTGATGAGCGCGGCCGTCGAGGCCGGCAGCCAGGCGATTGCCGACACTGCCGCCGAGTACGTGATCAGCGGCGAGAAGAACCTGCTCGGCGTCGAGGAGCTGTCTTCCAACATGGGCCGCCTGCGCCGCCTGTTCGACCTGTTCGAACAGAAGACCGGCCTCGTGCAGCTGCTCGACCTGTCCAGTCGCGCCGAAGGCGTGCAGGTCTTCATCGGCGGCGAGTCGGGTATCGCACCGCTCGACGAATGCAGCGTCGTCGCGGCGCCCTACGAGGCCGATGGTCGCATCGTCGGTACCATCGGCGTCATCGGGCCGACGCGCATGGCTTACGAGCGCGTGATTCCCATCGTCGACATCACCGCCAGGCTGCTTTCCAGCGCACTCGCCGCCCCATGATGCAAGGAATCCTGCTGGTCAACCTGGGCACGCCGGACGCCCCCACGGCCCCTGCGCTGCGCAAGTACCTGGCCGAATTCCTCGGCGACCGGCGGGTGGTCGAGCTGCCGCGCCTGCTCTGGTGGCCGATCCTGCACGGCATCATTCTCCGCACGCGTCCGGCCAAGTCGGCCGCCAAGTACGGCAGGATCTGGACGAAGGAAGGCTCGCCGCTCAAGGTACATACCGAGAAGCAGGCCAAGCTGGTCAAGGGCCTGATCGGCCACTGCAGCATCGGCGATGTCACCGTCGCCTGGGCCATGCGCTACGGCCAGCCTGCGGTGGCCACGGCCCTCGATCAGCTGCAACGCGACGGTGTCGACCGCGTCGTCGTCGTGCCGCTCTACCCGCAATATGCCGGCAGCACCACCGCCAGCACGCAGGATGCCGTCGAAGCCTGGCGACGACGCAATCCCGGCGCGCCGGAACTCATTCAGATCGCCGACTTCCACCAGCACCCCGGCTATATCGGCGCCCTCGCCCAGAGCATCCGCGATCACTGGATGGCGCAGGGCCGGCCCGACAAACTGGTGATGAGTTTTCACGGCATCCCCAAGCGTTCCGTGGCACGGGGCGATCCCTACGAAAGTCAGTGCCGGCGCACCGCCGAGCTGCTGGCCACTGAACTCGATCTCCCCGCCGAAAGCTGGCAGCTCACCTTCCAGTCCCGCTT
>DASRXN010000002.1:0-20347 GCA_035654135.1 Rhodocyclaceae bacterium | reverse complement strand
GGACTCGGTGACGACGATGCGGTCGGCGGGAATGCGGCCCAACTGCCCCAGCGTGGTGTCGAGGCTGACTTTGAACGTACGCAGGTTCCGGTTGTTGATGCCGATCAGCGGCGTCTGCAGTTGCAGGGCGGCGTCTACCTCGGCGCCGTCGTGCGCTTCGACCAGCACGGCCATGCCGAGCGAATAGGCGAGAGCTTCCATGTCCTTCATCTTGGCCACGGAGAGCGCGGCGACGATCAGCAGGATGGCGTCGGCACCCATGGCTCGGGTTTCGTAGACCTGATAGGGATCGATCATGAAGTCCTTGCGCAGCACCGGCAGGGCACAGGCAGTGCGGGCGACTTGCAGGTATTCCGGCGCGCCCTGGAAGAACTGGCGGTCGGTGAGCACGGAGAGACAGTCGGCGCCGTGCCTTTCGTAGCTGGCGGCAATCTCCGCCGGCCGGAAGTCCTCGCGCAGTACGCCCTTGGAGGGGCTTGCCTTCTTGATTTCGGCAATCACCGCCGCATCGCCACGACTGACTTTCGCCCGGATGGCGCCGACGAAATCGCGGGGGACTGGTTGAGCTTCCGCTTCGGCGCGGATGGCGGCGAGGGGTTTGGCGGCCTGGGCCGCGGCGACTTCCTCGCGCTTGACGGCGAGGATCTTGTTCAGGATGTCGTTCATTTGAAGCGCTGCGTGAATTGCACGAACTGGTCGACCTTCGCCCGCGCCGCCCCACTGGCGATGGCTTCGCGCGCCTTCTTGATGCCGTCGCCGATGTTGTCGGCCAGATTGGCGGTATAAAGTGCCGCGCCGGCGTTGAAGGCGATGATCTCGCGCGCCGTGCCCGGCTTGTCGTCGAGCGCGGCGAGCAGCATGGTTTTCGACTCTGTGGCGTCGGCAACCTTGAGGCTGCGGTTGGAAACCATCTGCAGGCCGAAGTCCTCCGGGTGCACTTCGTACTCGCGGATTTCGCCATCCTTCAGTTCGCCGACCATGGTGGCGGCGCCGAGCGAAATCTCGTCCATGCCGTCCTTGCCCCAGACGACCATGACGTGCTGCGCGCCGAGCCGCTGCATGACGCGTACCTGGATGCCGACCAGGTCAGGGTGGAACACGCCCATTAGGGTATTCGGTGCGCTGGCCGGATTGGTCAGGGGCCCCAGGATGTTGAAGATGGTGCGCACGCCCAATTCCTTGCGCACAGGCACCACGTTCTTCATCGCCGGGTGGTGGTTGGGCGCAAACATGAAGCCCATGCCGACCGCCTGGATGCACTCCGCCACCTGCGGCGCCTGCAGGTTGATGTTGGCGCCCAGCGCCTCCAGTACGTCGGCGCTGCCCGACTTGGACGAGACGCTACGGTTGCCGTGCTTGGCCACGGTGGCGCCCGCCGCGGCGGCGACGAAGGCCGAGGCGGTCGAGATGTTGAAGCTGTGTGCGGCATCGCCGCCGGTGCCGACGATGTCCACGAAGTGGGGATTGTGCGGCACCTCAACTTTCGTGCACAGCTCGCGCATCACCGTCGCAGCGGCGGCGATTTCGCCGATGGTCTCCTTCTTGGTGCGCAGGCCGGTGAGGATGGCGGCGGTCATGACCGGCGACATCTCGCCCTTCATGATCAGCCGCATCAGGTGCAGCATCTCGTCATGGAAGACTTCGCGGTGCTCGATGGTGCGCTGAAGCGCCTCCTGGGGGGTGATCATGGTTGTCTCCGAATCAGCTGCCGGAAAACCAGTTCTGGATTTTCAGGCCGGAAAAGTGTTTGAAGTCGGTTACGTTGCGGGTAACCAGCGTCAGTTTGTTGGTGTGGGCGATGGCGGCGATCTGGCCGTCGACGAATGGTGGCGTCAGGCCTTTGGCCGTCAGTCGGGCCCGCTCGAGTGCGTGCCATTCGGCCGCCTCGGCCGAGTAAGGCAGAACCGGCAATTCCGCCTGCCGCAGGGATTCCATATAGGCGGCAATGGCTTCCCGTTTGCGCGAAGGGGCGAGCAGGGCGAGACCATGATGCAGTTCATGCCAGGTAACGGCGGAGGTGGCAATCCGGTCACCGGACTTGCGCAGGCGCGCGAGCACACCGCCATCCGGCTGCATCCGGGTCGGTTCGGACAGGATGTTGGTATCGAGGAGATACGTCAGGGCTGCCAACCGGTTCTCCCGGGCGACGAATTCCTTGCCGCCAGCCAATCTTTGTCATCGAGTTCGCCCGCGTATTCGCTGCGGAACCGGTCGATGGCCTCGGCCACGGTTTGGCGGTGGGGAGCCATGCGGGAGTAATCGTTGGCTGAAACGACGACGGCCACCGGTCGCCCGCGCCGGGAGAGCGTGACCGGCCGACCAGCCTCCGCTTCGCGGACGACATTGGAAAGATCGTTGCGGGCTTCGGCGATGGAATAGGTCTTGTCCATGGCGGTCTCCGAAATGGCTATCTTGATAGCCATATTATCTACCGGCTGGATCAGCCCCGCAAGAAGTTGCGCAGCAGGTCGTGGCCGCGCTCGGTCATGATGGATTCGGGATGGAACTGCACGCCTTCCACCGCCAGCGTCTTGTGGCGCACGCCCATGATCTCGCCGTCGTCCGTCCAGGCGGTGACTTCGAGGCAGTCGGGCAGCGTCTCGCGGCGGATCGCCAGCGAGTGGTAGCGCGTGGCGGTAAGCGGGTTGGGCAGGCCCTTGAACACGCCAGCGTCGGCGTGGTGGATCGGGGAGAGCTTGCCGTGCATCATGGTCTTGGCGTGCACGATCTCGCCGCCGAAGGCGTAGCCGATGCTCTGGTGCCCGAGGCAGACGCCGAGGATCGGAATCCTGCCGGCGAATTCCTGGATTGCCACTACCGAAATGCCCGCTTCCTTGGGCGAGCAGGGGCCGGGCGAGATTACCAGCCGGTCCGGCTTCATGGCGGCGATTTCCTTGAGGGTGATGGCGTCGTTGCGATAGACGCGCACGTCCTCGCCCAGTTCGCCGAAGTACTGGACCAGGTTGTAGGTGAAGGAGTCGTAGTTGTCGATCATCAGCAGCATGTCGGTCTCCTCACTCGAAACGCGTGTCGAGGCCGCCTTCGGCCATCTCGGCGGCGCGCAGCAGGGCCCGTGCCTTGTTGCGCGTTTCTTCCCACTCCGAATCGGGGTTCGAGTCGGCGACGATGCCTGCACCGGCCTGCACGTAGATGCGCTTGTCCTTGAGCACGGCGGTGCGGATGGCGATGGCGAGGTCCATGTCGCCATTGAAGCCGAGGTAACCTACCGCGCCCGCGTAGATGCCGCGCTTGGTCGGCTCGAGTTCGTCGATGATTTCCATCGCCCGCACCTTGGGCGCGCCGGAAACGGTGCCGGCCGGGAAGGTCGCCTTCAGCACCGATACCGGCCCTTCGTCGTCCTTGAGCGTACCTTCGACGTTGGAGACGATGTGCATCACGTGCGAATAGCGCTCGACGATGTACTGCTGCGTCACCTTGACCGAGCCGATCTTGGCGACACGGCCGACATCGTTGCGGCCGAGGTCGAGCAGTTGCAGATGCTCGGCGCGCTCCTTCTCGTCGGCCAGCAGTTCCGCCGCCAGCGCCTCGTCCTCGGCGGGCGTGGCGCCGCGCTTGCGGGTTCCGGCGATGGGCCGCGCCGTCACCGTGCCGTCTTCGAGGCGGACCAGGATCTCCGGCGAGGCGCCTATGACATGGAAGTCCTCGAAGTCGAAATAGAACATGTAGGGCGAGGGGTTGAGCGTGCGCAGCGCGCGGTAGAGCGCCAGCGGCGAGGCCTTGTAGGGCTTGCTCATGCGCTGGCTCAACACCACCTGCATGACGTCGCCGTCGGTGATGTACTGCTTGGCCTTCACCACGGCGGCCTTGAAGGCCACTTCGCCGAATTCGGACTCGGCCGGCGCGCTCTCGGTTACGACGTCCGGCGGGATGGCGGCCGGCTCGCGCAGTTTCGCCAGCAACTCCTTCAGCCGCGCCTGGGCCTGCTTCCAGGCGCCGGGGAAGCCGGGTTCGGCATAGACCACAAGTGTCAGCTTGCCGGAGAGGTTGTCGACGATGGCGATCTCTTCAGACAGCATCAGCAGGATGTCCGGCGTGCCCAGCGGATCGGGCTTCTTCGTGGCGGCCAGTCTCGACTCGATGGCGCGCACGGTGTCGTAGCCGAAGTAGCCGACCAGGCCGCCGCAGAAGCGCGGCAGGCCTTTCAGGTCCGGCACCTTGAAGCGGGCCATGAACTCGGAAACGAAGGACATCGGATTGGTGTGCTCGCGCCGCTCGGCGACCCGGTTGCCCGACAGCAGCAGGATGCTCGAATCGAACACGGCTATCCGGGTATCGGCGCGGATGCCGATGAAGGAATAACGGCCGAAGCGTTCGCCGCCCTGCACCGATTCCAACAGATACGAGTAGGGACTGTCCGCCAGCTTGAGGTAGATCGACAGCGGCGTGTCGAGGTCGGCAAAGGTGTCGAGAGTGACGGGGATCCGGTTGTAGCCTTCGGCGGCAAGCCGGTTGAATTCGAGTTCAGTCATGATCGCTCCACACGGTACGGCAACGAAAAGTCAGCCATGGCGGCACGCCTCGTTCGGCGCGCCAGAACAGCTCAATGCCAGGGGCGCCAGGGCCAGGCCTCTGCCCAGTGGGGGCGGGCGACTTTCGTGGTGAAATGGGCGTTCATGCTTTATTGATGCGGCTTGCGGCGTCTTCAATGCTCGCGACTATAGCATCGCAGTCGAGTCCGCGCACGTCCTGACCCTCGTTGTATCCATAGGGGACGAGGAAGACCTTGCAGCCGGCAGACTTGCCAGCCTTGAAGTCATGCACGGAGTCGCCAACCAGCAGCGTGTCGGCCGGCGAGACGCCGAGTCGGCCGCAGGCCCAGATCACGGGCATGGGGTCAGGCTTCGGCTTGGGCAACTGGTCGCCGCTCACCACGACATCCATGAACGGGGCCACACCGGTGCGATCGAGTAACACACTGGTGAAGGCTCCCGCCTTGTTGGTGATGACGCCTAGCGGCAAGCCCTTTGCCTTGAGCGCCTTCAAGCCGTCCATGACGCCTGGAAATGGCCTGGAGGCGCGGCCGTTGACCTCGGCGTAGTGCTTCTTGAACGAGGTCAGGGCGTCATCGGGCGGTGGCGTCGGATCGTCGGCCGCTTCCAGCGCGCCCGCCAGCACGCGCTTGACCAGGTTGGGAATGCCGCGGCCGACATAGGCGCGGATGTCCTCGATTGCGACCTCGGCCCGGCCGAGGTCGCGCAGCATGCCATTGGCTGCGGTATGCAGGTCGAGGACGGTGTCGAGCAGCGTGCCGTCCAGGTCGAGCAGGACGGCTTTGACTTGAACAATCAAACCTTGGCGAGCTCCGCGCGCATGGCGCCGATGATGCTGTCGTAGCGGTTGGGGTCACTTTCGCTGCGCTTGCCGAACACGGCCGAGCCGGCGACGAAGGTGTCGACGCCGGCGCGGGCCACTTCAGCGATGTTGGCCGGACCGACGCCGCCATCGATTTCCAGTTCAACGTTCAGGCCACGGTCGGTGATCATCTTGCGCACCTTGCGCGCCTTGTCGAGCACGTAGGGGATGAACTTCTGGCCGCCGAAGCCCGGGTTCACCGACATCAGCAGCACCATGTCGAGCTTGTCGAGCGTGTACTCCAGCACGTCGAGCGGCGTCGCCGGGTTGAACACCAGGCCGGCCTTGCAGCCGTTTTCCTTGATGAGGCCGATGGTGCGGTCGACATGCTCCGAGGCTTCCGGGTGGAAGGTGATGTAGGTGGCACCGGCCTTGGCGAAGTCGGGCACGATGCGGTCGACCGGCTTGACCATCAGGTGCACGTCGATCGGCGCGGTGACGCCATGCTTCCGCAGCGCCTCGCAAACCAGCGGGCCTATGGTCAGGTTGGGAACGTAATGGTTGTCCATGACATCGAAATGGACGATGTCGGCGCCGGCGGCGAGGACATTGTCGACTTCCTCGCCCAGCCTGGCGAAGTTGGCGGACAGGATGGACGGAGCGATGCGATAAGCCATGACGAGCCTCCTCAATTAGAATGGTTTCGATTCTAGCCGCGTCATGCATCAGGCCGGCTAATTTTTTCTGATGGCAATCATAAGGCGGTTGAAGGCCATGGCTGAAGCGAAAAAATATGAAATCCGCGTCGAGGTGGCGACCAGCTTCCTGCCCGAACAATCGGATGCCGAGGCGGATCGCTACGTGTTCGCCTACGCGATCACCATCACCAACGTCGGCAACGTTGCCGCGCAGCTGATTTCACGCCACTGGTTGATCACCGATGCCGATGGCAAAGTGCAGGAAGTGCGCGGCCTCGGCGTCGTCGGCAGCCAGCCGCTGCTGCAACCGGGCGAGAAGTTCGAATACTCGAGTGGCAGCGCGTTGCCGACACCGGTCGGCACCATGAAGGGCAGCTACCAGATGGTGGCCGAGGACGGCGTCCAGTTCGAAGCGCCGATCCCGGAGTTCGTCTTATCGATGCCGCGGACGCTGCACTAGCTCGTCCGCTTCTGCCCTGGTCAGATGTCTCCACGGCAGCGGCAGCAAACCCGGCACCTTGGCGAGATATTTTCGGTAGGCGTCGCCATGGAGCGCGACCAGCTTTCGTTCCTCGAAGCGCGAGCCGATGATGAAATAGAGCGTGATCGCCACGGCCGAGACGAGTAGCGGCCCGTTCATGTCCCGCGTCCACACCAGTACCAGGCCGAGAAAGTACCAGGGGTGGCGGACGAAACGGTGCAGGTACGAGAGCGTGAAGCCCTCGCGGTCGTCGGTGCCGCGATCGTTCTGCCGCAGCTGACGCAGGCCGAGAAACTCGTCCATGTCATAGGCACGGGCAGTTACCGCGAAGCCGGCGACGGCGGCGAGGGCAAGTCCATTCGACAGCCACGCCCAGGCGCCGGTCAAACGCCAAAGCCAGTCGCTCTCGGTGCCGTAGACCAGCCACAGCACGGGCAGCAGGGCGATGGTGGCGAAGGCGTTGAATGCCAGCCGATAAATCGGCATCAGGTCGGGCCGGCGCCTGGCTACCCAAGCCTTGGCCGCCGTCGACGCCAGTAGCGAATGGACTGCGCCGTAAACCAGCCATGCGCAGACGATGGTCAGCAGTTTCATGGCTGTCGCTGGTGAAACAGCGCGTCGGTCCGGCTTCCCGACGCGCGTTCAGCCGATCAGGAGCCGCAGGCCTTGTTGTGATCGCCGCGGAAGCCTTTCGCTTGCGCTTCCGACTCGCTCATGTACTCGCCCTGTTTGGTCTTGCCATACCAGCGTGTGCCGGAGCAGTGGTAGACCTTGGTCGATGCGTTCACCCAGACCATGCCGGGGCCGCCTGCCGCAGGAGCCGTCGGCTTCTGGACCGGTGCCGCCGGGGCAGCCATGGGTGCCGCTGCCTTCGGCGCTGATGCTGCCGGAGCGACGGCAGCGGGAGCAAGTGCGGCGGGAGCTGCGGCCGCCGGAGCGGCCGCCTTCACTGCCGGTGCCGGTTTGGCCGCTTCGGCCGGTTGCGCGGCGGTGGCGCCCTTGGCTTTGGCTGCTTTGGCTTCTTCCTTGGCTGCCTTGGCGTCGGCCTTGGCTCTTGCCTTGGCGGCTTTTTCATCTGCCTTGGCTTGCGCTTTCGCCGCCTTTTCGTCTGCCTTGGTCGTCTTGGCATCGGTCTTCGCGGCCGGCGCGTCGCCGCCGAACCAGTCCTTGATGCCTTTGTGACCGCGGCAGGCGCCGCTCTTCGTGGCGCCGCTGAAGTAGCTGCCGTCCTTGCAGAGCGCCGTTGAGCCGGCCGGCGCGCCCGCCGGTGCCTGTGCGAAACCGTAGCCAGAAATCAACAGACAGAGAGCCGCGACGGGCATTGAGAGTTTCTTCATGATTGATCTTCTCCTATGTGACGAATGTTAAATCAGCGCTGTGCGAGGTGGTCCTTCATCTTGGTCATGGCGACCAATAGTGCAGCGCCGCCCAAAGTCTTCACCAGCCCCGAATGCTGGGCGTAGAAGCTGCCGAGCTGATCGGCAATGCCGGGACTCGTCTCGTGGGCATGATTGACGACGTCCCGTACCTGGTCGGGCGTCAATTGGCTGGCCTGGTCAGGAGTGACCTGCGTGGCACCGGGCTGCATGATGCGGCCGAGTGCGCCGCCGGCCAGCGCCGCCGCGGCAGCCGGCCCCAGCGATGCGAGAATCTGATTGACCAATCCGGCTTGCTGCTGGCCGTTCGAGTTCTGGAACATCTTGCCGACCATTTCCCCGATCGGCGGTGTCTGATCGGAACGAAAAGCGCCGGCGAGGGCGGAACCCAGCACATCGGGCGGCGCGTTCTGCGCGACCTGGTCGAAATGTTGATCGGTGACGTTGCCGCCCAAGACCATTTGCGACAGTGTATCGAGTAGACCCATGGCATTCTCCTCAGCTATTGCTGTTGCGCGTAACCAGATGGTAGACGATCAGCAGGACCACCGCTCCGACGACGGAGCCGATGAATCCGGTAACCTCACCCTGGCCGTACCAGCCCATTGCCTGCCCGACGAACGACGCCAGTACGGAACCGGCGACACCGAGCACCGCCGTCATGATGAAGCCGCTCGGGCCTTTCCCCGGCGTCACTGCCCGCGCAACAAAACCGGCTATGAAACCGATCAACACCGTCCATACCCAATGCATCATTTCCACTCTCCTTTAGAAAACGCTGCTTAACCAACGGGACTTCGACCGCGCGCCATTATGACGCCAATTGATATTCATGCTGGATTGCCGATGGGGTGTGTCAGGTTCGCGTCAGGTTGTGCTAGCTGCGGTAGTCGGCGTTGATCTTGACGTAGTCGTACGAGAAGTCGCAGGTCCACACCTTGCCCTGCGCTGAGCCACGACCGAGGTCGACGCGGACCATGATCTCAGCCGGCTTCATAGTCGCGGCGCCGTCTTCTTCCTTGTAGCTGGCGGCACGGCCGCCATTCTCGGCGACGAGAACATCGCCCAGCCAGAGTTTCACTTTCGTTACGTCGAGGTCGGCAATGCCGGCATTGCCGATGGCGCCGAGGATGCGGCCGAGGTTGGGGTCGGAGGCGAAGAAGGCGGTCTTGACTAGCGGCGAGTGGGCGATGGCGTAGCCGACGGCCTTGGCCTCGTCCTTCGTGTGGGCGCCGGCGACGGTGATTTCGATGAACTTGGTCGCGCCCTCGCCATCGCGGACGATCGCCTGCGCCAGCTGGCGGGCGACGCCGGTGATCGCGGCCTTCAGTTCGTTCCAGTGCGGCGCGTCGATGGCTTCGAAGCGGGCGCGGCTCTTGCCGGTGGCGATGAGGATGAAGGAATCGTTGGTCGAGGTGTCGCCGTCGACGGTGATGCAGTTGAACGACTCATCGGCAACCTCCTTCACCAGGCGGTCGAGCATCGGCTGGCTGACGATGGCATCGGTGGCGACGAAGCCGAGCATGGTGGCCATGTTGGGTTTGATCATGCCGGCCCCCTTGGCGATGCCGGTAATGGTCACCGGCTGGCCGGCGATGGTGAGTTGTACGGAGGCAGCCTTGGCGATGGTGTCGGTAGTCATGATGGCATGCGCCGCCTCGAACCAGCCGTCTGCCTTCAATGCAGCCTGGGCTGCGGGCAGGCCCGCTTGCAGGCGCTCGACCGGCAGTGGCTCCATGATGACACCGGTGGAGAAGGGCAGCACCTGGGAGGCGGAAATATCTAGAATGCGGGCCGCCGCCTGACAGGTGAGCTGTGCAGCCTGAAGGCCCTGCTCGCCGGTACCGGCGTTGGCGATGCCGGTATTGATCACCAGCGCGCGGATTTCACCGGTACTCAAGTGCTGTTTGCAGACCTGCACCGGCGCGGCGCAGAAACGGTTCTGGGTGAACACGCCGGCGGCACGGCTGCCGGGCGCCAGTTCGATCAATGTCAGGTCGCGCCGGTTGGCCTTGCGGATGCCGGCTTCGGTGACGCCGAGACGCACACCGGCGACCTGATGCAGGTTGGCGGCGACGGGCGGATTCAGGTTGACGGGCATGGTCGTTTCCTTGTTTCAGTCGGGATTGAAGACGGTTTTCCAGAGGCGACGGACAACGACGACGCGTTCGGCGACGTCCGCCTTGGCGACGCGGCTCTTCTGGTCGTTGAGGCGCAGCGCATGCTGCATGCGGCGGTAGTCCCGGTAGGCGTCGCGCACGGCGTCGGCGAGGTCAACGGGAATCAGGCCGCGCTGTGCTGCCATCGCCAGCAGCGCGATATTGCCCTTGTTGCCGGTCAGCTCCCCGTACTGCCAGGAATAGCCGAGCACCAAATACTGCACCGCGAACTCGACGTCGATCAGGCCGCCGGGATCGTGCTTGAGGTTGAACACCGTGTCGCGTTCGCCGAGTTTGGTGGCATGCGCGTCGAGCATCTTCTTGCGCATGGCCATGATTTCCTCACGCAACTTGGCGAGATCGCGCTTCTGCGTCAGCACTTCGCAGCGGATCGCCTCGAAGGCGGCGCCGACGGCGGGGTCACCGGCCGTGAAGCGCGCCCGGGTCAGTGCCTGGTGTTCCCACAGCCAGGCCGCTTCGAGCTGGTACTGGCGGAAGGCGGCCATCGAGCTGACGACGAGGCCGGCGTCGCCATTGGGCCGCAGGCGCAGGTCGGTTTCGAACAACTGGCCGGCCGAGGTCTGGGCCGAGAGCCAGGTGTTGAGCCTCGTCGCCAGGCGGGAATAGATTTCCGCCGCCTCGGGTGCCGGATCGTCGAACAGGAACACGATGTCGAGGTCGGAGGCGTAGCCCAGTTCCTTGCCGCCCAGCTTGCCGTAGCTGATGACCGCGAAGCGCGGTGTGTCGACGTGCCGCTTCAGGAGCTTGCGCCAGGCGAGCTTCAGCGCCAGGTCGACCATGATGTCGGCCAGTTCGGACAGGTGGTCGGCCAGCCGCTCGACGGTCAGCAGGCCGGACAGGTCCTGTGCCAACAGGCGGAAAACCTGGGCGTGGTGCGCCTCGCGCAACAGGTCCATCTGCCGCTCGGTGTCGGGCTCGACTTCGTCCAGCGTTTGCGCCAGATGGGCGCGGAACGCTGGCCAGTCCGGCGTGGAATCGAGCATGCGGGGGTCGAGCAGTTCGTCGAGCAGCACCGGATGGCGATTCAGATAGTTCGCCGCCCAGCTGGAACTGCCGACGATCTGGGCGACCTTGGTCAGCGCCTGCGGATACTGCTGAAGGAGCGCCAGGTAGGCGGCACGACGCGAGATTGCCTCCAGCAGGTCCAGCCCGCGCGAGAGCGTGGCATCGGCGTCGGGCATCGTCGCGGCGGCTTCGATCAACCGCGGCACCAGTGCGTCGAAGCGGCCGCGCGCGACTTCGGAAAGCTGCTGGTAGCGGCTGCCGGCGCGAATGCCGGCGAGCCGGGCGCAGGCGGCAGCGGCATCGCGATAGCCAAGCCCGGCGAGTTGCGACGACTGACTTTCGTTGTCCGGTCCCTGCCAGACGCCATCCAGCACATGGTGGGTTTCGTTGGGATCGGCAAACACCGCTTCGAAATGGCGCGAGACGTTCTGCCGGTGATCGTCGAGCTCCATCACCAGCGCTGCGAAGGAGTTGTAGCCCATCGCTTGCGCGACCAACTCGCGATCCTCGGCCTTGTCCGGCAGGCTGTGGGTCTGGGCGTCGTCGAGGTATTGCAGCCGGTGTTCGAGCCGGCGCAGGAAGTCGTAGGCGGCCGACAGTTCCATGGCAGCGTCGAGCGACAGCTGACTTCGCTCGACCAGCAGATTCAGCACCTGCAGCGTCGGCTTGATTTGCAGCGCGCGGTCGCGGCCGCCGCGGATGAGCTGGAAAACCTGGGCAATGAACTCGATTTCGCGGATGCCGCCGGGGCCGAGCTTGACGTTGTCGGCCATGTCCTTCTTCGCCACCTCGCGGCGAATCTGCGCATGCAGTTCGCGCATGGCGTTGATGGTGCCGAAGTCCAGATACTTGCGGAAGACGAAGGGCCGGCGAATCGCTTCCAGTTCCGCGTGCCGCCCGCCGGTCAATGGCCGCGCCTTGATCCACGCGTAGCGCTCCCATTCGCGGCCTTGGGTGATGAAGTAGTTCTCCAGCATCTCGAAGGAGCAGGCCAGCGGGCCAGAGTCGCCATTGGGCCGCAGGCGCATGTCGACGCGGAACACCTGGCCGTCGCCGGTCACTTCGGCGATGGCGGCGATCAGTTGCTTGCCCAGGCGGGCGAAGAACTCGAAGTTGGAAATCACGCGGCTGCCGTCGCCAATGCCATCGGTCTGGCCGTCCTCGGGATAGACGAAGATCAGGTCAATGTCGGATGAGACGTTGAGTTCGCGGCCGCCGAGCTTGCCCATGCCGACGACGATCAGCTGCTGTGCCCCGCCGCCGCCGTTTCTTGGTTCGCCGTAGCGGGCAGCGAGACTCTCATGCAGCACGCGCAGGGCGGCGCTTACGGCCGTCTCGGCCACCAGCGTCATACCCTCCGTCACTTCGGCCAGCGGCACCTGGCAGGCAAGATCGCGGGTGCAGATGCGGGCGTAGGCGCGCTGCTTGAGGCGGCGCAGCACCGGCTTCAGGTTGTCCTCGCTCAGCGGCTCCTCGTCCAGCCAGCGCTCCAGCTCGGCGCGGTCGACCGGCGCGCCGAGACCGGCCGTCGTTTCGCCGGTCAATTGCGGCCTCGCCTGCAACAGGCGTCGCAGGTAACGCGAGAACCGGCAGCCGAGTTCCAGCGGATCGGCGGCGGGGTCGGCAAGGAGCATTGGTTTACAATTCGTCGATGATGAGCTGGCCATTTTAAGCCCGTCCGGGCCCATGCACTTCCCCCCCCTCATGCCTCGCCTGCGCGACCTGTTCGCTGCCGAATGGGTGCGCCGCCTTGCGCGCCTGGCCGCGTGGATGGCCGTGGCCGGGTATTTCGCGCTCGGCCTGCTGGTGCTGGCTCTGCGCCATTTCGTGCTGCCCGGCATCGACAACTACCGTGGCGATATCGAACGCGCCCTGTCGCAAGCGTTGACACAGCCGGTAGCCATTCGCGCCATCGACGCCGGCTGGCACGGACTATGGCCGAGCCTGCGCATCCATGGCCTGGAAATCCGCGATGCCGAGGGGCGGCCGGCGCTCGGCCTCGATAACGTCGAGGCCGACCTGGCCTGGTCCAGCCTCTGGCATCTGGCGCCGCATTTCGCCCGGCTGGTGATCGAGTCGCCCAGCGTGGACCTGCGCCGCGACGCCGAGGGCCGGCTGTTCGTTGCCGGCCTCGAGCTCAAGACCGACAACGAGCCGGGTGACGATTTCTCGGACTGGCTGCTGGCGCAGGACCGCGTCGTCATTCGCAATGCCACCGTCACCTGGCACGACGAGTTGCGCCAGGCACCGCCGCTGGCACTCTCAAGGCTCAATTTCGACTTGCGCAACAGCGGCAGCCATCACCGCTTCGGCCTGACGGCGGAGCCGCCGAAGCAGCTGGCGGCACGCCTGGACATCCGCGGCGACTTCCGCGGACTGGATCTGGACGCGCTCGACGCATGGAAGGGCGAGGCCTACGCCGAACTGGATTACGCCGATCTCGCCGGTTGGCGTGCCTGGCTGGATTATCCCGTCGAACTGCCGCGCGGCAGTGGCGGGCTGCGTCTCTGGCTCGGTTTTGCCAACAAGCAGGTGACGGGCGTCACGGCCGACGTGCGCCTGGCGGATACGGCACTGCGTCTTGCCCCCGACCTGCCGATGCTGACCATGGAGCGTCTGGACGGCCGTCTGGGAGTCCGGCGGCTGGACGATGGCTTCGCCTTCCAGGCCAGGCATCTGGCGCTGGCGACGCACGACGGCATTCGCATCGAACCGGCCGACCTCGAATTCAAGTGGCATCTTGCGACCGGCACGCGGCCGACGCGTGGCGAGGCGACTGCCAACGGACTCGATCTCGGTGCCCTGGCGGAGCTGGCTGTTTACCTGCCCTTGACTGGAGACCAGCGTACCCGGCTGGCCGACTACGGGCCGCAGGGCACTGTGCACGACCTGAGCCTGTCATGGACGGGCGATGCGGAGAAGCTGACCGCCTACAGCCTGAAGGCACGTTTCGAGGATCTCGGCCTGCGGGCGCAGGGCGTGGTGCCGGGCTTTGACGGCCTCGACGGGCGCATCGATGGCGACCAGAAGGGCGGCAAGCTGGAACTGGCCAGCCACGATGTGGTGGTCGAACTGCCGGCCGTGTTCGCGGAACCGAAAATGGCCCTGGCCGTCCTCGATGCCACGGCGGACTGGAAAATCAGTGGCGGTGTGGTCGATGCGCATCTGCGCAAGGCCAGCTTCCGCAATGCCGATGCGGCCGGCGAGGCGGCGGGCAGTTATCGCGGCAGCGGCACCGGTCCCGGCGAGATCGATCTGACCGCCAAACTGAGCCGGGCCACAGGCGGCGCCGTCTGGCGCTACATGCCGCTGGTGGTGAATCAGGACACGCGCGACTGGCTGCGCAATTCGATCATCGGCGGCGCCGCCACCGCCAGCCTGCGCCTCAAGGGTGATCTCCAGCGCTTCCCCTTCCGCGACGGCTCCGGCATCTTCGAGGTCAAGGGACCTTTCCAAGGCGCCACGCTGCGCTATGCACCGGACTGGCCGGCTTTCGAAGACGTTGCCGGCGACCTCGAGTTCGTCGGCGCTCGCATGGTCATCCGGGCGCAGCGGGCGAAGCTCTGGGGCGTTCAGCTTGCCGACGTCAAGGCGGAAATTCCGGACCTCGAGAAGGCCGAGATGGTGGTGACCGGCATCGCCCGCGGGCCGACGGCCGATTTTCTGCGCTTCATCGAGGCCAGCCCGGTCGGCGCGAGCATCGACCATTTCACTCAGGACATGGTCGCCACGGGCGGCGGCGAGCTGCGCCTGCGGCTCGACATGCCGCTACTCCATATCGCCGACACCCGCGTGGACGGCCGTTTTCGGCTGACCGCCAACGGGCTGACCTACGATGGCGACATGCCGCCGCTGGCCGATGTGAACGGCGAGCTGCATTTCACCGGCGACCAGCTCGATGCCCGCAAGGTGCGCGCCACCATGCTGGGCGCGCCGATGACGCTCGACGTGGCGACCGAGGACGGCCGCGTCTTCGTCAAGGCGGCCGGCAGCGTGACGGTGCGCGGTCTACGCCAGCAGTACGACCAGCCGCTGTTCGAGCATCTATCCGGCAGCGCACCGTGGAGTGGCACCATCCGGGTCAGGAAGCGCGCCGCCGAAGTGCGCATCGAGTCGACGCTGCAGGGTATGTCCTCCAGCCTGCCGGAGCCCTTCAACAAGACGGCCGCCGATGTCTTGCCGCTGGTCTTCGAACGCAAGCCGCCGCCGGAGCCGGCGGCGCCGCCGAAAGGGAAGCGGCCGGTGGCCGACAAGTCGCCGGCGGAACGGGACCAACTGAAAGTCAGTCTCGGCGACTCGCTGAGCTTGCAACTGGTGCGCCGTCACGATAATGGCAAGCCGCCAGTCGTCGAGCAGGGATTGATTGCCGTCGGCCGTCCGGACGTCCTCCTGCCCGATCGCGGCGTGCTGCTGGCGGTGAAGGCGAAACGGCTGGATGTCGACTTCTGGCGCCGGCTGGCCACGGGCAGTAACGGCAGCAATGGCGGCGGCGGGGGTGCGCCGGCTGTCAGCGATATCGATCTGCGCGCCGATGAAGTCCTGGCCTTCGGTCGTTCGGTCAACGCCCTGCAACTAACCGGTGGCCTCGACGGCAACATCTGGAAAGTCGATCTGAAGAGCCGTGAGGCCACCGGCAAGGTGGAATGGAGCGGGCAGGGTGCCGGTCGCCTGTCCGGTCGCCTGTCCCGGCTGGATCTGCCGGAAAGCACTGCGCCTTCCCGTGGCGAGGCAGCGGGAGAAAGCGCCGAGCGGATGCCGGCGATCGATCTCGCGGTCGAACGCTTTTCGCTGCACGGCCGGGAAGTGGGCGAGCTCTGGGTCGAGGCCGAGAACACCGACGGCATCTGGAATGCCCGCTTCGACGCCAAGAACGAGGATGGCACTTTCGAAGGCAAGGGGCGCTGGAAGACCGCGACACCGGCGACGCCGGCGAACACGGTTATTGATTTCAAGCTGACGACGAAAAGCGTCGAGGGGATGCTGCGGCGTCTCGGTTATCCGGAAACGGTCCGGCGCGGCACCGCCACCCTCGAGGGCGGGCTGTCCTGGGCCGGGCCGCCCACCGCGCTCGACTACGCCAGCCTCGGCGGCAAACTCAGGCTGGAGGCGGCCAACGGCCAGTTCAACAAGCTGGAACCCGGCGTCGGCCGGTTGCTCGGCATCGTCAGCCTGCAATCGCTGCCGCGGCGGATCAGTCTCGATTTCCGCGACATTTTCAGCGAAGGCTTCGTCTTCGACAGCATCGGCGGCCAGATGACGGTCAACCGCGGCGTCATGGAGACGACCGACTTCCAGATCCAGGGGCCGGCGGCAAGAGTGCTGATGAATGGCAAGGTCGATCTCGCGCGCGAAAGCCAGGACCTGAAAGTGCGCGTGCAGCCGGCCCTCGGCGAGACCGTGGCCACCGGCGTGCTGCTGGTCAATCCGGTGGTGGGCGCGGCGGCCTGGGTAATGAACAAGGTGTTCGGCAATCCGCTCGACAAGGCCTTCGCCTTCGACTACGCAGTGACCGGCTCCTGGGCCGACCCGAAGGTCGAGAAGGTCGCCGCCCAGGGGCCGGGAGCGACGCCGGCGGCGGGATCCACGCCATGAAGATCGTAGCCGCGCGACTCGACATTGGCGAGGGTGTTATCGTGGCGGAACTCGACGCCCGCAGAATTGCCGAAGTGAGAACCAGTCTGCCGGCCTTGCAACACAGACGACTCTGACCGATGAACAATCATTACTCCATTGCCGAACAAACCCTGCTCGTCCCTTACGAGCTGACACCCGGAAGACTGTCGACCGTCTTCGGCGAAATCTTCGGTCATCGTGTCGATTACGCCGACCTCTATTTTCAGTACGCGCGCTCGGAGGCGTGGAGCCTCGAGGAAGGCATCGTCAAGTCGGGCAGTTACAGCATCGACCAGGGCGTCGGCGTGCGCGCCGTCAGCGGCGACAAGACGGCGTTCGCCTACTCGGACGAGATCAGCCTGCCGGCGCTGCAAGGGGCGGCGCAGGCGACGCGGGCCATCGCGGCGGCAGGTGCCTCGGGCACGTTGCCCGGCATGGAGCACAAGTCAGCCCCGGCGCTCTATGTGCCGCACGATCCGATTCCCTCGCTGGCCGATGCCGACAAGGTCAAGTTGCTCGAACGGCTGGAGAAGTTCGCCCGCGATCTCGATCCGCGTGTCGCCGAGGTCATGGCGCACATCGCCGGCAGCTGGGAAGTGGTGCTGGTGGCCCGTTCCGACGGCCACCTGGCGGCCGATGTGCGGCCGCTGGTGCGTGTCTCCATCACCGTCATCATGGTCGAGGACGGCAAGCGGGAGCAGGGCTACGCCGGCGGCGGCGGTCGCTACGACTACGGCTACTTCAGCGACGAGCGGTTGATGCAATACGCGAAGGACGCCGTGCACCAGGCCAGCGTAAACCTCGCCGCGAAGCCTGCGCCGGCGGGCAGCATGACCGTGGTGCTCGGCGCCGGCTGGCCGGGCATCCTGCTGCACGAGGCGATCGGCCACGGGCTGGAGGGCGACTTCAACCGCAAGGGCAGTTCCGCCTTCTCGGGTCGTGTCGGCCAGCGCGTGGCGGCGAAGGGCGTCACCGTGGTTGACGACGGCACCATTGCCGATCGTCGCGGTTCGTTGTCGATCGACGACGAGGGCAACCCGACGCGGCGCACGGTGCTGATCGAGGACGGCATCCTCCAGGGCTACCTGCAGGACACGCTCAACGCCCGGCTGATGGGCGTCGCGCCAACCGGCAACGGCCGCCGCGAATCCTTCGCCCACCTGCCGATCCCGCGCATGACCAATACCTACATGCTCAATGGCGACAAGAGCCCGGAGGAGATCATCCGCTCGGTGAAGAAGGGGCTTTATGCCGCCAACTTCGGCGGCGGCCAGGTGGACATCACCAGCGGCAAGTTCGTCTTCTCGACTGCCGAAGCCTACCTGATCGAGAACGGGAAAATCACCACGCCGGTCAAAGGTGCGACGCTGATCGGCAACGGCCCGGACGTGCTGACGCGCGTCTCGATGATCGGCAACGACATGGCGCTCGACCCCGGCGTCGGCACCTGCGGCAAGGAAGGCCAGAGCGTGCCGGTCGGCGTCGGCCAGCCGACGCTGCGCATCGATGGTCTGACGGTGGGCGGCACCGGCCAATAAAGTTCCGGTCGACCACACCGTCTGCTGGCCTGCAGAGGTGGAACCGCCGAGGCTCTGCATTGTCACATTCCAGACGCAAGCATTATCGAGCGTAATGGTTGTCGGGGGGTGACGACAGGGAAACCCAAGCTCCTCCACTCCAGTAACTTGCCTCCGGTTCCTTGAACGCCGACCGACATCAAGGCTGGCGTTCAGGGTTATTGTGGAGATGCCGTAGGGGTTTGATGGTACGACGTGTGCTTTGGGGAATTATCGCCCTGCTTTCCGTATGGTTAGGTGTTGCCTATTGGAATTTCCGCCAGGGCATTGATTCAGGTCGGCAGTACCGTACTGCGGTAGTCGAGCGGGGTACTGTCGAGGAGACCGTTTCTGCCATCGGCGCCCTTCAGCCCTCCGCCTACGTGGACGTGGGTACCCAGGTCACCGGCCAACTCAAGATCTTGCGTGTGGCCGTCGGCCAGCAGGTGAATACGGGTGATCTTGTGGCCGAGATCGATCCGGTGCTTCTGGCTGCAAAGGTTGACGCCACGCGGGCAACGCTCCAGAGTTTGCGTGCGCAGCTGACAGACCGCATGGCGCAGCTCCGTCTCGCCCAACAGCAGTTGGAGCGCAACAAGAAGCTGATCGCCGGCGAGGCAGTGAGCCAGGAACTCCTGGAACAGAGCACCGCCGCCGCCGAACAGGCTGCTGCCCAGGTTGCCTCCTTTCGCGCCCAGGTGGAGCAGGCCAAGTCGGAGTTGCGGTCGGACGAAGCCAATCTGCGCTATACGAAGATATTTGCGCCAATGGCAGGCACGGTGGTATCGGTGATTGCACGTCAGGGTCAGACCCTGGTGGCAAGCCAGCTGGCGCCCACGATCTTGCGCGTTGCCAACCTCGGCACGATGACTGTCTGGGCGCAAGTGGCAGAAGCCGACGTGTCGAAACTGCGCGTCGGCATGCCGGTCTACTTCAACACCCTGGGCAGTGAGCGACGCTGGCAAAGCACGGTGCGCCAGATCATGCCCACTCCCGAGGTGGTCAACAATGTTGTCCTCTATAACGTCCTCTTCGATGTCGCCAACCAGGATGGTGCGCTCAAGCCACAGATGAGCGCGCAGGTCTATCTGGTGATCGCCCGGGCCGAGAACGCGCTGCTGGTTCCCGCCGCGGCCCTGCGCGCTGCCGCATCCGGCCAGACGGCGACAAGCGGTGGGCGGCCCTACCGCGTCCAGGTTGTCACCGAGGCCGGCAATGTCGAGGACAGGCCGATCACGGTCGGCTTGCTGACGCGTGTGCAGGCCCAGGTTCTCGCGGGGCTTGCCGAGGGCGACACCATCGTCGTCGGCATCACCGAAGGCAGTCGGCGCCGGAGCAAGAACAGTGGCTGAATCTCCATTGATCGAACTCATTGACGTCACCAAGGCCTACAACCAGGGTGGCCGTCCGGCCGCCGTGCTTCAGGGCGTGAGCCTGTCCATCTACGAAGGCGAATTCGTTGCCATCGTCGGCGCATCGGGCTCCGGCAAGACCACCTTGATGAATCTCATTGGCTGTCTGGACCGGCCGACGAGCGGCACTTACCGATACGCCAACCACAACGTGGCGACCCTGTCAGGGGACGAGCTGGCAGAACTCAGGCGCCGCAGTTTCGGCTTCATCTTTCAGCGCTACCACCTGATCGATACTGGTACTGCCGCCGAAAACGTCGAGATGCCGGCCATCTACGCCGGCCGATCCCACCAGCGACGCGTCAGCCGAGCCAGGAGCCTTCTCTCGCGTCTGGGGTTGGCGGACCGACTCGACTACCGGCCGCATCAGCTATCGGGCGGCCAGCAGCAGCGGGTCGCCATCGGCAGGGCATTGATGAACGGTGGCCGCGTCATTCTCGCCGACGAACCCACCGGCGCCCTGGACAGCCAGAGCGGCGTCGAAGTGATGATGCGGCTGCTGGCCCTCCATCGGGCCGGACGCACCCTGATCCTGATCACTCACGATCCGCGGCTTGCCCGCCTGGCCGAACGCACGATTCAAATCCAGGACGGCCGGATTCTGCACGACAGCGGTCCCGTCATCCGCCCCGCCCATCATCCGAGTCAGCGTCGCGTCTCGGTGCGCGGCCGCAGTTTTGTGGCGGACATGGCAGAGGCTATGAAGATGGCGC
>DASRXN010000001.1:0-13315 GCA_035654135.1 Rhodocyclaceae bacterium | reverse complement strand
AATCGTCGCCCACTGCCGCGAGGTGGCCATGCGCGAGGCTGTCTCCGGGGCGGGCGATATCAAGTCGGTGTCCTTGGTCCCGGGCATGAAGGTCTGTCACACCATCGTGCCCGACTAACTATTCAATGTAACTGGCGCAGCGTTGCCAGTGCGCCGGAAAAATCGACCGCGGTAATTTGCCGACCGAGACGATCCGCTCTTTCCGCGCCCAGCGCCAAGTGTATGAGTGGCGCCGCGGAAGCGACGAATTCAGTGGCTTCCATGTCGTTTGCGGACAGCAATCCTTCCAGGCGATCAAGGGCGGCGCGAGCAGCCTCTGGCGTACCGGCTGCCGGCACCAGTTGACTCGGCAGGTTACGCAGCGCTTCGAGGAAGGGAACGATTTCGGTAGCCAGTTCGTGCAGACACCGGTTGATATCCGTGCCGCCGCGCTGTTGGTGGATTGCCAGTTCCAGCGCTGCGGCCAGTCGCTGGACAGTGGTCGCACCGAGCAAGCCGGCCGCACCCTTCAGGCTGTGGGCTAGGCGTCTGGCTTCGGTGTGGCCACCTTCCGTCAGACGAACGCCGATGGTGGCGACGTCCTGCTCGTGGCTCATGGCAAACTGGTGCAGGAGACGGAGGTAGCTTCTCGTATTGCCGCGGACGCTACGCAGGCCTGCCGCCGCATCCAGTCCCGGAACTGTCGCGAGCACGGGACTAAGCTCCACGCCGTTTGTCGCCGGCGTCGGCACGACGCCGACGGGGGAGCCTTCTGGCTTGCACAGCCACTTGTCCAGAGTGGTGAACAAGGCCTTGGGATTCACCGGCTTGGCGATGAAATCGTCCATGCCGGCCTCCAGGCAGGCGCGGCGATCCTCGTCAAAGGCGTTCGCGGTCATGGCAAGAATTGGCTTGCCGGCCCAGCCAGGGAGGCCGCGAATGTTGCGCGTGGCCTCGAGCCCGTCCATCAGCGGCATCTGCACATCCATCAGGATGAGGTCGTAGTTGCCATTCCGCGCCTTTCTTACGGCCTCCACGCCGTCGACCGCCGTATCGACAGCCAAACCCATGGCATGCAGGAGTTCCAGCGCCACCTCGCGGTTGATGTCGTTGTCCTCGGCCAGCAGCAGTTGGACACCGACGTACCGTCGGGGCGGTGCGGCCTCGGCCAAGGCAGCACTGACCGGGAGCGTCCCAGGAATGACGCCGCGTCCGTGGCGAACCCGTGCAGTGAACCAGAAGCGGCTACCCTTGCCGACCGTGCTTTCCACGCCGACTTCGCCACCCATCAGGCGTGCCAGGCGCCGGGTAATGGCCAGCCCCAGACCGGTACCGCCAAACTTGCGGGTGGTGGAGACGTCCGCCTGTTCGAAGGCCTCGAACAACTTGCCCAGCGTCTCCGGGGAAATGCCGATGCCGCTGTCCTCTACCTCGAAACGGAGCAAGAGCTCTTCCGCCTCATCCGCCAGCAAGCGTACGCGCAGGACGATCGAGCCATGCTCGGTGAATTTCACGGCGTTGCCGGCGTAGTTGAGCAACGCCTGGCGGAGCCGGACCGGATCGCCGCGCAACCAGGTGGGCACGCCATCGTCATCCACATCCACGGTGATGCCCTTGGTCCGGGCCTGCTCGGCGATCAGGGAACGCGTGTGGTCGAGTACCGCGGCCAGGCTGAAGTCCGTCTGTTCCAGTTCCAGCCGGCCGGCCTCGATCTTCGAGAGATCGAGGACATCGTTGATGATGGACAGCAAGTGCGCTGCCGCACTGTCGATCTTCGCCAGCCGGTCCGCCTGCTCGGGCGTCGGCGCGGCCTGCCGCATCAGGTGGGTAAGGCCAATGATGGCGTTCATTGGCGTGCGGATCTCGTGGCTCATGTTGGCCAGGAAGGCACTCTTGGCCAGGTTGGCGGCTTCCGCTGCGGTCCGCGCCTCCTGCAGTTCTGCGGTGCGGGTGGCCACCAGTTCCTCGAGATGATGCCGGTGCCGGTCGAGTTCCTCGCCCATTTGCTTCTTCTCGGTGACGTCCTCCTTGACCGCCACGTAATGGGTGATGCGGCCGTCGACCTGGCGGATTGGAGTGATGTGGGCGAACTCGATGTATTCGCTGCCATCCTTGCGCTGGTTGTGGAATTCGCCCTTCCATGACACGCCCTGCGTCATGGCTTGCCACAGGGACGCATAGACTTCCCTCGGCGTCTTGCCGGAATGCAGCACTCGGGGATTGTGGCCGATCACCTCTTCGCGGGAGTACCCGGTGACCCGCAGGAAGGCGTCGTTCACGTACTCGATGTTGGCATCGATGTCGGTGATGACGATACTCTCGGGACTCTGTTCGACGGCCATCGACAACTTGCGCAGTTCGGCATCGGTGCGCCGCCGCTGGGTAATGTCGCGGCAGGCGGCGAAATAGCTGCCATCCGGCAACTGCACGGCATGGAGTTCGGTCGGCACGACGCTGCCATCGCGTCGGCGCAGGTTGGGTTCGATCCGCAGGTGCCCCAGTTCCTTGAGCCGCGCAAATTGTCCTAACGCATATTCGGTTTCGTCGGCAGGAACAACGTCGGGAATGCTCATGCCGACCAGATTCTCGCTTGCGTAGCCGAGCAGTTCGGCCGCCTGTTGATTGACATAGGTGAACCGACCATCTGAGTTGGCGACCAGGACGGCATCGGCGGCGTTATCGAGTACGCTGTGGTAGCGGGCTTCGCTCTCTTTCAGCGCTTCCGTTTTTTCCTTGAGTGCGCGGATATCAACGTAGTTGGCGATGAAGCCGACGGGCGTATTCGACACGTCGCGAATCAGGCCGAGCGAGAGATAGACTGTGACGTCAGTGCCATCACGGGCAATACGGATCACTTCCCCGGCCCAGGAGCCTTCGGCGATCACCTGCCGGACAATTTCCTCCTGCGCGGCCTGATTCTCTCTGCCGGGGGGTGTCAGCAGGGTGACCGGCCTGCCGATCAATTCCTCGGGCGTATAACCAAGCAGGGCGACGAAGGCGGGATTGACGAAGGTAATGATCCTTTCGATGTCGGTCATGAGGGTCGGCTCGGCCGACTGCCGCAGTGCCTCACCCAGCCTGTGTTGCTCGGCAAGCGCTTCCTCGGCCCGCTTCCTTGCCGCCAGCGCGTCCTCGAGCAGGCTGAGGGTGGCGATGCGCGCCCGCCGTTGCTGCTCGATCGTCTCGGCCTGAGTCTGGCGCAAGACAGCCTCTGCCTCGCGACGGGCGCGGCGCTCGGCTGCCTCCTCGAGCGCCCTGCGGATGGCCGCGGACAGGCGTGCCAGGTTGTCCTTGAGGACGAAATCGGACAGGCCGAGCTTGAGCAGCTCGACCGCGAGCAGTTCGCCGATGCTGCCCGATACCAGCATCACCGGCAGTTCCGGCCAGCGTTGGTGAACGCGCCGCAGGCTGGCGCGGAACTCCATGCCCGGCACGTTGTAGTCTGACAACACCAGATCCCAGACTTGCGCGAGCGCCGCGTCGAGGTCGGCGTCGGTGGCAACACGCCGGCACTCGACGGTCATTCCATCGCGAATCAGGTGGCGCTCAAGCAGCAGGAAGTCCGCCGGATCGTCCTCGATGACCAGGATTCGCAGCGGCGCACTCATGTCATACACCCGCCTGGGCGTGTTTCGGCAAGTACGACTCCGCCGCCAGGATCGCAGCCACCAGGTCGTCGTTGATGCTGGCCTGTCCCGCTGCCATTTCGTGGAAGGTTTGCTGCGGCCATGGTCCGGGTCAGTCCTCGCACGGTGGCTCGTTGGTGGCCAGCCAGTAGACTCCCAGCCGCGCCACCGTGGCGGCAAACTCGGCAAAATCCACGGGCTTGCGGACAAAGCTGTTGGCGCCCTGCTCATAGCTTTTCAGCCGGTCCCGGTCCTCGTCCGACGAGGTCAGGATGACGATCGGCAACAAAGCCGTGCGCGGGTCGGCGCGCAGCCGCTCCAGCACCTCCAGTCCCGACAGGCGCGGCAGGCCGATGTCCAGCAGGACCACCGCAGGGAGCTCCGCCCCCTCGCGATCCGCGAACTCCCCCTGCCGGAACAGGTAGTCGAGCGCCTGCTGGCCGTCGCGGGCGACGTCGATGCGGTTGGCGACGTTTGCCCTATTCAGCGCGCGCCAGGTGAGCAGTTCGTCCTGGGGATTGTCCTCGACGAGAAGGATGGTCCTGGTGGTCATGATTCGGCCTCCCGATCTATTGTCGGCAGCGTGAAGCAAAAAGTGGCGCCCTTGCCCGGCTCGCCGCGGGCATGGATCTCGCCGCCGTGGCGATGGACGATGCGCTGCACGGTCGCCAGGCCGATGCCGATGCCCGGGAACTCGTCCTGGCGATGCAGGCGCTGAAACGGCTTGAACAGGCGCTCGGCGTGACCCATGTCGAAGCCGGCGCCGTTGTCTTCGACGCAGTACCAGTGCTTGTCATCGCGCGACTCCGCGAACACCCGGATCACCGGCGCGCCCGTCGCGCCGGTGTACTTCCAGGCGTTGGCCAGGAGGTTCGCCAATGCGGCCTCGATCATGCGCCCGTCGCCGCGTGCGCGCAACCCTGGCTGCACGTCGACCGCGACTCGTCGCGATGAATCGTTGCGTGCGAGGTCGGCGAACAGGCGAATTGCCATGGCCGACAGGTCGATATCATTGTGGCGCAGCGTCCCGCGAATGCTGCGCGACAGGGTCAGCAGGCCGTCGATCAATTCGCTCATCCGGCGGCTGGCGATGTTGATCTGTACGAGATATTCTTCCGCCCCGGCCGGCAGACGGTCGCCGTAGTCCTCGTCCAGCGCCTGGGAGAAACCGCTCATGGCGCGCAGTGGGGCGCGCAAGTCGTGCGACACGGCATAGGCAAACGAGTCGAGCTCCTGGTTGGCGGCCAAGAGTTCGGCAGTGCGCTCGGCGACGCGGCGCTCGAGGCCGGAGTTGAGCTCGAGGATCTCGTGGCGGGCCCGGGTCAGCCGCGTGATGTCCTCCGAGAAGATGACAATGCCGCCGACGCTGCCGTCGTGGGCGCGCCATGGCCGCACTTCCCAGCGCAGCCACTGCACCGTGCCGTCGAGGCGCTCGAAGCGGTCCTCGTCGGCGCTGATCATCTCGCCAGCCAGGCCACGGCGGTGCACCTCCCTCCAGCGCTCGGGAATCTCGGGGAAGATCTCGTAGTGCGAACGGCCGAGGATCACGCGCTCGCCGAGGGAATAGTCATCACGCCAGCGCTGGCTGACGGCGAGGTAGCGCATCTCGCGGTCGAACATCGCCAGCGCGGCCGGCGCGTGGTCGATCAGCAGTTGCAGACGTTCCTGGCTTTCGCGCAGGGCGGCGCTAATCGCCTCTGCCTCCAGGCGTGCCGTGTTGGCGTCCTCCATCTGGTTCAGCGCGGCCAACCACGCCCTGTTCTGCTCTGCGAGCAGGGAGGCCTGGGCCTCCGCTTTGTCCCGCTCGGCCTCGTGGCGCGCGGTGACGTCGACGAAGCCGGTCAGCAGGCCTTCCGGCACCAAAATGCCGGTGATTTCGACGATGCGCTGCGAACCGTCCTTGCAGGCAATGCGGTATCTGCCGGCATCGAAGTGGCCGCCGGCGCCGCCGGCCGCGTGCACGGCGTCTTCCCAGCGGGCGATCACCTCGGCGCGGTAGGCCGGATCGGGATAGGCCAGCGTCCACCAGCAATCGACGGTCGGCAGGTCCGCAGCCGTGTAGCCGAAGAGCTCCTCGAAGCGGTTGTTGTGTGCCAGGATGCTGCCGTCGTAGCTGGCCAGGCCAAGGGCCACCGGCGCGTTGTCGAACAGGCGGCGGAAGCGTTCCTCGCTGCTGCGCAGTTCGGTCTCCGCCATGTCGAGTTCATTGCGGGCGGCAGCGATCTCGGCGATCTCCGGCGGAGCAAGGACTTGCCCCGGCGCCACCGTCAGTGCCTTCACCTCCCGCCCGATCCGGCGGCTCGCCAGCGTGCCGCCCAGCACCCCGAGCAGCGTGGCAAAGACGATGCCGGCGGCGAGAATGAAGAACGACCTGGAATACTCATACCAAAGGCTGCTGCGGGGAATTTCCAGCACCACCGACCAAGGCGACAGCTCGGAGCGGACGACGAAGCGGTGGTTGTCCGCCACGTCGCGGGCACTATCGAAATTCGGCGGCGAACGCCGCGCTATGTCTGCGCCGGTGCCGTCTTGCAGCACGATCGACCAGCCGAGCGGCAGCGCAAGCTGCTCAAGGCGCTCCCGGAACCGGGCGGTTTCGACGATGCTGAGCATCAGCCGGGTTGGCCTGTTCTCGCGCAAGACTGGCACGGCGATGGCGACCAGGGGAATATTGTCGATCGGGCTGACCACGATGTCGCCGACCTGGGGCTGGCCGGTCTCGAGTGCCAGTGGCGCCGCGGTCTTTCCCTTCGAGTCCGGCAGCCGCGGCAGTTTGCTGCCGTAGGGCTGGCGCGTGTGGAACAGCATCTGCCGGTCGGTATCGGCGAAGATTACGTGGCTGCCAAAGCCTTCCCGGAAGCCCCGGGCTTCGGTATAGAGTTCCGGCCAGCGGCGCGAGTCGTCGGCGAGCGGCGAAATTGCCAGCATGTTGAGCCCGTTGATGCGTGCCCGGAGGTGCTGGTCGATGCTGGCGGCAAAGTTCCGCGCCAGGTTGGCTCCCTCGCGCAGGTGTTTCGCTTCCTGTTCTTGCAGGCTGTCCCAGGCCAACCACATGGCGAACAACAGCAGCGGAACCATGCACAGCCAGATCAACCGGACGAGGAAGGACGACAGCGGGCGCTTCTTCATGCCGGTCCGTCTTCGTCCGCGGCATCGACGAAGCTCAGGTCGTAGGGCGCCTCACGCCCGAGTTCGCGCGCCAGCGCGTTGACCTCTCGCTTGAGGTTGATCATTCGCAGCTCGCGGCCGACCGAGGCGCGGTTGAAGCGTTCCAGTTCCTCGTTGCGAAGCTTCAGTTCCTCGGCGGCAGTCTTTCGGCCACTGATGTCGAAATTTACGCCGAACACGCGGAGGACCTTGCCCCGGTCATCGTAGATCGCGCCGCCCTTGCAGTTCACCCAGTGGACTTCTCCCCCGGGCAGGCACACACGGAAATCGAAATCGAAAGGCCGATGCGCCCCGACGGCTTCGTCGCGCCAGCGTTCGACGTTGCCCAGATCATCGGGATGCACACGTTCGGCGAATGCCTGGTAGATGCCGGGGAATGTGTCTTCCGTATAGCCGTAGATGCGTTTCAGCTCCGGGGTCCACACCAGCCGGTCCGATTCGACCCACCAATCCCAGATGCCGACATTGGCTGCGCCTTGCGCCATGCGCAAGCGCTCCTCGCTTTCGCGCAATGCGACCTCGGCTGCCTTGCGCGCCGAGATTTCCTCGACCGCCGATATGAAGTAGTCCGGCGTGCCGTCCGGTTGTGAGGTCAGTGCGACGGTGACGTTGACCCAGACGATGCTGCCGTCCTTGCGGAAGTAGCGCATTTCCATCGAATAGGTATCGATTTCCTTCGCCAGCATGCGCTGCACGAAGGCCAGGTCGGCGTTGAGGTCGTCGGGATGGATGATGTCCTGGAAGGATCTGGCCAGCAACTCTTCCTCGCTGTAGCCAACAATGGTGCACAGCTTGCGATTTACCCGCAGCCAGCGGCGGTCCGGCGCCACGAGGGCGATACCGACCGCCGCTTGGTCGAAGGTCGCCTCGAAACGAACTTCCGACGACCGCAGCGCCCTGTGCAGCTTCTCATGGAACCAGGCGAACAGCCCCCCCATGAGCACGAACACGATGATGGAAAATACCGAAGCCTGGTTCTTCAGCGCCAAGGAGTACTGCGGCGGGATGAAGACATACCAGACAAGCAGCGCACTGATCGCTGTCGCGGTCATGCCGCCGCGCAGGCCACCGAGCCAGGCGCTGAAGAAAGCCACCGGGAAGAACAGAAACCAAACGTAGGGTTTGATCCAGGGATCCCACAGCAGCCACTGCACGCCGCAGGCGAGAAAGGGCAGCAGCAGCGCGGCAATCAGGCGTGTCGTCACGGCTGACTTTCGTCGGCCAGGAAGGCAAGCGGATAAGGCGGCTCGCGCCCGAGTTCCTTCGACAGCGCATTGATCTGCTTCTTCAGCTCGATGATGTCGAACTCGCGATCCATGGTAGCCGTGTTGAAACGCTCAAGTTCCTCGTTGCGCGCGCGCAATTCATCCTCGGCGGACTTGCGCTCGGTGATGTCGGTGAGCGTTCCCGAAGTGCCCAAGATGTGATCAGCGTCGTCCAGGGTCAAACGCGCGAACACCTCGATCCAGCGAAAGCCGCCATCCCGGTGCAGGTAGCGGATGACATGGCGGCAGTAGTCCTTTTGGCGGCGGATCAGCGGCTCGAACAGTTCGAAATTGCGCTGTCTGTCGTCCGGATGCACGTAGTCGAGGAACAGGGTGCCGAGGCTTGCTTCCAACGGGAAGCCGGTGACTTCCGTCCAGGCCGGATTGAGGAAGGTCCACAAGCCTTGGGCATCGGTCTGGAAGATGACTTCCTTGACGTTGTTTACCACTGACCGGTAACGTTCCTCGCTCTGGCGAAGGGCATCTATGGCTTTCTGGCGGTCCGTGATGTCCTCGCCGGAACTGAAGGTCCCGCCAATGTTGCCGCCATCGTCAGCGAGATAGGCGTTGTTCCAGGCAATCAGGCGCTGCTGGCCGTCGCTGCGGAGAATGGAATTCTCGAACCGCTCGAACTTTTCGATCTGGCCTGTCATGATGCTTTGGAATACAGGGTAGATCTTTTCCATTCCCTCTGGCTGCGGCAGGCAAGTGGCAAACCATTGCTGACCCAACAATTCCTTCTGGCTTCGACCGAGAAATTCGCAGCCGCTGCGGTTGATCATGGTGATTCTTCCCTCGCTATCCAGCGCAACCATGATGGTCTGCGCCGTCTCGAGGTAACGGTTGGCAAGATCGCGTTCCCGGCGCAGTTCATCCTGAACCCGCCTGTACTGGGTGATGTCGCGGCTGATGCCGAAGGTACCGATGATCCGGCCCTCGGGGTCGCGCAGCGGCCCCTTGGTGGCAAGGAAAGTTCTAATCCCTGCCGCCGTATCCAGCGTTTCCTCGTTGGTCTCGGTCCGATCTTCGGCAATCACGCGGCTGCCGATCGCCATCAGGAATCTGGCCTGCTCCGTAGGAAAGATCGCGCTGTCGTCGCGGCCCAGAACTTCTGCGGCCGCCCGCCCCATGAAGCGGGTTGCGGCCTTGTTGACCAGTATGTAGCGGCCCTCGATGTCTTTGGCGAAGATCGCGTCGTCGGAACTCTCGGCAATGGTGTCGAGCAGCTGCAGCGCCCGCAGCCGCTCTGACTCAACCGATAGTTCGCGCTCGTGCGCCTCGCGCAACTGCCTGACCATGCGGCCGACCAGGAAGTACAGAAGCAGGGAGGTGACGGCGACGAACAGCCAGCCTTTGAGTATGCTGGCGTGGATGATCCGCGCGGAATCATCGAACAGCCATGCCACGGCCTCGTCGGACAGCAGGATCCACAGCGCGGCGAAGGCGGCGTAGATCAGGGCGATCCGGAGGGAAGCGGTGCTTTCGCGTTTCATGGCAGTCGCGCCGGCTCAGCCGATATCATCATGATGGTGTTTGGCGATGGCGACGAATTCCGCGAAGCCGGCGAGGAAAGCGTCGGCCATGTCGGGATCGAAATGGCTGCCACGGCCGGCGGCGATAATCTCGCGCGCCTGGTCAACGTCCATCGGCGGCTTGTAGACCCGGGGCGAAATCAATGCGTCGAACACGTCGGCGACCGCCATCAGGCGCGCGGCGATCGGAATCCCGTCGCCGGCGAGGCCGTCCGGATAGCCGGAACCGTCCCACTTCTCGTGGTGCCAGTGGGCGATTTCCTTCGCCAGGGTCAGGAACGGTGGTGGCTCCGCGACGTCGGCCTCGGCCTGCTCGATGGCGTCGGAGCCGATCCTGGCATGGGCCTTCATGATCTCCCACTCTTCGGCCGTGAGCTTGCCCGGCTTCTGCAGGATGCTGTCGGGAATGCCGACCTTGCCGATGTCGTGCAACGGCGCCGACTTGGTCAGCAGTTCGATGTTGCGCTGGCTGAGAAAGGCGGCAAAGCGGGGATGGTTCCTCAGGCGCGTGGCGAGCAGATTCACGTAGCCCTGAGTGCGCAGGATGTGGTTGCCGGTCTCGGGATCGCGGGTCTCGGCCAGGTGGGCCAGTGCCCGGATGGTGACTAGCTGGGTCCGGTCGTTCTCGGCCATGCGCCGGGCGATCTCGGCTTCGAGGAAGTCGTTCTGGTCGGTCAGCCAGTCGCGCGCCCGTTTGAGTTCGAGCTGGGTGTTGATGCGGGCCAGGACCACGGGTGGCCGCAACGGCTTGGTGATGTAGTCGACGGCGCCCAGCTCGAGGCCGCGCATCTCGTCTTCCATGCTGTCCATGGCGGTGACGAAGATCACCGGGATATCCTCGGTGGCGGGGTTGCCGCGCAGGTGGCGGAATACGTCGTGGCCGTCCATGTCCGGCATCATGACGTCGAGCAGCACCAGGTCGGGCTTGGGCGCACTGGCGGCAACGCGCAGCGCCTCGGCGCCCGACGAGGCGCCACGAACCCGGTACTGGGGCCGCAGCAGCTCGAAGAGTATGCCGAGGTTCTCCGGAACGTCGTCGACGATCAGGACCGTCGGGCGATCATTGCCTGCGCTTGAATATGTCAGTCGTGGTGTCATGGCCGTCCTGCATGCAGTAACGGATATCGGCCGAATTTCGGGAAATCTTGAGCAAATTCAGCGCCCGCCCGGGGGCGACCATGCCGGACTCGCACCCGGTCAGGGCGCGAGCGCCTGGCCGAGGGTAGCCAGGAAGGCATCGGCGGGCCGGTAGCCGACCACGCGGACATTGGCGACTTCCTTGCCGTCACGGCCGAAGAAGATGATGCCGGGCGGGCCGAACAGGCCGAAGCGCTTGAGCAGCGCCTTGTCGTCGTCGCTGTTAGCGGTGACGTCCGCCTGCAGCAACCTCGTACCGGCCAGCTTGGCGCGCACCCGCGGATCAGCAAACGTGAACTTTTCCATTTCCTTGCAGGAGACGCACCAGTCGGCATAGAAGTCGAGCATGACTGGCTGGCCTCTGGCGGTCGCTTCCCGGACCCGGACGTCGAGTTCGGCGACGGACTTCACGCGCTCGAAAGTCAGTCGTGGTGACTCGCCGATGGCCGCTTCGCCGCGCAGAAAGCCGAGCGGTTGTAGTGGGTCGCGGGCGCCACCGAGCACGCCGGCGACCATTGCCGTGCCGCCGAGCAGCATCAGTACGCCGACGCCCTTCCAGAGTCGGTGCCAATTGTTGGCATACTTGGGTAGCGGGTCGAGCGCATGCATGAAGATTGCCGGCACGATCAGGAGCGCGGCCCAGCCGAGCATTTGCGCCCAGCCCGGAATCACCGGGGTGACCAGCCACAGCGCCGTGGCCAGCATCACGACGCCGAAAAACTTCTTCACCGCCTCCATCCAGGGACCTGCCTTGGGCAGCAGCGAGCGGGAAAATACGCCGACAGCGAGCAGTGGCGCGCCCATGCCGAGCGCCATGGTGAACAACGCAGCGCCGCCGAGCACGGCGTCCCTGGTCTGGGCGATGTAGAGCAGGGCGCCGGCCAGCGGCGCGGCGACGCAGGGGCCGACGATCAGCGCCGACAATGCGCCCATGACGGCGATGGCACCGAAGGAGCCGCCCTGCCGGTTGGCTTTTTCGGAAAGGCGGCTCTGCAAGGCCGCCGGCAGTTGCAGCTCGTAGAAGCCGAACATCGACAGCGAGAGGATGACGAAGACCAGTGCAAAGCCGCCGAGCACCCAGGCGTTCTGCAGCGCGCTGGAAAGCAGCGTGCCCGAGAAGCCGGCCGCGACGCCGACGGCGGCGTAGGTGATGGCCATGCCGAGCACGTAGGCCAGCGAGAGGGCGAAGGCGCGCGCGTGTGTCACGGCGTGGCCGTGATTAACGATGATGCCGGAGAGGATGGGCACCATCGGGAAGACACAGGGGGTGAGGCAGAGCAGCAGGCCGAAACCGAAGAAGCTGGCGAGGATTAGCCAGAAGCTGCCGTGTTTGAGCAGTCCGGCGATTTTCGACGATTCATCCGGCTCGGCTTCCGGGGCAGGCGCCGAAGGCATGGCAGCGACGGTCGACGCAGACTCGGCGGCGGTCCCCGGCGGCAACTTGATCGTCGCCGTCTGGGGCGTCGGCGGATAGCAGATGCCCTGGTCCCAGCAACCCTGCGACATCGCCTTGAGCGTGAAGGAATGCGCGCCGTTGGCTTCGACCGGGATACGGACCTTCACTTCCTGGCGGTAGGTCACGACCTTGCCGAAGAACTCGTCGTCCTTGACCTTGCCAGCGGGAAACTTCGGCTCGCCGAGTTTCACCGTCGCCGGTTCGGCACTGAAGCGGACCTTGTCGCGATACATGTAGTAGCCGTCGGCAATCAGCCAACGGGCCTCGACGGTGGTGGCGTCGATGGCACGGGCCGAGAACTGGTAGGCCTGTTCCGCTTCCAGCGGCTCCTCGGCGGCGAAAGCGGGCTGGGCCATGAGTGCCAGCAGAAGCAGCAGCAGTCGGATCGGGGTCATGGTTGCGGTTCGGGGGTGGTTTCCGAGGCGACCCACGCCAGATACTCCGGCAGGCCGTGGCTCAATGGGACAGCGACGATCTCGGGAAGTTCATACGGGTGCATCGACTGGATGGCGGCTTCCAGTGGGGCGTAGCGGTCGGCCGTGGTCTTGATCAGCAGCGGCACTTCCTCGGCATTCTCGATCTTGCCTTGCCAGCGATATACCGAGCGACAGGGCGCAAGGATATTCACGCAGGCTGCCAGCCGCGTCGACACCAGATAATCGGCGACTGCCCGCGCGGCTTGGGCATCGGGCAGGTTGGTGAGGACGAGCAGCGTTTGCATAGTCCGATTGTACTAGTCCGATTAAGCCATTGGCCGTTGGGTTTGCTTGGGCTAGCATGGCATTGTCTGGAGTTCCGAGGGGAACAGGATGATCACGCTGAGCCCGACATTCTGGAAAACAAAGTACCGCCCAAGCGGTGCCCACCGCAAAGGCAAAGCAGCCGTGCTCTCACGCGACGTGGCTCAACTCGACATCGTGGAGTTGGCCATGAAGCGCGTGGCCGAAGAGCACAGTAAGGGAACGCAAGCCGCCGAGGAAGTTGCGCCAGCGCAAGCGCTGGCATCTGTTGTTGCGCTCGCTCCGCCGGAGCGGCGGGCCTTGTCGTCCTGGCAGTGGGTACCGGCGTTGGCGGCGCTAATCATGGGTATCGGCCTGGGCTGGTGGGTCGGGTCGCGCATGACGCCGGAACAGCAGGTTGTCCAACTGCCGG